>CACJAI010000001.1 GCA_902591315.1 uncultured Alphaproteobacteria bacterium
AATTATCTGAACCCGGAATGCAGTTTGTTGCAGATGGACAAATGTGGAATGTAATTATCTCAGCTCATGGATTACTAATGATCTTTTTTGTCGTAATGCCTGCATTGATTGGGGGCTTTGGAAATTGGTTTATTCCACTAATGATTGGCGCACCTGATATGGCTTTTCCAAGATTGAATAATATTAGTTTTTGGTTATTAGTTCCTGCATTATTTTTAATAGCAGGTTCGATGTTTGTTGGGAGTGGTGCTGGAACTGGTTGGACTATTTACCCACCTTTAAGTTCGATTACTGGACACAGTAGTCCTGCTGTAGATATGGCCATTTTTTCACTCCATTTAGCAGGTGCTTCATCAATACTTGGTGCTGTTAACTTTATTACAACCATTTTGAATATGAGAGCACCAGGGATGACAATTCATAAAATGCCTCTTTTTGTCTGGGCAATGTTAGTTACAGCATTTCTTCTCTTACTTGCTGTTCCAGTTCTAGGTGGAGCTATTACAATGCTTTTAACAGATAGAAACTTTGGAACAACTTTTTTTGACCCTGCCGGTGGAGGGGACCCCGTTCTATTCCAGCATTTATTCTGGTTTTTTGGTCACCCAGAGGTTTACATTATGATTTTGCCAGCTTTCG
Source organism: uncultured Alphaproteobacteria bacterium (assembly GCA_902591315.1). GTDB lineage: Bacteria > Pseudomonadota > Alphaproteobacteria > HIMB59 > HIMB59 > HIMB59. Next base: position 640 of record CACJAI010000001.1, read on the forward strand.
GTATCGTCTCACATATTGTATCTACTTTTTCAAAAAAACCTGTATTTGGATATTTAGGTATGGCATATGCAATGGTTGCTATTGGATTTATCGGTTTTGTTGTTTGGGCTCATCATATGTACACAGTAGGGTTCAGCGCAAATGTTAGAGCTTATTTTATGCTTGCTACAATCGTCATAGCTGTACCCACAGGTGTTAAGATTTTTAGTTGGATCGCTACAATGTGGGGTGGATCTATTACATTTACAACCCCTATGTTATTTGCTCTAGGATTCATTTTTCTTTTCACTCTAGGTGGAGTAACAGGTGTAATTTTAGCAAATGCAGGTATTGATGTCGTTTTACATGATACATACTACGTTGTTGCCCATTTCCATTACGTATTAAGTATGGGAGCGGTGTTTGGTATTTTTGCGGGAATTTATTATTGGTTTGGTAAAATGAGCGGAAAAAATTACTCTGAGTTTTTTGGTAAGTTACATTTTTGGTTGTTCTTTTTAGGAGTTAACTTAACCTTCTTTCCTCAACACTTTTTAGGATTAGCAGGTATGCCTAGACGTATTCCAGATTATCCAGATGCTTATGCTGGATGGAATATTATATCCTCAATTGGGTCATATATATCTTTTGCTTCATTTATTCTATTCATTTTCATAATAGTTTACGCATTATTTAAAGGTAAAAAAGCAGAAGCAAATCCATGGGGTGAGGGTGCGAAAACACTTGAGTGGACATTACCGTCTCCACCACCTTATCACCAGTTTGATACATTGCCCGAAGTAAAAAATTAATTTGTGTTAGAAAAAAAGCATCATCAAACTTTTGTACAGACAGAACAAAACCTGTTCTTTTTGCAAGGTATTAATTTTTTAAAACAACTTTATTTACTAATTAAACCTGGTGTAATTTCTCTTGTAATATTCACGGCTTTATGTGCGATGTTATTAGCCCCATCTGATAAAAGCTTATTTATAAAAGGAATGGCTCTTACCCTTATAGCAATGGGAGCATCTGGTTCAGCTATTTTAAATATGTGGTTTGATCGAATAATTGATTCTAAAATGGATAGAACAAAGTTTAGACCTATTCCTTCAGGAAATATCTCAGCAAATACAGCACTTGGGATTGGATTAATTTTTTCTTTTTTTTCTGTAGTAGGTTTATTTTTCTTTGGAAATATTAAGGCCTCAATCTTATTAGCATTTACAATTCTTTATTACTCTGTTTTTTATACAATGTATCTGAAACACAAAACTGCACAGAATATAGTAATTGGTGGTTTAGCAGGCGCTCTCCCTCCAGTGATTGCGTGGATAAGCATTTCAAATGAACAAATTTTCTACCCGTTAATATTATGCTTAATAATATTTTTATGGACACCTCCACACTCTTGGGCATTAGCTATATTTAGAAACCAAGATTACTCTGACGCTGATATACCGATGTACCCTGTTAAACACGGTATAAAAAAAACACTTTTTATGATGAATATTTATACTCTTTTAATGGTTGCATCAGTAAACTCTCTATATTTTTTTAAATACGCTGGAATGAGCTTTTTTTTAGGCTCCAATCTTCTCAATGCATATTTTATTTACAAACTTTTTAAACTAAATAAGTCACAAAATATTAAGAAAGACTCAATTAAACTTTTTGGATATTCAATTGTTTATCTTTTTCTTATTTTTGCTTTAACAGTTATTGATAAATATTTATTCTAATGAAAAGAAAAAATAAAAATTTATTAGTCTTGGCTCTACTTTTCATGCTCGTAACAGCATTTTATTTTATTACAATATTTAGAATTAAATCTGGTATTTGAACTTATCAAATAAAAATAAAACATTAATTTTTTTAATGTTGATACTTGGATTTATGCTAAGTCTAGTAATTTTTTCTGTTCCACTATATAAGCTTTTTTGTGACCTAACTGGATTTCAAGGTTTTAATAAAGAAGTAACAATTCAAGAACAACACCAAAATATCAACTTGGGGGAACTCGATATAAAAGTTATATTTTCAGCTCATGTAAATGAAGGTTTGGATTGGATGTTCGAAGCTCCTCAAAAAATGAATATTACAGAGGGTGTAAAGTATGATGTTGTTTTTAAAGCTAAAAACAATACTGATGTTAGCTCAACAGGAACGTCTATATTTAACATTTTACCACCTAAAATTGGCCCATACTTATATAAGATTGAATGCTTTTGCTTTATTGATCAAACGATAAAACCAAATCAAGTTGTTGAGTTTCCTGTCACTTTCTACTTAGATCCATTGATACTTGACGATCCTGAGGCAAGTAGGACTAAGAATGTCACTTTGTCATATACCTTTTTTGAGAAAAAAGAATGAAATAATCTGTGAATGGTTGATTTAGTATTTAAAGACTCTGAAAAGAAACATAAATTTCATCTTGTAAATCCCAGTCCCTGGCCATTAGTTGGTGCTTTTTCAGCTCTTTTTCTAGTTTCAGGAGCTATTTTGTATATGCACTATGAGATGCTATGGCCTATGTTGGCAGGTCTTGTTCTAATACTTTTTACTATGTTTATGTGGTGGCGAGATATAATTAAAGAGAGTACTTTTTTGAAAGTACATAATTCAATCACTGAGATTGGTCTTAGGTGGGGTATGGCTCTGTTCATCACATCAGAAGTAATGTTTTTTGTTGCTTTCTTTTGGGCTTTTTTTGATGCAAGTCTATTACCTAAAACATTTTTAGCTGAGTACAAAGAAGTTTTTACAGGCACTCTTGGAATAGGAGTTTGGCCCCCAAAAGGAATTGAAACTTTTGACCCACTAGACATCCCATATTTAAATACCTTGATTTTACTCTTATCAGGCACTACCTGTACATGGGCACACCATGAATTAAGAGAGGGTAATAACAAAGAAGCTCTTAAAGGTTTATATTACACAGTTTTTTTAGGTTTCATATTTTCACTTTTACAAATATATGAATACCAACATGCAACTTTTGGTTTTACTGAAGGTATATATCCTTCAACTTTTTTCATGGCGACCGGTTTTCATGGTTTTCATGTATTAATTGGCACTTTATTCTTATTAGTCTGTTTATTGAGAATAAGAAAAGGTCATTTAACCCCAAAAAGACATTTTGGTTTTTGCTTAGCTTGTCAAGTATCGTTATGCTGTTAATTATAAGAAGAAAATATGAATAAACTCAAAGAGTATTTTAAAAGCTACTATGTGTTGAATGATGTCAGTGGTCTTTTATTTTGGGATAACGCAACTAATCTACCAAAAAAAAGTATCGAGTCTAGATCAGAGCAAATGTCTATTTTATCTAACTTTACAGATAGAATATTTAGAAGTGAAGATATTCAAGAAGAAATTCAAAAAGCTGAAAATACAAAATTAAGCGAAGCAGATAGTATGTCTTTAAAATTAATGAAGAGTATTATCGTCAAAGAAAATGCTATTGACCCAGATTTGAAAACTCTACTGATAAAAAAAAAACTAACTTGTGAGCACTTATGGAGAGAGGCTAGATCAAAAAATGACTCTGCAATAATTGAAAAAGATTTCAATGATCTATTAGACTTAGTACATGAGGAAGCGTCTCAATTAGCTAAGGCTACTAATCTATCACCTTATGACTCTTTAATTTCAAAATATGATATGGATTATGACTCATCAAAGATCGACCAAGTTTTTTCAATAATTGAGAGTGAAATAATACCTAAATATTTGGATGTTAAAAAAATTAAATCACCTCATATTTACAAATCAAATATTTCAGACTCAGAAATATTAAAAATGGTAAAAGTAAAATTAGAACAACTCAACTTCGATTTTGATAGAGGTAGAATTGACCAATCTCATCATCCTTTTTGTGGAGGAGCTACAAATGATGTAAGAATAACAACTAGGTTTGAAGATAATATATTAGAGTCCTTATCAGCATTATTTCATGAGACTGGCCATGGAGTTTATGAGCAGAACCGACCTAATGAATATCTCTATGAACCATTGGGTCAATCTCGTAGTTTAAGTGTCCATGAAAGCCAATCTCTTTTTTTTGAAAATCATATCTTTAAATCAAAGATTTATTTTAAAATAATAAACAATATTTTTGATAACTCTAAAGATTTGGAAAAATCGTTTTTAGAGCACTATCATACCGTGAGAGTTAATCCTATAAGGGTTAGTGCTGATGAATTTTCTTACCCAATACATGTTTACATCAGGTATAAAATTGAAAAAGAGATATTTAAAAACAAAATTAAATTTAAAGATATAAAAAATTTATGGAATGAAAACTATTTAAATAATTTGTCAATTAATCTTATTTCAGAGACAGAAGGGGTTCTCCAAGATATTCATTGGTATGAGGGTATATTTGGTTATTTCCCTACTTACGCACTTGGTGCTATGATAGCATCACAAATTAAATTTAATTGCCCTAAATTTGATATTTTTTTAGACAACCCTAATGAAGAAAATATAAATAATTTAATCATTTGGTTAAATACTAATATCCATCAAAAAGCTTCTTTATATTCATCTAATGAAATGTTACAAAGCATTTCTGGTGAGAATTTAAACCCAAAATATTATTTAGAGCATTTGGTAGATAGATTTGTTAAATGAAATACATAAGTACACGAGATGATAAAAAAGAGTACTCTGCTGAGCAGGTACTGAATTTCGGCCTAGCACCAGATGGAGGTCTATTTATTCCAAATGAAATTCCAAAATTTAGTAATAATCAAATAAATGCAATAAAAGGAAAAAATTATTTTGAAATAGCAAATTTCATCTTAACCCCTTTTTTATCAGATTTATTTGAAGCCCCAATAATTAAAAAGATTATCGAAGAGGCTTATTGTAAATTTGATAAGGAAATTGTTTCAATATCAAACATAGGTGACAATGATCTATTGAATTTATTTCATGGTCCGACACTAGCTTTTAAAGATTACGCTATGTGTTTGTTAGCTAAAATATATGAATATTATTTAAAGAAACTAGATAGAAAATTAGTAGTAATCGGAGCAACTTCTGGTGATACCGGTTCTGCAGCAATTCAAGCCTTTAAAGATATTGAAAATATTAGTATTTTTATTCTGCACCCTCATAACTCCACATCTCTCTTCCAAAGAAAACAAATGACAACGAGTGGAGGCAATAATGTCTTTAATATTGCCCTGAATGGAAGTTTCGATGATTGTCAAAATTTAGTAAAAAAACTATTTAGAGACAAAGGTATAAATAATAAATATAGCTTTACTGCAGTGAATTCAATTAATTGGTTTAGGGTGCTACCACAATCAATTTATTATGCATGGTCATATCTTAATCATAATATTGATAATTTTGTTGTACCAAGTGGTAATTTTGGAAATATTTATTCTGCCCATTTGCTAAAATCAATGGGATTTCCAATAAATAAATTAATTGTTGCGACAAATGAGAATAACATTTTACATCGAATCATAAGCAATAATGATCTACATCTCTACAATGTTGTAAAAACTAATAGCCCTAGCATGGATATAACAATATCAAGTAATTTTGAAAGACTTTTAGCAGAGCTTCTTGGACCAAGGGCAACAAACGAGCTTTTTCAAAATATTCAAAGCAATGAACATAATAAAAAATTAGAAAGTACTATTCATAAGTCATTATCTGAAAAATTTTTATCTGAGAGTGCAACTTCTAAAGAGGTTGAAAATCAAATTAAAATTACATATGAAAATCACAAGATCTTATTAGATCCTCATACAGCTGTTGGTATTGTATGTGCGGAAAAATTAAATTTAAAAAAAGCAATGTGTCTTGCTTGTGCCCATCCAGTAAAATTTCAAGAAACTGTCGAAAAGGTAGTAGGTAACGATATAAAATATGATAAAAACATAGAGTTTCTTAATGATGAAAAATTTGCAATTTTAGATAACAATTACAAGGAACTAGGAGAATATATAGAAGCACATGCCTAATATTCATAAGCTTAAAAATGGAATGACCTTGATAACAGATTATGTAAACACTGTAGAAACAGTAAGTGTAGGAATGTGGAACAAGGTCGGTGCAAGAAATGAACGAAAAGAAATCAATGGTGTTGCTCACTTATTAGAGCACATGGCATTCAAAGGAACAAAAAATAGATCAGCTGCTCAAATAGCAAAAGAGGTTGAGCTAGTAGGTAATTCTCACAATGCCTATACTTCAAGAGAAATAACTGCCTATTACATGAGTGGTTTAAAGGAAAATGTTGAACTGTCCATAGACGTAATTAGCGATATCTTGCAGTTTTCAACTTTTGACTCTAAGGAACTCGACAAAGAGAGAGGAGTCATATTACAAGAGATTGGAATGTATGCTGACGAGCCAGATAGTATTGTTGCTGATAAATTCGATGAATTAGCTTACCCGGACCAACCTATGGGTAGGTCAATTTTAGGTACGGCTGAAATTATAAAGTCCATATCAAGGGATGAAGTAGAGGGTTTTATGAAAGGTTTCTATAACCCAAAAAAAATGGTGTTTTCTGTATCAGGAAATTTTGAAGAGGACAAAATAATTAAACTTGTTGAGGATAAATTCCAAAATCTCCCTCTTGGGGACGACGATTATATTCCAAAATCTTCTTATGTTGGTGGAGAATACCGCCAAGAGAAAAATTTAGAACAGGTAAAGTTATTACTAGGTTTTGAAGGTGTAGACATTCATTCAGACCTTTACTATGCAACAAGGGTTTATTCAACACTTCTCGGCTCTGGTATGTCTTCAAGATTATTTCAAGAAATTCGAGAAAAAAGAGGTTTAGTCTATAGCATATACAGCAGTGGTGATTTCTTTTCTGACTCAGGTATTTTTTATGTCTATGCTGGCACAGGCCATAAGGAAGTAAAAGAATTAATACCCGTACTTTGCGATCAATTAAATATTAATGCTAATACTTTTACTCAGGAGGAATTAACGAAGACTAAAGCTAAATTTAAAGTAGGAATTCTAAAAGGAGAGGAAAGTATCTCAACAAGATGTAGATCTAATGCTTCAAGTTATTTAATGCACAATAAGGTTAGATCTCCCGAAGAATTTATTTCAAAAATTGACTCTGTACAATTAGAGGACCTTGAAAAAGCAAGAAAAAAAATACTAGACTCAAATTTAACTCTCTCATCAATAGGACCTATTGATAACCTTGAAACAGCTGAACTAGTTAAACGAAGACTCAGTTAGAGTTTCTGCTGCTTTTCTAGCAAGTGTATCAACTTGGTTATTGTATTCATCGATATTATGTGCCTTTACCCAACTCCAATTAATATTTTTACTAAGGTTTAATTTATCTAATCGTTCCCAAAGCTCTTTATTTTTAACTGGCTGTTTTCTTGATGTTTTCCAATTATTTTTTTTCCAATTTATTATCCATGTTGTAATACCCTGTTTAACATAATTGCTATCTGTGTTAATTGAAATGTCTCTAAATTCTGTTAAAAACTCCAGTGCTTTAATAACAGCTACTAGTTCCATTTGATTATTTGTGGTGTTAAGTTCGAAACCAGTTCTGTGGCAAATATTCTTATCTCCCACAATCAAAAATGCCCATCCTCCGTTACCAGGATTTCCTAGACAAGAACCATCTGTATAGACACTAATCAAAAAAAGTCCTGTATATTGTTCTTTTCATGAAATTTAAAAATTTCAAAAAATTCTAGAGGATTTTTATGTTTTACATCTCCTTCAATATTAAAATGCAAGTCATAAAGTCTTGTTAAGAAAAAACGTATAGCACTTACCTTTAAATAAAAGTTTAATTTATCTTTTTCCTCAATATTTAATTCAAAGTTTTGAATGTAAGATGATAGAAAATTTAAATAATCATTTTCTGAAAATATATTGTTTTTAAAAAACCAAGCATTAACAAGAGTAGCAAAATCATAAATTACAGTATCAGTACAAGAAAAAAAGAAATCTATAAAACCCGAAACCTGGTTATTTAAAAAAAATATATTGTCTTTAAATAAATCAGCATGAATATTAACTTGTCTTAAATTATATGGAAACTTATCTTGAAGGTAATCAATATTTTTAAGAATATATTTATACTCTTCAGTATAAATTTTAGGGTTAACATTAGAAAACTTTTTGGTGATGTATTTCCAAGTAGGTAGTAACATCATATTTTTTCTGAAAAGTTTTGAGCTATTTCCAGCTTGATGCAAATCTGCTATCGATTTTCCTAATGATTTTAATTGTTGATTATTTATATTTTTTAAAGGTCTACCTTCAACAAAAGTATATATGCAGCATGGTTTCCCTTTAATTTTAAATAAGTTCTTATTATCTATAGTTACACTTAACGGACATGAAATATTGTTATCGTAAAATAATTTCATAAGATTGTTGAAATATGGTAAGTCAACTTCTTTAGTTCTTTTTTCAAAAATAGTTAATATATATTTTTTAGAGTCAGTCAAATTTACTAAATAATTTGTATTTTCTACACCCTCTTTTATACCTTCAAGAATCTCAATTTCTCCGAGGGGTCTAAATAATTCTTGGGCATCTTTATAAGTTATTGATGTGTAAACTGCCATTTTATTTTTATTATTTTTTAATTAATGTATATATGATGCATAATATCCAACAATGAAAAATTATAAATTTATAATATGTTTAATATTAACTTTTTTTTTAGTTTCTTGTTCAATATCAAATCCTTTAAAAAAAGAATTAAAAGTAAGCAATAAAGATTGTCCTCAATCTCTAATTTTATATGAAGCGAGATCTATTACCTTAGATAATGCCAATATAGAACTACAAAATAACTATAATCTTAGTTGTTATTTATTGATAGACGAGAGCAAGGTTGAGATTTCTACAAACTACAAAATAAATGTACGTTTGTCTGAGGAAGAAAAAAAAACTTATGTAGTTGATTTTATGATTTTTGTCACAAACCTAAGTGAGGATATTACAATAGCTGAATTTCAATACCCAAAAGATCTCAAAATTGATAGGGAGGGTTATACATGGCAAAATTTTGATTTAAATGAAAAAATTCAAATTGATTTAGATACTTATGATGAAGGTATAAAAATATTTTACGCTATTAATTGACTGATTTTAAATCAGATACACTTTTAATTATTATTCTAGATCTATTGTCCTCTGAAAGATTAGAAAAATAATTTTCAATAATTTTATTTAATTCTATTGAGGCCTGACTTTTTATTGATTGAATTGCAGATAATTCAATTTGTTTAATTCGATCTAGGGAATTTTTTTCTTTTGATTTAATGGTTTGATTAGTTTTCTCTATAATATTTTTAGAAATAGACTCAGCTTGTGACCTTGCGTTAGATATAATGTCATCCACTTTATTAGATAAATCTCTAGTTTGTTTTTCTGCATCTTTGAGTTTTTCTTCTGCTTTATTATAAGTTTCTAAGGAATTATTAATATTAAGCTTAATTTCTTCAATTTTTGAGTCAATACCACCAATCATCATACTTTTGAAAGGCTTAATCATGAGAATAACAAAAGTAATAAAAGAAATTAATAACCAGAACTTAGGATCTTGAAATAAATAGCTCATTAAAGATTAATATTACCCTTTTCTATGTTAGTTACTTTTGACAAAAAATTAGTTGCTGAGTCTTTAAGTTGATCGTTTAGTTCAGATATCGCAGTATCCTTTTCTTTCGCAACCCTTTCCTCAGTTTGTTTGATTTCATGTTGGATCTTTTCTTCCGTAGCTTTGATTAAGTCTTCACTTTCTTTTAAAGCTTTATCTTTGGCATCATTAATAATTTGTGATGCTTGGTTCTTCGCCTCAGTAAGTTTTGCTTCGTAGTTTTCAATTATTGACTCAGCTTTTTTGATTAATTCATCTTGTTTTGAGATATGTGATTTTACAAAATCATCTCTTTGATTCAAAAAAGCTCTAATTCTAGGAAGTGTTATGTATGTCAATACTGTAAACAGTATTACAAAAAAAACACCCAGCCAAAAAAGCTGAGATATAAAAAACTCTACTTGCTCTAATTGAGGCATCCGTTAGTCAGTCCCTGTTAAGAAAACAGAATTACTAATGCTATGACCAATGCAAATAAAGCAATAGCTTCAACTAGGGCAAAACCTAACATTGTCATGGTAAAAACTTCGTTTCTTGCAGCTGGATTTCTTCCAACAGCAGTAATAAAAGCAGCAAAAACATTGCCGATACCAATTCCAGCACCGATCACGCCGATCACTGCTAAACCTGCACCCAAGTATTTTAGTCCTTCAACTAGTTCCATATTTACCTCCTTATGTTCATCTAGTGTAAGTGTAAAGCGTCGTTAATATACAAACATGTTAATATTGCAAAAACATATGCTTGCAAAAATGCAATTAATATTTCTAAACCTGTTAAAGCTATTATGAATACTAATGGCAAAATTCCAAAAAAACCTAGTGCAGAGACAAACCCAGCAAAAACTTTAAGTAAAGTATGACCAGCAAGCATGTTAGCAAAAAGTCTAACAGATAAGCTTATTGGTCTAGAAAGATAAGATATAATTTCAATTGGTATCAATAAAGGAAGCATATATACGGGCAAGCCAGGGATAACAAAAAAGCTAAAAAATTTTGCTCCATGTTTTACAAATCCTAAAACAGTAACAAAAATAAACACACCCATTGCAAGAGCTAAAGTCACTATGATATGGCTAGTAAAAGTAAAGCTGTAAGGAATCATACCAAAAAGATTTCCAAATAAAATAAACATGAACAAAGTAAAAACTAAAGGAAAATATTTTTTGCCCTCTTTACCTACAGTGTCTGCTAATAAACTATTTATAAAATTAAAACCGAGCTCAGCAGCAACTTGCATTCTGGTCGGGTAAAGGTCACTTACAGAGTTTGTTTTTTTTGCTTTTAAAAAAGGCACTGTAAAAAAAATTAAAATAAACGCTGTTGTAATAGTCATCCATAGAGCAGAATTAGTAAAAGAGATATCAAAACCTAGAAAGTTAATGTCAACAATGGGTTGTATTTCAAACTGTTTGAGAGGACTCTCACCCTTAGCCATGAGGTAATAAAACAGATTTATTTAGAGTTTTCTATGCGACGTATAAGCCTGTAAATATTCAACAAACCTGCAAAAAAACCAAGTATTATCAACGTTATTAGACCAATAGGTTTGCTGTCAAACATCTTATCAATCAACAATCCAATAACAACAGAAACAATTAAAGCACCTAATAATTCAGTTGAGATTCTATAAGCAAAGCTAAGACCTTGCATACTTGGCTTTTTATTTTCTTCATCATTTGCCATTATTCAGCGTACTTTACGGCTTCTTCTAATTCAACAGAGACTATTTGAGAAATTCCTTCCTCGGGCATTGTAACACCATAGAGTCTGTCTACTCTAGACATTGTCATTCGATTATGAGTAACAATAATAAATTTGGTTTGAACTTTTTCTGAAATTTCTTCGACCATACTACAAAATCTATCCACATTATTGTCATCTAGAGGAGCATCGACCTCATCCAATATACAAAAAGGTGATGGGTTCGCTATAAATACGGCAAATAATAATGAAATCGCAGTTAAAGCCTGCTCACCTCCAGATAATAAAGTTATATTTTGCATTTTCTTACCTGGAGGACTAGCAAATATCTCCAAACCAGAGTTTAAAGGATCTTCATCATTTTGGATAAGTTTTAGATATGCTTTCCCTCCACCAAATAACTTAGTGAATAGTCTCTCGAAATTTTCATTAACAATTTTAAAAGCTTCTTTTAGTCTCAATACACCTTCTTTATTAATTTTATTAATTGCCTCATGTAATTTTTCTATAGATTCTTGAATTTCATTTTTATCTTTAATTGTTTCATCAACTTTTTCTCTTAATTTTACATATTCATCTTCAGCAAGTAAGTTTACAGCACCAATTCTCTCCCTTTCAGCGTTTAATCTTAATACTCTTTTCTCTGCAGTCTCTAAATCTTCATCTCTTTTGAATTTATCTATCTCATTTTCTAAATTTAATAAATCAACATTAATTTTTTCTCTACATGATTGAGCGAGCTGAGTTAAATTATTTGAATAATTTGAAATTTCTGACTCCTTTCGTATAAACTCCTCCTTTACAACAGAGTAATTTTGTTCTTTATTTCTCAACTCCTTTGAGAGGCTTTCTAAAAGATTTTCTTGCTCTTGTAATTTATTGTCAAAAAGTTTTTTTTCGTCATCTAGTTGCTTAATTTTATTAAGTAAAAATTGTCTTTTGCTATCAATATCTCCTGGATTGTTTTCAGAAATTTCTAATTCTTCTTTAGCAGTTTTTATTCTTTGATTTAAGTCCTCAGTTTTTTGAACAGTGACCTCTAAAATTCTTTCCCACTCAAGCACTTGCTTTTTAAGATCGTTTAGCCTCTTTTCTTTTAATTCTGACAGTATTGTTGAGATATTAGCCTCATAACTACTTGAAATAAAAAGTCCATCCCAACGCCACAAATTACCCTCTAGATCGACTATAGCTTGTCCAATATTTATTTTTGTATGATTTTCTAACCCTTCTTTTTTTGAAGACACAATGGCAACATTATTAAGCTTATTCATTACTTGGTTTGGAGCTTTAATAACTTTAGAAGCTGGTTCACAATGAAAACTAAACTCTTTATTGTCCTGCGGACCTGAGTGCTCTCTCCAAAAATAAATATCATCAGGTTCTAATGATGCTAAAAGTTCTTTACCAAAGATAGCAGCCACTGCATTTTCGTATTTTTTATCAAAGGAAATATTGTTTAATAAACTTCTATCTGATTGATTGACGTTACTGTCTCGATTTTCAGCTTCAAATTTCTTAGAGGATAAATCCTCAATATCTTTCCTAATAGTTTTGATTTTACTGGTCGTTTCTTCAAGTTGTGTTTGCTCAATTTGTAAGTCTTGATTAAGTTGTTTTACACGATGCTCGAGGTTTATTTTGTGCTCTTCAAAACGTAATTCTTCCTGTTTAAGATTTTCTACAGTCATATTCAACCTATCAAGTTCACTATTCAATGAGTATGATTTCTCTCTCATTGGTGGAATTTTAACTTTTAAATCTTCATAAGCTTGATCTTGAATTGATACATCACCCTGGAAATCAGCGAGTTTTACTTTTATTTTATCTTTTTCTTCATTAAGTCTCTCAAGAATAAGTTGAAGTTCATTTCTTTTTACGAAAAATACTGACGCTTCCGCATTCTTGATTAAAGTTGATATATTTCTAAATCTTTCAGCTTCTTTAGCTTGTTTTTTAAGAATAGCTAATTGTTCTTCGTATGTCTGAATAACATCCTCTACCCTCAAAAGATTATTATTGGCACCTTTCAACCTCAACTCTGCATCATGTCTTCTGGACTGCAGACCAAGTATTCCTGCAGCTTCCTCTAAAACCATTTTTCTATCTTCTGCTTTCGCTTGGGTGATTGCTCCAATACGACCTTGGCTAACTATCGAAGTTGATCTAGCTGATGTAGAGGCGTCAGCAAATAACAATTGAATATCTTTCAATCTTACCTCTTTACCATTTATGAATGAATTCGTTCCTTCTCCTCTCCATATCTTTCTTGCAATTTCTAATTGTTTTGATTGAAATTTATTTTCTAAATCACTTCCATCAATATTTACAAACAAACCTACTTCAGCAATATTCCATGAGGGGCGATTATCAGTTCCATTAAAAATTAAATCATCAATCTCTTTGCCGCGAAGTTGTTTGGCAGATACCTCCCCTAAACCAAACCTTATTGCTTCAACAATGTTTGATTTTCCGCAACCGTTGGGACCAACTATACCAGTAAGACCATTTTTGATTTCAAAGTCTGTTGGCTCTACAAAAGATTTAAAACCTTTAATTGAGAGTTTATCTAAAGATAACAAATTAATTATTCAATTTTTTATTTATTATTTTTATAAATTCTGATGCGGGCCTATTGCCTTGAACTTTATCTCCACCAATTAAAAAAGTAGGAGTGCTTTCAATACCAAAACTTTCTTGAGACTCTACTTGAACACTTAATAATTTGTCTTGAATGTCTTTATTTTCGAGACAAGATTCTAGTTGATCTTGTTCTAAACCATGTTGGAGTCCATAACTGTTAAGTAATTCAATAATCTCCTCTCCAGAGCTCGCTTTTGTCCAAACATCGTAGTTTTGATAGACAGAGTCAATGTAACTAGGTCTAATTGACAAATCACAACTTGCAACCATAGATGCGTAAAAAGCAGCCTGATTTAAAGGGAAATCTATTACATAATAATTTACTGAACTAAAAATATCACTACTTTTTAGTTCTTTAAGTGTATTGTTATGAAAATCTGCACAATGTGAGCAACTAAAGGATGAAAACTCAATTAAGTCTATGCTTTGATTTGATGAAGACTTAATTATAGGCGTGATTGAATTATTTATTATAAATTTAGAATACTCATACTCACCAGCTATTTTTGTCTCAATTTCAGTGCTTTCTTCAGTAATTGTTTGTTCCTCATCGGTTTCCTTATCCTCTGAGCATGAGATGAAAAAAACTAGTAATGAAATTGTTAAAAATTTAATTATCTTCATTTATTTTCGTACTAATGTTTTCAAAGATTTTTTTTACTTCCTGGTCTTTTATATCATTAAAATTTTGATAATTTACACTTTTTACTGACGCACTAAGAGTTTTTACTTTTGGTTTTTGAACATATTTAGAATTGGTTGAAAGGTCTTGAAAAAATAGGATTTTTTTTACTTTTACTCCGGTTACCTCCTCAATTTTTATGACTATTTCATTTGTCCTTGAATGCATTTCGAAAGATTTTTCTGGGCTAACTCTTAATTCAAGAATTACAGATTCTGTTTTATCATTTATTATAGTTTTTTTTAATTGAACAAATTTATTGTTATTGCCAAAAATATACTCCCAGTTTTTTAGAATAAGAGTATTTATTTTTAGCTTTTTTTTATTTACCTTATTTACTAGATGAAAAGCAATATCATTGAGCTTGGAGAACTTTTTCATAAAAACAAATTTATCCCTTTAATCCTACATTGGTTTAAAAAAAATCAAAGAAACTTATATTGGAGAAGGAATAGAAATTTATACCTAACTTATTTATCAGAAATTATGCTACAACAAACAACTGTTAAAACAGTAGAAAATAAAATATTAGAAATTATAAATATTTTTCCAAGTTTTAATTCCTTTAAAAATAAAAGATTAGAACATTTATTAAAAGTTTGGTCAGGATTAGGTTATTATAAGAGGGCAGAGAATTTATTCAAAGCAGTAACAATTATAAACAATAGCTATAATGGTGAATTGCCAGACGATAGAGATAGTCTTATATCTTTGCCTGGTGTTGGGAAATATACCTCAAGCGCGATATTAGCTATAGGCCATAATAAAAAATCATTCCCAGTAGATATCAATGTTAAAAGATTAATACAGAGAGTATCTGGTTTAAAACTCAATGATGATGAGATCGAAGAAATACTTAGTTTAGCATGTAAAAAAAAGATTTCTTATAGGAGTTTAGCTGAGTCGATGATGGATTATAGTTCTATTATTTGCAAAAAAAAAAGCCCCGAATGCTCCAAATGTATATTTTCTAGTTTTTGTAAATCAGCTTTCCAATCATTTAAAAATAATAAAAATATAAAAAAAAATAAAAAGGAAATAGATTTCTATTTAATAAACTCTCCTTTACATATTTGTTTTATAAAAAAACCAAAATTTCAATTTTACAAAAACTTTATCCATTTACCCTCAAATTTGGATAAAGAATTTATAGCAAATTTAAATTTAAAAAATAAAGAAAAAATCAAAAGTTTTAAATTTACAATTACAAATAATCTCTTCCAAATAAATGTTTATAAACTTGAGCTTAAAAAATTAAAAATTAACAATTCAGTATGGATAGAAAAATCAAAAACTAACCAGCTTGCATTACCAACACTCTTTAAAAGAATATTAAATTAACTTCTCATCTTCTTTCTAATTTCATCGATACATATTAAATTCTTTTTTTTATCCTCATAATGCCAATAATCCCATCCATTGAAACTTGATGTCTTATTTACTTTTGCAGCAATTTTATGAATTGATCCTCTCTCATTTTTATAGGAAATACTCCCATCTGGTAAAATTGTGGCTTTATAGCTTTTCTTATTGTTATAAAGTTTAGCACCTGGCTTTAAATGTCCATTGTCAATTAAACTAGCAAAGGGTATTTTTTGTACTGGTTTATCTTTTTCATTAATCTCTAATAAATCATTTTTTAAAGATTTAATTTTTTTTAATCTTTTAATAGCTAAATTAAAATAACCTTCATCTTTTTCAAAACCTATGTAATTTCTACCCAAATATTTTGCTTCAGCACAGAAACTTGCTGTGCCTGCAAAAGGCTCTAGTACTAGATCTCCTTGTATCGATGACTGAATAATAATTTTTTTCATCAAAGCTAAGGGTTTTTGAGTTGGGTGAGCTGTTTGGTTTTTATTGTTTTTCAGCCTTTCTTTACCTGAACAAATCGGAAAGTTCCAAATACTTCTCTCTTGTCTGTCTTCATTTGCAACCTTTAAAGTATGATAATTAAATTGATACTTAGATTTAGGTTTTTTTGAACACCAAATAAGAGTTTCATGTGCATTAGTAAGTCTTGTTGCCCTAAAATTTGGTAATGGGTTAGATTTAGCCCAAATCACATCATTTAAAATCCAAAAGTTTAAATCTTGGAGAATTTTTCCAATTCTAAAAATATTGTGATATGAACCAATAATCCATAACCCCCCATCAGTTTTAAGAACTCTTTTACACTCAGTTAAATAAGAAAAGGTAAAATCATCATAACTCGAGTAACTATCAAATTTGTCCCAATCCTGATTGACACCATTGACAATGGAATGATTTGGTCTAGTTAAGACTTTGTTTAATTGTAAATTATAAGGAGGGTCTAAGAAAATTAAATCAATTGTCTGATCTTCAATCTTAGCCAATAGATCAAGACAATCACCTAAATATAGGTTATTTGATTTCAACACACATGAATCTTAATATTTATAAAGAATCTTGTGTAAAAAAAACTTACTCTACTGTTGATAACTAAGTAGATAACTTTTTGATAAGTTTACTTATAGGTTGATAAGTGGTCCTGTGATATTTGCTGACCCCATGTGAATTAATAGCGCTTAAGTGAGACTTTGTACCGTACCCAGCATTTTTATTCCATTGATAATTACCATCTAATGAGTGGAGTTTCAGAAGTAATTTGTCTCTGAAGACTTTTGCTATAATTGAAGCTGCTGACACCTGATTAATTTTATCATCTGCTTTAATTAAAGACTTCACCTTATAACCTTTCATTTCGCTTGGAATAAATTTTCCATCTATGATGATCGTATCTGACTTTTTTGACAACAAAATTATCGATTGTTTCATGCTTTGCAAAACTACATTGTGAATATTAAATCTTTCAATAAATTTTTTTTTTCCAAAAATAATTTGATAATTATATTCGAAGCCTTTATTTAATCTGAAATATTCATATATTTCCTCTCTTTTTTTTTTATTTATTTTTTTTGAGTCAGAGACACTAAATGGAAGTTTATCAAATAAGGAATTTTGTGATCTGAAAGCACAAATTATTGCACTTCCAACAAGAGATCCTCTGCCAACCTCGTCGACTCCAACAACATATTCACTCATCAAGTCTAGGTATTAGTTCGACAAAATTACATGGCTTGTGTCTTATGTCTAATTGATGAAAAAGAATATCATTCCAAGCATCTCTAACAGCAGAAGTAGATCCAGGTAAACAAAAGATGTAAGTTTGATTTAATAAAAATGCACTCGCTCGAGATTGTATAGTTGAGGTTCCAATTTTTTTATAGCTTAATTGTCTAAACAATTCTCCAAATCCTGGAATTTCAACTTGAGATATTTTTTTTAAGGCATCAATAGTATTATCTCTTCCCGTCAGACCAGTCCCACCTGAAGTGATTATTACATCGTGTTCGACAGATGCTGTTAATTTCTTAATAATAGGAATAAAGAGTTTAGGTTCATCTTCAATAATCTGATAATGGGAAACAGAATGTCCTTTTTTTTGTATAAGTTCTTTTAATGTATTACCTGATTTATCATCACTTTCTTTTCTTGTATCCGACAAAGTGATTACAGCAATATTTATTTGTTTAAATGTTATTTTTTCATCAATCATTAATCAAGATAGTATTAGTGGCTATGAGTTCATCAGCATAATTGAATGAATTATGATTTATTAATTCATAAATAACAAGGTTAGTTAGAACTCTCTCAACAAACATTCTTGTTTCTCTTGATGGTATAGACTCAATTAAAAGAAAACTATCATCATTAAATGTAGTTTTTTTCATCCATTTTGAAAGATTTCCTGGCCCTGCATTATATGAGATTAAAGCCTTTAGCAAATCTCCATTGATATAATTTATAGATAATAAATTTTGAAGGTAGAGGCTACCTGTTTCAACATTAATTTCGGGATCATATAATATTCTCGGATTAGACTTAAATTTATGTTTTTTATTTACCATACGAGCAGTTGATGGAAGAATTTGCATCAATCCATACGCACTTTTACCACTTTTTGCAAAAGCACTAAACTGCGACTCTTGTCTAATCATGCTAATAATAATAGTTGGGTCAATATTATTGAAATTATAATCTTGGATCCATTTTGGTGTTGGATATAAAAAATCTATCGGGGCGTCATCTTTAAACAAGTATTTTGCTGTTTTAATTTGCAAGGAACTCAGATCATTTTTAACAGAAAAATTTAGGATTAGTCTTTTAAATCTTTCATTTGTAATGTTTTGAAGTCTATTTAATTCTATCTCTGCAATTGGAAGTTCATCGATTTCAATTAAGGCCTGAATTCTCTCACCTAATTTGGTTTTTAAAAATGACTCAAGATCTGAGCTCATTAATGAGGTATTAAATTCAAAGTCTTGAATGGTTTTATCTAAAATTCTACAAGATAAAATTGAGTATATATTAAAACTTGGTTTGCAAGATTTATTTAGAGCTTCTAAAGATGCTTTGAAAGTAATTTCATCATTAGCGTCTTTTGTTGAGGATAAAAATGACCAATAAGCACCAGCATCCCTTAACCATTTGTTATCTGAAATTTTTGAGAGTATTAAAAATTGTCTCGAGGCTTTTTGGTATTTCCCTTTTCTATAATATGAGAGACCTTTAATCCATAAGCCCTCATCGTATGGTTGACTCAAGAAAGCTTCATCATTTAAAACATTTATCGCTTTATCATCTAAATCTGCAAGGTAGTAGCCATTGGCAATTTTGGAAAGTAGAAAAGATTTTTCTTTTTGATTAAAATATTTTATGTGGTGGTTTAAATACTCTAATGCTCCAGTAGGCCATCCTCTTCCAACTCTTGATCTTACAGTATTATAAATACTAATTTTTTTTGAGTAATTTTTATTTGAAAATATTTTATTTGATTTAGTGGAGACAGTTTCTTGTGACTTATCTTTTTGAAAGATCTCATCAAAAAGTGGGTATGAATTTTTTTTTGGTTTTTTTGCCCCATCCGGCATTCTTCTTACTCCCAATTTATAAATCCTTCTAGCTTCGTAATGATCACTATATTCACTCAACCAATCTCGGAGCTCTAAAAAACTAGAGCGATGTGCTGTTGGATGAAGAAGTTTTAAAGCTTGTACATGACCCAAAAGAATTAAATCATCTAGTTTTGCTATATCTTTATCACCTTTATCAAAATTTCCATTTCTGTAATCATTAAAAATACTTTTATAAAGGCCAATATCTTTAGAGCTAAGGGCAAAGATACTCTGTGAGTAAAAAAACGTTACAATTAATAAAACGATAATTCTCATTCTATCCACCAAGCTGCTTTTTAATTTCCTTTAAATCTTCCCAAGCATCTTTCTTAAGTTCTGGATTGTTTATTAATAAAGATGGCTCATAAAGCACACGGCATTTTTTGGGTACTACGTCATTCGGGGTGTTGAAATCAAACCACTTTCCACGAAGAGACATGGAAGACAAGTCTGCAGCCAACAACATTTTGATGCAATAATTTGACATAATTATTAAATATTTTGGGTTAATCAATTCAATCAACCGATAATTGATAAGTTGTAAAATTGAATTCATTTTGTGGTTATTATCAAACTCACTAAGTCCCCTTGGTATATAAGACACTAAACTTATTTGTTTCCTATCTAATTTTATGGAGGAAAGCATTTTATCGAATAACTCACCATTTGCTTTATCTATTATCTTTTCATCATTAATATCGCATTTACCGTAAAAAAATAAAATCTTCGAATTTTTATCACCTTCTACTAAATTGATTGGTTGATTAATATTGAACTTTAATAATTCATTTTTTAAAAAATCCTCTATTTGATCAATACTGGTGGCTTTGCTTGGACTATTGATAATATCTCTATTTATTTGGTTATCGGAATCATTTTGAGATTTTTTTACTTGAAATTCCTCCAGATTCATCAATTCCAAAAGAATATTTTTTTGGTAGTCTTGGTTATTCATGATTAAAAAATTATCTTTTAGTTTATATTTTATATGTTTTTTTGGATTTATTGTATATGCATATGGGTCTCAATTAAAAAATACTTTCGAAAATCAACTTCTAAGTTCAATTTATTCTGAATACAATAATGATTATTTAATTTGGGAAAAATTACCAGCTTATGATTTCTCAAATGACCACACTTCAACCTTACTAAGTAATATTATTATAGGGAATTATACTTTTGATAATATTAGTGAAATTGAAAGTGGATTTATTCATGAAATTATTCTTTTTCTCAAGAATCTAGGTGATGACAAATGCTTAAATATTCCTGACAAAAAACAAATTTATATTTTTGAAGAGGCTATACTAAAAAGCATAAATTTTTGGATGAATTATTGTAATAAAAACAATGTTCAAAATAATTTAGAAAATTTGAATGAAATTGATAGTCACTTTACAAATTTAAGATATATCAATACTATTTATTACTATCATCATCAAAAAGACCTCAACAGTTTAAAAAAAATTAATGAAGAAGTAACATCAAATATAGAAACACTCTCTATCTTTAATTCTAAAGAATTAAATGTAATGGAAAGTATTTTCAATTATCATAACATCAATTTTCCACTGGCAGATTTTATTCAGTCATCAACTACTTTTAATAATTTGTCTATAGAATTAGATCAAAATTACGTAGTTAAGGATTATGAAGACATAATATATCTTCAACTATTTCAAACTAGCACTTATTATTTTTATGCGCGTGAGTATAAAAAAGCACTTGCTTTATTATCTTATTTAATTGAAATAAATCCAGATAATAGGGATTATTATCTTTATAAAAAAATATCATTTTTAGCAGAATTAAATCCAAGTAAAGAAATACTAAAATTAATTAAAAATTTTAACCCAACTGACAAAAATTTTAATTTTTTTAAAAACTACCTTTATATCTCAACATCATTTGAATTAGACACTGATATGAGTGACTTAGTGTATTTTATAAATAATAGCGATCATCAAACTGATTGGATAAATCTAGAGTTATCATTTCTTGTTGCTATGGAAATGTATTTTTTAAATGATAATAGTGGTGCTTTAGATTTTATAAACGAGTGTTGCATGAGTATTTTAGAGAATTCTGATGATGCAATTCATCTTTTTAAATATGGTATTTTGTTAGAGAGAAATAATGAAATTAAAAAAGCTGAAGAAATTATCCAAAAAAGTATTGATATTTCTAAAAGTTCATATCCTTACATATTAAATTATCTTGCATATTTATGGGTTGAGAATGATAGAAAATTAGATCTTGCAGAAAGTATGCTTCAAAAGGCAGTAAAAGACTCAAATTATAATGATGGGGCTATACTTGATAGTTTGGGATGGCTTTATTTTAAGAAAGATAACTTAGATTTGGCAGAAAAATGGAT
Source organism: uncultured Alphaproteobacteria bacterium (assembly GCA_902591315.1). Lineage (GTDB taxonomy): Bacteria > Pseudomonadota > Alphaproteobacteria > HIMB59 > HIMB59 > HIMB59. The sequence continues at coordinate 22,634 of CACJAI010000001.1, forward strand.
TTATGATGCTTATCAACTTGAACCCTCAGAGCCAGAAATAATAGATCATCTATCTCAAATATATTATGAATTAGGCAGATACAAAGAATCAAAATTTTTAGATAATAAAATTATACTATTTCATAAAGATTATTTTAAATACGAGGAAGTTTTAGGCAGAAATGAAAATAAGTAAATTAACAAGCTATGCTAAAATAAATCTTGATTTAAAAATTAAATATTATGACAAAATTATCAAAAAACATAAGATTTCTTCTAAAGTCGTTCTTTTAAAATTAAATGATTTAATTAAGGTATCTAATTCTACAAAGTTACAAATTACTTATTACGATCAAAATAAAAAAGTAATCAAATTGAAAAATGATATTATAAAAAAATCAATTTTATTTTTTGATAGTAAATACAAAACTAAAACAAAATTAAAATTTTTAGTTTACAAAAAAATACCAGTTGGTTATGGATTAGGAGGCGGATCCTCAAATGCAGCCTCAATTTTAAAATTTCTATATAAATATCATCAAATTACTTCAAAAAACTTTGAAAAAGATGCACCTTTAATTGGTTCAGATGTAATTATTTTTAAAGATAAATATCCAAAAATAATTGATGGATTAAGTCAGTATAAATACCTCAAGGCAAAAAAATATTATTGGAGGAAAGTTTTCTTAATTTTTCCTTCACAAAAAAATTTAACTAAAAAAATTTATAATTATTTTAAAAACCATAATATGGGAGCAAAAAAACAACTAATATCTCAAAATAACTTAACTAGTTCATCCATGTTGCTAAATAAAGAGTTTAAAGAATTATTTATGTTCCTTTTGGATTATAGGAAAGATTTCTTAAAATTTGGCATGAGTGGTAGTGGATCTTCAATTTTTGTATCTTTCAAGAAAATCGCAAAAGAAAGGTCAATTTTTAGGGAGATTAATAAATTTTATCCTTCAGTTAGAATTGAAAAATCCTCTTATTTCGGATAAGTTCTTTAAATCCTGATGGGGCGTAGCCAAGCGGTAAGGCACCGGTTTTTGGTATCGGCATGCGTAGGTTCGAATCCTACCGCCCCAGCCATATCTAAGCTATAAATTGAAATAATATGAAACAACTTTTATTTTCACTTAAAGAGGGATCAGTTAGTTATCATAAAAAAGAAATTTTAAAGGAACTTGATATAAATATTCATCGAAAAGATTTTATTGCGCTTGTTGGTAAAAATGGGGCAGGGAAATCAACCCTAATGAATGTCATATCAGGTCAACATGATATTGATGCTGGTGAAAAATGGAGTGTTGATAATTTTGCTGTAAATTATTTCAACCAAAATTTTGTATTAAATGATGATAATAACACCGTTGAGCAAGAAATTTTATCTGTAATCAAAAATCAAGATAATAATTATGAGATAGATATATTTTGCAATAATTTAAGTATTGATAAAAACAGTTTAATTAAACATTTATCTGGGGGGCAAAAAAGGAGAGTAGGGCTAATCAAAAATTTAATCAAACCATCTGATCTTTTGCTATTAGATGAACCAACTAATCATTTAGACTTGGACACAATTGTTTGGCTAGAAAATTATTTAAAAAAACTAGATTGTGCAATTTTATGTGTAAGTCATGATCGACAATTTCTAAAAAACTTTACAAATAAAATATTATGGATAGATCGATCTAAAATAAAAATAAACTACAAAGGTTATAGTGATTTTGATAATTGGTCTGAGACTCTTTTATCACAAGAAGAGAGAGAACTACAAAATAGGAAGCAATTTGTCAATTTAGAGGTGAATTGGGCCAATAAAGGAGTTAAAGCAAGAGTTAAAAGAAATACCAGAAGGTTAGAACAAGCTAAAGACTTAAAGGAAAATTTAGACAAAGATATTAGCGAATTTAAAAAAGCTACAAAAAAGATTGAAATTAATCAAATTTATGAGAATTCAAAGAATTTTAAAAATGTTGCAGAGTTTCACAATGCAGAATTTTACTATGAAGAAAATAATAAAAATTTTATTTTAAAAAACTTTAATTTAAAAATAAGTAAAAAAGATAGAATTGGTCTTTTGGGAGGTAATGGATCTGGAAAAACAACTTTTTTAAAAATTTTGCTTAATGAACTTAATTTAAAATCGGGAACTTTAAAATTAAGAAAAGAGTTAGAGTTTTCCTATTTTGACCAATTAAGAAATGATTTAAAAGACAATTTACCAATAAAGAAGGTCTTAGTCCCCTCTGGTGGCGATTACTTAAAAACGCAAGGTAAAGAGAGACATGTATGCAGTTATTTAAAAGATTTCCATTTTGATCCATCTAAAGCAAATGACCCTGTCGGGAGTTTATCTGGTGGAATGAAAAATCGACTACTTTTATCAAAAGTCTTATCAAATCCTAAAAGTGGCTTAATCTTAGATGAGCCTACTAATGACCTTGATGTTGATACTTTAGATTTAGTAGAGTCAATACTTTCTAATTACAACGGGACTCTCGTAGTTGTTTCACACAATAGAGATTTTTTAGACAAATTAGTAAATAAAATATTATTTTTCAAAGGAAATGGTGATGTTTTGTTATTTAATGGTGGCTATCATGACTTCTTAAAAAACAAAGATCTTCTTGAAAATGATACTAATAACTATTCTCAAAATGAAAATAAATCTGAAAAGAAAAATATAAATTTAAAAAATTTACATAAAAAAAAGTTAACCTTTAAATTACAATATGAGCTTAATAATTTACCCAAGCAAATAGACCTTTTGAAAGAAGAAATTGTTCATTTTGAAAAAATCATAGAGGTACCAGATCTTTATAAAAAGGACTATGAGTTATTTATTAGCACAACTAAAAAATTAGGTTCTCTCCAAATAGAATTGGAAAATAAAGAGCAAAGATGGCTAGAACTCATGGAATTAAATTAGAAGATGAATTTAAAAAAAAAAGTAGAAGAAATCTCTAATATTTCTCATTTTGATGAAATCTGCAGTATGCTTCCATTTGAAAAAAAGGATATTTATCTTATTGGAGGAGCTACTAGGTCTTTATTATCAGATAATTACGAAAACAAAGATATTGATGTAGTTATTCCAGAATTAGATGATCGAACGGTCGATAAAATTTTAGATAAATATAATAGTGCAAAATATTATCAAGCTTATAAAAGTATATCATTTGAATTAGGTGATTTTGAGTTCCAGATAAATTCATTTAGAAAAGATGTAGCCCCATCTGGAAGACATTCAAAAATTGCTAATGCTTTAAGTATTAAAGAGGACTCTTTAAGAAGAGATTTTACATTTAATAGCATATACATAAATTTAATCGGGGAGGTGTTCGATTTTTATTCAGGTGTTGAGCATTTTAAAAATAATTACTTGAAGTTTATTTTTGACCCAATTGTACAAATTCAAAAAGATTATTTAAGAGCAATAAGATATATCAGGTTTCTATCATTATTTGAAAATACAAAAACCTTTCCAGCTGATTTGGAAGCTATAATGTTACTATCAAAAAACATTACAGATTTTGTAAAAGAAAAAAAAATATCACAAGAGCTAAATAAGATCTACAAGATGCCATTTCCAAAAAATACCATTTCTTTTTTAAAAGAGAATAATGAGCTGAGGCAATTTTTAGATTTTTTATCTTAAAAATCGGCTTTAATAGATGAAACTACAATTGCAACAGAGGTAGCAAGATTTAATGATCTTGTTTTGCTGTTTATCGGTATTGTTATTTTGTTATTGACAGTATTATGAATTGTTTCTGGCACACCTGCTGTTTCTTTTCCAAATAAAATAATATCATTATCTTCAAACTTAAACTCGTAAAGGTTATTCTCGGTTTTAGTAGTAGCTAAGATTATTCTGTTGTTATTTTTTTTTGAATATAAATAAAAATTTTCCCAATTTTCGTGATTTACAATTTCACAATGGTCTATGTAATCCATCACAGCGCCTTTAAATCTTTTATCTGTCATGGAGAAAGGCAAAGGTTTGATTATGTGAAGGGGAAACTCTAAACAAGCAGCGGTTCTGATAATCACACCAAGATTTTGAGGCATATCGGGCTGATAGAGACAAATTGCAAATTTATGCGTCATGATGACTACTACTTATGCTACATCTTACCAATAAAATCTACTTAGATTTAAACCCAAATGTCAGATAGTAAAAAACCAAGAAGAGATTTTATTAAATTATCAGCAATGACTCTAGGAGGGGTTGGTGCTGCTAGTTTACTTATTCCTTTTATATCAAGCATGAATCCAGGCAAAGATACTCTAGCCTTGGCATCAACTGAAATAGATTTATCTCCCTTGGAAGAGGGCCAGAGTTTGACAGTAATATGGAGAGGTAAACCTGTTTTTATAAAGCATCGAACAAAAAGTGAAATTGACAGTGCTAGAAACATTTCTTTAGAGGAACTACCAGATGCAGAGGAGGACTCTGCTAGAGTTCAAAAAGATAATTGGTTAGTTGTATTAGGTGTTTGTACTCATTTAGGTTGTGTACCTCTTGGACAAAAAGCTTCGGATACAAAAGGAGACTATGGCGGATGGTTTTGCCCTTGTCATGGTTCTCATTATGATACTTCTGGCAGAATAAGAAAAGGACCAGCTCCGACTAACTTACCTGTTCCCCCTTACGTTTTTTTAACTGATAACAGAATAAAGATAGGATAATTTAATGAGTTCAAATGAATTACAAGGTTATAAAAAAACATTAAATTCACCATACACTGGTATAAAAGGTTGGATTGACTCTAGACTTCCTCTGATAAGAATGATGGAAGCTGAATATTTAAAGTTTCCTGTCCCCAAATCACTCAATTACTTTTGGTCATTTGGTGGTATAGCTATGTTTTGCCTTATAGGACTAATTTTAACTGGAATTTTTTTAGGGTTTCACTATAAGCCCTCAGCCGATGATGCCTTTGACTCTGTTGAAAGGATCATGAGAGACGTTAGTTTTGGTTGGTTAATTAGATATTTGCATGCCAACTTAGTTTCTTTTTTCTTTATAGCTACTTTCATACACATATTTAGAGCTTTATATTTTGGATCATACAAGGCACCTAGAGAGTTAGTCTACATTTTCGGTTTGACCATGTTCATGCTAATGATGGCAACTGCATTTTTAGGGTATACGCTCCCATGGGGTCAGATGTCTTATTGGGGAGCAACAGTTATAACTAATCTTTTTTCAGCTATTCCTGTCGTAGGAGATGCTATACTCACATTACTTCTTGGTGACTTCACCGTTGGTGACTCAGCTGTTAATCGTTTTTATGTTCTTCATTGGCTATTAGCTTTCGCAATTGTCGGTTTAGTTGTCTTTCACGTAATTACGTTGCACATGACTGGTTCAAATAATCCGACTGGCACAGAACCTCAAAGCTGGGATGAAACAGTGAGTTTTCATCCATACGTAACTATTAAAGATCTAAATGCTACAATATTTTTCTTTATCATTTTGGCATTTATTCTCTTTTATTATCCAAATATTTTAGGTCACTCCGATAATTATATTAAAGCTAACCCTATGGTAACTCCTGCTCATATTGTGCCTGAGTGGTACTTTCTACCTTTCTATGCAATACTTAGAGCTATCCCAGATAAACTAGGTGGTGTGATAGCTATGTTTAGTTCCATTCTAGCATTAGGCTTATTACCATGGCTAGACACATCTAAAGTTAGATCATGTTTATTTAGACCTATCTGGAGATACTGCGTTCTCTTGTTTGCAGTAAACTTTTTGATTCTTATGTATGTTGGAGGTAAACCTGCTGAGGGTCTTTATGTACTTATATCAAGGATTGGGACTGCATATTGGTTTTTATTTATATTTGTTTTAGCCCCACTTGTAGGATTTTTAGAAACACCACGACAACCTCTAACCATTACAAATTATTTGCAAAGTAAAAAAGCTTAATATGAGAAAAGCTCTACTGGCCATTTTTCTACTCTTTAGTTTCAATTTGTATGGCGCTGGAGCAAAAATTGATATTCCAAAATATGATTGGTCTTGGAAAGGATTTTTCGGAACGTACGATCGTGCCTCTGCTCAAAGAGGTTTAAAAGTTTATAGAGAAGTTTGCGCGGGATGCCATTCTATGAATTATCTGTCTTATAGAAATTTAACGGACCTTGGTTTTAGTGAAGATCACATTAAAGCCATTGCAGCCGAACATTTAGTGTTAGATGGGCCAAATGACGAAGGAGAAATGTTTGAAAGAGACGGAATTCCTTCAGATCAGTTCGTAAATCCATATCTAAATGAAAAGGCTGCTAGAGCAGCGAATAACGGCGCTTACCCGCCTGATTTGTCTTTAATAGTTAAAGCCAGACCTAAGGGTGCTGATTATATTAAAGCACTATTGCTTGGTTATGTTGATCCACCAGAAGATATGAAAGTTCCAAAAGGTCAACACTACAATAAATATATGGCAGGTAATTTAATTGCCATGACATCCCCATTATCAGATGGTCTTGTTGATTACGATGATGGAACTGAAAGTACAATGGATCAAATGACAACAGATGTTACAACTTTTTTAGCTTGGGCAGCTGAGCCTAGTTTAGAGGACCGAAAGAGAATGGGTTTAAAAGTAATACTATTTTTATTGGTATTGTTCGTCTTAGCTTATATTTCTAAACAACAAATTTGGAGAGATATTAAACATTAAATAAGAAGTGGATAACATCGCCATCTTTAACTATATATTCTTTTCCCTCTAACCTTAACTTTCCCTTTTCCTTTGCACCACTTTCTCCTTTGAATTGAATATAATCTTCATATGAAATCGTTTCAGCTCTTATAAAACCTTTTTCCATATCACTATGAATTTCACCAGCAGCATTGGGTGCTAACGTACCTCTAATAATCGTCCATGCTCTTAGCTCTTTCTCACCAGCAGTAAAAAAATTTATATAATTTAAAAGTTCATAACCTTTTTTAATAACTCTTTTAAGACCGGTTTCTTTTAGGCCTATACTGTCAAGAAACATTTTTTTTTCTTCATGATCTTTTATTTGTGAAATTTCAGACTCGATTTTTGCACTTACAAGCAGTGTCTCTGAATTATTCAATTTAGAATATTCTTCAATAGACTTTGTGTATGCGTTTCCATTTACAGATGAATTTTCATCAACATTGCAAACATATACAACAGGTTTAATAGATATAAGTTGAAAGATATTCAAATATTCAATCTCATCTTTATTTAAGTTGTTCAAAATTTCTTTTTCTTTAGAAATAAGATCTATTGCTTTTTCAATTATCAATATCTTTTTTTTATCATCATCTGTTTTTTGAGTTTTCTTTTGTTTCTGATAATTTTTTTCCAAAATCTCTAGATCAGATAATGCCAATTCTGCATTAATAATTTTGATATCCTCAAGAGGATTAACTCTATTTTCAACGTGTTGTATATCATCATCTTCAAAACATCTTACAATATGAAATAACGCATTTACTGAGCGTATATGAGATAAAAAAGCATTACCCAGACCCTCTCCTTTAGAGGCTCCTTTTACTAGACCTGCAATATCAACTATTTCAAAAGCTGCAGGAATTATTTTTTGTGGATTGCATATTTCAGCGAGTTTTTGAATTCTATCATCTGGCACTCTTACTAAAGAACTATTTGGGTCAATTGTTGCAAAAGGATAATTGGCTGCTAATGCTTGCTCATTTTCGCATAAAGCATTAAATAAAGTTGACTTACCAACATTTGGTAGGCCTATAATTCCGCACTTCATTTAGATGCCTAGATTAGATAAATGTTTTGATACAAATATCTGTGATAGATTTAAGTATATAACTTCAAATAATAAAACGAGCTGTTTCTTCTCTTCTGTATTAAAGTTACCCAGTACATGTTTTGTCACCTTATCTTTAACACCAGGATGACCAATTCCAATTCTGAGCTTCCAATAGTTATCTCCAATTTTACTACTGATACTTCTTAGACCATTATGACCAGCGTTTCCGCCAGCATATTTAATTTTTATTTCCCCTAAATCTAAATCTAGTTCATCATATAGAACAAATATTTCATCTGACTTACTGAGTTTATTCGTTTTGAGGCTCAGTATACCGTTTCCGGATTCATTCATATAACTTTCAGATAAAGCGATTTGACATTTTTGGTCATCAAGAAGGAAAGAATTAGAAAGTTTAAAGCTCTTAAACTGTTTTAGTTTGAGTTCTAATTTATCGACTAGAAATTCTCCAAGTAATAATCCAGCGTTATGCCTATTATTTTTATGTTTAACTGTTGGATTGCCTAGGCAATATAAAGTAAGCATATAGACAGACTATATTATTCGGCTGCTTTTTCTTCCTCTTTCTTATCTTCGGTTTTTTCAGCTGTTTCTTCAGTTGTCTCTTCGGTTTCTTCTGGTTCCGGTTCTTTTTCAACCTTTGGAGCCTGAACCGTAGCTAACATAAAATCTCTACCTTGAATAGTGGGTTTCATTCCCTCACTTAAAGTCACAGAACTTAATCTGATATCATCACCGATTTCTTTACCCTCTAGAGAGATAACAAATTTTTCTGGTATATTATTAGCAAGACAAGACAACTCGATTTCTCTTCGAACAACGTTTAAGATACCACCTTGTTTTAATCCAGGAGATAACTCTTGGTTAGTAAATTCAACAGGGACTGATATTACTATTCTTGTTTTTTCATCTACTCTTTGAAAATCTACATGAATAGGGTTATGTTTAACTTTATGTCTTTGAACACTTTTGACAATTACTGCTTCTTTTTTATCACCAAATTCGACTTCAAATATTTTTGAGTAGAAGCCACCCTCATCAAATCTTTTTTTAAGCTGAATAGTGTCGACTGCTACCATTACAGGGTCAATGTTACCACCATAAATAATAGAAGGTATCAAACCTTCTTTTAAATATGGGTTAGTATTTCCTTTTTTTCGCTCTTTAGCTGGGATATTTCCACTGATTTTCATTGGCTGAGTTTATACAACAAAATCCTAAATTAATCAAACAGAGAAGATATAGAAGTTTCGTTATTAATACGCTTAATAGCCTCACCAAAAAGTGGAGCTACAGATAAATACCTCATTGATGAGGGTACTTCAAAAGAGGGTTTAATTGTATTCGTACAAACCATTTCCTCTAAAACTGAATTATTTATGTTGTCTAAAGCCTTTCCAGAGTAAACACCATGAGAACAATATCCATAAACCTCTGTGGCACCGTTCTCTTTAAGAGCTTTAGCCGCATTGCAAATTGTTCCTCCTGAGTCAACCAAATCGTCAACAATTATGCATTTTTTTCCATCAACCGAGCCTATGACATTCATAGCATTAGACACACCTGGAGCGTCTCTACGTTTATCAATTATAGCTAAATCAGCGTCGAGTTTTTTTGCAAATGCTCTAGCTCTTAAAACACCTCCGACGTCTGGTGAGACAAATACAAGATTTTCATCCCTTTTATTTGATTTAATGTCACTAATGAACATATTAGTTGCATATAGGTTGTCTAAGGGGATATCAAAAAAACCTTGAATTTGACCTGCGTGTAGATCCATTGTTAAAACTCTATTTGCACCAGCTGTGGTAATTAGATTGGCTACTAATTTTGCTGATATAGGAGTTCTTGGTCCAGTTTTTCTATCCTGTCTTGCATAACCAAAATATGGCAAAACAGCAGTGATTCTTTTTGCAGATCCACGTTTTAGAGCATCAATTGCTACCAATAATTCCATTAAATTATCATTAGCAGGGAAAGAAGTTGATTGAATTAAAAAAACATCTTCTCCTCGAACATTTTCACCAATTTCAACAAATATCTCTTTATCAGAAAACCTTGTCATAGTTACTTCAGATAATTGAATTTTTAGATATTCTGAAATCTCTTTAGATAACTCAATGTTACTATTTCCAGAAATAATTTTCATTAGTTAGCTTGGTTATATAGTAAAATGTATATCCATACAAAGTTAAATTATAGATACCAAACTTAAATTTCTCCCATAATCTCTATATTTGAGATGAATACTTCTTCGATAACTAAAATATTTTATGTTTTTAAAAGTATCTATTTTTGAGTCTACAATTTCAGAAATACCTAAATCGTTCAATTTATGTTTAGCAAGTTTAGGAAGGTCAAAATAATATTTATCATCTTTTTTAGTCCATAAACCTTTAACTTTAAGTTTCATATCATTTATAAATTCACGAGATACCTCGTAAGAGTTTTTTCTTATACAAGGCCCAATAAAGGCCCTTATATTTGATTTTTTGGATTCAATTTGAAGCATTTTATTTATGGTATTTTCGATAATCTCTCCTTTCAAACCCCTCCATCCTGCATGGCAAATTCCTATGACTTTATTGCGGTAATCAATAAATATTATTGGCAAACAATCAGCCGTCGTAATACCGAGAATAAATTTATCATCTCGTGTTACAACAGCATCACAATTGTAAACAGATTTACTTTTTCTAACTATAAGACATTTGCTTGAATGTGATTGGTTAGGAATAATTAATACTTTTTTTTCTTTAGATATGAGATTTTTAGCAATTTCAATATTTTTTTTTACATTATTTTTATTATCTTTAGACTTTAATCCGCAATTAAGAGAATTATAAATTCCCTTTGATTTTCCATTTTTATTACTAAAAAACTTAAATTTTACTGATTGTTTCATCATTTTTAAAAGAGAGATTCAAAAATACTTGACCCATATCATTAAATTTTTCTCCACTAATTAACTCTATAATTTTCCTAATATTCTTGTCACTTGATTTTAGGTATTCGTTTGGGAGATTATTAAAAATTAAATCTTTTTGGTTTATAATTTTTGGATTTTTACTAATAAATAAATCCCTTAATAACTCGAAATTAATCCCAAAAGAATAATCTACATTTTCAAATTTATCAAATAAGTTTAATTTTTTATGGCTCGATAATAATCTAAGTGTACTTTTTAATGGCAATTTCGTGTAGCCATAATCAGTTGTAGTAAAAAAATAATTTTTGCAATTTAAGTTTTGAATATCATGCAGTATATTCAAAATTAAATTTGAATGCTCAAGTATATCATTATTTTTAAATTTGTATTTTGAATATCGATCGATTAATTCTCCAGATATCGCCACACTATCTTGGATTAAAAAATATTTATTATTTCCTTTTGATATTTTTATTTCATTAAAATTACCATTATTAAATATAAATTGCTTAGTACCAAAGGTGTCAAAAAATTCGTTAGAGTAAATAAAAACAATATCTTCGCTATCTATTTCATATTCATAAATATTTTCTATAAACTTAACTTTTACATCTGATCTTCCAAAAATTTTTCCTTTAAAATAATCACTTCTTTCTAATAAAGTTATTTTATTAACATTAATATTCTTTGATTTAAGATAATGATAAATATCTAAAGTAAGCATCCCATTACCAGGTCCTAACTCCAATAAATTTACATTTTTTGCCTTTGGAAATTCTTTTAAAAATTGATTAGCAAGGGCTATGCTAAATAAAGAGGATATCTCAGGAGATGTTATAAATTGACCATCTTTGCCAATTTTTTCAATATTTGGTTTATTATAGAAGCCTGACTCTTTGTCAAAATTAGAGATTTCTACAAAATCTTGAATGTTGATTGAACCAACTGATTTGATGATGGTATCTATCTTTGTTTGTATTGACATAAATATAGAAAATAAAAACCAAGCATGACAATTGGAATTGATAATATTTGACCCTGAGATAATAAATTAAACTTTAAGCCTACTTGAACGTCAGGCACTCTAAAATTTTCAATTATTATTCTAGATAATCCATAATTAATTAAAAAGAAAGATGTTATTAATCCACTTTTTAATTTAAATTTATAATAGAATAATAAGAGTAAAATAGCTGGTATTAATCCTTCAAATACTGCTTCATATAGTTGAGATATATGTCTATAAAAATCTTCATTTGGATAACGAACACTTAAAAAAAATTCTGTTGGCTTTCCTATTAATTCTTTATTTAGAAAATTAGAAATTCTTCCTAAAAAAATTCCAACTGGAGCAGTTATACTCATAAGATCAGATAGTTTAAATATAAAAATGTTTTTTTTAATTGAAAATAAAATAGTTGTTAAGATAATACCAATTAAAGCTCCGTGAAATGACATACCACCCTGCCAAACCTTAAATATTTCAAATGGGTTTTGAATGTAAAAATTTAAATTATAGAAAATAGCATAGCCTAATCTTCCACCAATTATGACAGATATAAATAAATAAAAAAATAAGTCTTCAAGTTTTTTTTTATTCAAACTAAATTGCTTTAAATTATTATATGCAAAAAAATAAAAGTAAATAAATCCAAGAATATAAGATATGCTGTACCACCTTATGGTTAAACCGAACAGCTCAAAAGCTACTGGTGATAAAAAACTAGGATATTCAAACACTTTAAAAACTAATAATACAACTTACGTGTCACACAAAGATAAACTTTATCTTAAGTTATCAAAAATACTTTATAATTCAGTTGAAGTTGCCCAAATTTTTAACGATTTCAAATCAGATTATAAAAAATTAAAGAAATATTTAATCAACAGAAAAGATTAAATTTAAACAATATTAAGCAATATAACACTATATATAGTATTTACTAAGATAAGTAATGTGATACATATTGTATATGACTCAAAAAAACATTGATTCTAGCCCAATTTCTATTCTCGAAGATATTTTCAATGTCAAACAGTTATCTAAAAACAACGATATTTCTCTTTTAACGGAGATCCATGAACAAAAAGTAATAATGGATTTTCAATGGATTGATGATTTAAAAGTTCTCATATCATCATTTAGTATTGATAATTACGAATATAGTTTTCTAACCAATCATATGAATAAAATTAACAATAATCTAGTTATTGGTACACTAAAACAAAATAATAATAATAAAATTATTTATAGACATAGTCTCCCAATTTCAGGAAAAGTAACCACAGAAGATATTAGAAGTTATTTAGAAAATATATTATCTGAATTTAATCACTTAGTTTCCGTGTTACTAAAAGGAGATAAAGTCGTTGAAACTACACAAATTTTAATTAATCGAAAAATTGTCGGCCACGCTTAAGCCAAAAGTACTTTTTATAGGTTTTGGACACCTGGCTAAATCCCTATTATCAAAAAATTTACTCAACTCTGTGAATATTCACGCATTAAATTCGAAAGGTGCAATAAAAAATATTAATTTAAAAAAAAAAATATCCAATATCAAAAATGATTATAATTATATATTTCTTCTTATTCGACCCAATACGTTTCTGACTTCTGGAAATCAATTCCAGAAATATCTTTCAAAAGAAACATTGGTAATTTCGTGTATGGCTGGTGTTAAATTATCTACGATTGAAAAAACTCTAAAATCAAAAAAAATAATAAGAATAATGCCCAATGTTATGGCTTATAATTCTAAATCCCAAACTCATATTTACATGAAAAATAAAAATTTATTTGATAATAAATTAAAAAAAATATTATCAACTTTCGGAACAATTATTAATGTTAGAAGTGAAGATCAAATTAATTTTGCAACCTCAGTTTTCGGTAGTGGACCAGCATTTATTGCATACATAGTGAATATTTTTGTAAAAGCTACAAAAAAACTAGCTAAGCCTTTTAAAATGAATGAAAAAGATGTAATAGAGTTGTTCAAAAATGTATTAGAAACTAATTATTCATCTAAAATGTTAGATGAATTTGTAAGCTCTATTGCTAGTAAGAAAGGAACTACAAAAGCTGGAGTTAATTATATTAAATCACAAAATATAGAGAAAATAATATACACTACATTTCAAAAAGCTTACAAAAGAGCCAAGGAAATAGATAGTGAGAAAAAAAAAGCAAAATATTAATAAAACAAATTTAAAAAAACTTAATGCAATGGCTCATTTAAAGAGCTTTCCCTCAAAAATTAAATCAATTAGTTCAGAGTACCAAGACCTAAACATTTTTATTAGAGATTTTGAATATTTTATTTCAACTGAATTAAAAATTCCTGCTAAAGATCTTTCCTTACAAGACAAAATTTTTGAAGGTATTATTAATAGATTAGATTTTCTAAATGATTATAAAAATATAACACTTAGGATTTATTTGGAGTCACAGAAAAAACCAAAATATTTTTTTAATTTATCTAAAAATATTAATAATTATTTTAATTTATTTTTAAATTCTCACTTTGAAAAATTTATAAGTAATATAATTTATTTTTATGCTTTTAATGTCTGGATTGAGGATAATAATACTATGGACAAAACTATGGCCTCTATAGGAAATGCATTCGATAATCTTAATAAGATAAATTCATTTATAAGAAAAAGATGATTAATTATTCTGACTTTGAAAAAGTTGATATTCGAGTTGGAACAGTAATCGAAGCAAAACTTAACAAAAAATCTAACAATTCCAGCTTATATTTACTTATAGATTTTGGTGAAAAAATTGGTAAAAAAAAAACGTCAGCACAGCTTACCAAACACTATTTTTCAAAGGAATTAATTGGTAAACAAGTAGCTGCAGTTATAAATTTCCCCCCAAAACAAATTGGTAAAATGATTTCTGAAGTATTGGTTTTAGGTTTCCCTGATGATGATAATAATCCAGTATTAGTAATGCCCTCTATTAAAATCTCAAATGGGGGAAAGCTTTTTTAATACTAAATTTGAAGTATAACAGTCACTTTTAAGCCACCATGTGACGACTTTTGGAAATCTAATTCTCCATTATTCAATTTTATAAGTTTTTGAACAATAGATAATCCTAACCCAGTGCCTTGATTTAATTGATCAGAACCCTTAACAAAAGGCCTTATAAGCTGCTCTTGTGATAAATTTGTACCTGGACCATTATCCTCAATCTCTATTTTCCACTTATTACTAAAAATATTTGAATTTATAAAAATTTTTTCAGCAAATTTATCAGCATTATCTAATATGTTCATAATAGCTCTTGTTATTTGATTTTTTCTTATAAATATTCGTTTACCGTTATTACTCAAAACTTCGAGTTTTTTATAATTTTGAGCTAAATTTGATATGAAATTAGATGTATTAATCTCATCTAAGTTTTCATTTTTTTCATTTTTAATAAAGTCTAGATAATGATTTAGCATAGTATTCATCTCTGAAATATTTTGAGATATTGAGTTCTTCAATGTTTCATTATTAATTTCTTCAATCATTAAATTTATTCTTGTAAGTGGTGTTTTTAAATCATGGCTAATTCCAGCTAACATATTTCTTTGATTATCTAGGGTGCTGTTAATATTGTTATGCATATTATTAAAGTCTTTAATTAAACCTCTTACCTCTGATGATCCAGTCGGTTTTAAATTTGGAGTTTCAATACCTCTCCCGAAACTTCTAGTAATAATTCCAAGTCTTTTAAGTGGTTGAATTTGTTTTTTAATAAATAAATATGAAATTAAAGACAAAATAATACTTACAGCAATAGTCCATAGAAAAAAACCTCCTACTGTTTTAGTTTCAACTCTTTTCTTTGGCACCATATAAAAATATTCTAACTTTTTTTTATCAAAAAAAATAAAGTGGGTTTTATTTTCCATTACTTCAAAATTTTCAGATATTTGGCCTAAAGAATGTTTCATTCGTTTCTTGAAAATCCAATTTGAAACTTGCTCAGCTTCATTAATATCAAAGCTATCAGTTCTTATAATTTGTAAAGTATTTGCATAATTATCAAGAGAAGGTGAGTCTTTCTCCATTTCCAAGATTTTTATTTCATTGGAAATTGATTGAGCATTTCTTTTTAACACTAAATCCCAATGCAATTCAAAAAATATTATAATTCCTATGATTTGAACTAGTACAATAGGTATTGTTATGAGATAAACCGATCTTACTAAGAGGCTCTCTGAAAAATTACTCCATTTAAACATTAAATAAATATTTTGTATCCCTTCCCATGAACCGATCTTATTACATCTTTGAGACCGCATTCTTTTTTTAATTTTAATCTCAATCTTGAAATTTGCATATCACCACTTCTTGACAAATAATCTAAACCTAATTCTTTGTTTAATAAATCTCTTGTTAAATATTGGTGGGAGTTATTTATTAAAAGTTTTAGGATTTTTACTTCATTGCTTGAAAGGTTTATTTTTTGTCTTTTAAACAATAATTGTTCTTTTTTTAAATCAAATTCAGTATCATTTCCAAAGTTAGCAACATCAAGAGATTGTTTTTTTGAAATATTTTTTTCTATCTTTAATAATAATTCTCTTGAGTCAAATGGTTTACCAATATAGTCGTCAGCTCCTAATTTTAAACCCTTCACTCTGTCGTCAACATCACTTAATGCTGAGAGAAAAATTACTGGTGTATTAATTCTGTTTTTAATTATATTTTCATAGAATTCTAGACCTGTACTGTCGGGGAGCATGACATCTAAAATTATAAGATCAAATAAAAATAGTTTTACTAATTTTTTTGCCTCTTCAATATTGACAGCTTTAGATACTAAATAGTCATTATTAATTAATAGTTTTTCTATAAGAGCATTGAGAGTCTCATCGTCTTCGACTAAAAGTATGTGTTTATCATTCATTACAAAGACTCAATTATGTTTATGAAACCAGACATATTTTTAGGATCAGTTTTTTTAAAGATCTTAATTATTTTTTCGTTTATTCTATCAGTTGTTTTTTGTACTAATTCCTCCCCATTTTGTGTGATGTATATTTTTTTATTATCTAATTTCAATATATTTTTTTCTTGTAAGTCTTTAAATATTAAATTTAGATTTTGTTTTTTTAAAAATACTTTATTTGCTATATCAATTTTTTTCTTGAAACCTTTTTTAATCTCTAAAATAACTATTAATTCATTGAACGTTAAATTATTTAATTCACAACAAATTTGTATTTCTCTTTGAAGAGATTTATAAGATCTATGTAAACCTAAAATTATTTCTAGGATATTTTCTTTTTTAAAATATAAAGTGTCGGCAAAACTTAAATTCATAAGATATAAATATAATTATATTGTGAATTATAATAAATAATATTACATTATTTCGAATTATGGAAATTATCCCTTTTGATAAACGAATTGGTTTTATTTGGTATAATGGTGAATTTGTTGAGTGGCAGAATGCTACCACTCATGTATTAAATCATGGATTACATTATGGTAGTTGTGTATTTGAAGGTCTCAGAGTTTATGGCGAAAAAATTTATCAACTAGAAAAACATACCGATAGACTATTTTTTTCTGCGCAAAGAATGGGTATAGAAATACCATATTCTAGGGATGAATTAAATAATGCTCAAGAAGCGACAATAAATAAAATGAATATAAAATATGGATACGTTCGCCCTGTGATTTGGAGAGGTAGCGAAATGATGGCTATCTCCGCACAGAAAAATAAAATAAATGTAGCTATTGCTACTTGGGAATGGCCTAGTTATTTTACTAAAGAAGACAGATTAAAAGGAATATCTCTTCAAACAGCAGTTTGGAAAAGACCCCCGCCAGATTGCATACCAACCGACACCAAAGCTGCAGGTTTATATATGATTTGTACTCTAAGTAAACATGAAGCTGAGAAAAATGGTTTTACTGACGCCTTAATGCTTGACTATAAAGGTAGAGTTAGTGAGTCTACTGGCTCAAATATTTTTTTAGTAATTAATGGTGAAATTCACACCCCCGTGCCAGATTGTTTTTTAAATGGAATTACACGTCAGGCTGTTATTGAAATTGCTAAAAATGAGGGGATCAAAGTAATCGAAAGAGATATATATCCTGATGAAATAAAAAATGCTGAAGAAATTTTCTTAACAGGTTCAGCCGTAGAAGTAACACCTGTTGGAAAAATAGATAACCAAACTTTTAAAGTTGGAGATATTACCGCTAAGATTTCAAGCCTATATATGAAAGAGGTAGACCCAAATTACAAAGATAATTAATTAATAATATCTTTCCATTTTAACATCTTTTCATTATCTAAATTTTTTTGAGATACCATTTCTTTTGTATCATCATTCAATAAATGAAATTTCCAAAAAGCTACATCTATCTTTAAGCTATCAATCACAAACTCACAAGCTTCTATAGCGTTTGTTCTATGAGATGATGCTGTAATTACTAAGACAATTTTCTCTCCTAAATCTAATTTTCCTATTCTGTGAATAATTAAACATTCATTTAGTTTCCAATTATATAATGCTTTACTTCTTATTTTTTTGAGCTGAGCCAAAGCTAATTCTTCATAACATTCTAGATAAATTCCCTTAATTTTCTTATTTAATGAACTTAAATCAGATCTAACTGTTCCCAGGAAGAAACTATACGCACCATTTATATCAGATGAAACGAATTTAAATTCTTTTTCTAGATCAAAACTTTCATTGGTAATTTTGATCATTATCCACCTGTAACTGGAGGTAAAAAAGCTAAAATATCACCATTATTTAAAGTATGATTTTCATCATCGATTTCCTTCAAGTTTAAAAAATATTTCACACTATCATCTTCAAAAATTTCTTGAAAAATTGGGTCTTTTAAAATGAGTTTATTTTTTAAATCTTTTAAATTTGTTTTTTGATTTAATTCAATTAAGTCATGACTTTTTTTAAGTTTTACTCTTATCCAAGAAAAATATTTCAATGTGATATTCAAATATGTTTAAGACCTTTTGCTACATAATTATATCCAGATAACAAGGTAATTATAGCAGCAAGCCATAATGTGACTAGGCCTAAATTCCAAAGAAAATCATTTAATTCAAAACCTAATCCAATTATCAGAATAGATAAACTAACCATTTGAAATGTAGTTTTATATTTAGCTAGTTTGCTTACTGGCATGTCAGTATTTAATTTAGCTAAAAATTCTCTCAATCCAGAAATAGCTATTTCTCTTAATAAAATAATAATAGCGGGTATAACATGAATATTTGCAATAACTCTTGTGTCTATCAAAACTATGATGACGGCTGCTATTAATAGTTTATCTGCTATAGGATCAAGTAAAGTACCAAGTTTAGACGATTGATTTAATGTTCTGGCTAAATATCCATCAAAATAATCAGATATAGATGAAACTATAAAAAGTAAGCCTGCAATAAGAACCACTTTAGAATTGTCGGAGAATAGTAAATATAAAATTATGGGGATTAAAATAATCCTTACAAAAGTGATAATATTAGGAATAGTATATATTTTAGCCATTTATCTTATCCAATATAGCCTTAATATTTTTCGAATTTAAACCTTTTATTTGAGTTAACTCATCTCTGTTAGCTTTCTTTAGATTTTGGACACTTCCAAAAAAATTTATGACCCTCATCTTTTTTATTTTCCCAATACCAGATATATCATCTAAAAAACTTGTTTTTAGGGACTCTGACATCCTTTTCATACTATTTTTTTTGGATAATTTGTGAGCCTGATCTCTCATTTTTTGTATAAAACCCTCTATTTGAGGGCTATCCTTCAAAGAAAGATTTTTTTCTCTTAAAGTATGATATCTGTCAAATCTAAAATCTCTTTTAAAACCCTTAGATACTCCAATTAACTTTATACTTTCACTTATACCACTTTCATCAATAATATCTTGGCAAATTTTTAAATAAGGTTGACCTCCGTCAACAATTATTAAATCTGGTAGAATTTTGTCATCTTTGGAGAATCGGGATTTAAACACCTTTCGCATTAAATCTGCATCACCAAATTTTTTTAAATCATAATCTTTAAATTTATATGTTCTAGAGTCTTTTATACTAAAACCCTCTTCATTAAATACTACATAGGAGGCTACCGCATAGTTGTTACCAAAAAAACTATTATCGTAAGCTTCTATGCGTTCAATTTTATTTTTGATATTAAATTTATTTTTTAGTAAAGTTAGAATTTCTTGATTATTAATAAATTTTTGTTTTTGAAGATTTACTTCTTTATCATTTCTTTTTGCAGTAAGTTTTGAAATTTTCTGAACACCAATAATTTTGCTGCTTTTTAGAAATACATCAATTTTATAATTATCTCTCATGATTGATTTAAATTCAGTATATCCATCAATTTTTTTTGAAATTATAATTTTATTAGGTCTGAAGTTTTTTAAATAAAATTGAATAATTAAAGAAGTCAGGTCTATATCTTCCTCAAACTTTTCAGAATAGTAAATTAAATTCCCGCCAAGATATCTTCCATACCTAATGAAACCTATGTATATCGAGAAATGTCTTTTATCATCAATATGGATATAATCATAATTTGTATCTTGAGTACTGACTTTCACTTCCTCTCTGATGATAAAATTTAAAGATTGTATACTATCTCTTAGCTCTGCTGCCTTTTCATAATTTTGACTTTCACTAAAATAAACCATTTGTCTTTCTAATTTATCAAATATTTTTTTTTGGCCTCCTTGAAAAAATTTAACTGTATCATCAACTTGATTTTTATATTCATTTTGACTAACTTTATTTACACATGGAGCAGAGCATTGTTTTAAGTCATAAAGTAGACATGCCCGTTTTCTATTTTTAAACTCTAAATCACTACAACTCCTCAGCTTAAATGATTTCTGCAAGATTTTTATGACTTTGTCTGTTTTAAGCGCAGAGGTAAATGGACCAAATACTTTGTCTTCATTAGAAAATTCATTTCTAAATCTTGTAAGTCTTGGAAAGTCACCTTTAGTAATTTTAATTAATGGAAAGCTCTTATCATCTTTTAAACGAATATTATATCTTGGTGAAAATTTCTTAATAAGTAAGGCCTCTAATAATAATGCATTTCTCTCAGACTCTGTTAGCTCAAAATCAATATTTACTGTTTGTGAAACCATTTTTTGAAGTCTTCTAGGAAGTTTTGGTAGATTACCGTAATTAGATAATCTCCTTTTGATATTAATAGCCTTTCCTATATAGATCGGGTTATCTTTTTTATTTTTAAAGAGGTAAACCCCTGAACTTTGAGGTGCTTCTTTTATTCTGTTTTTTAAAATTTCAAGCCCAATCATAAGTCTATATTACAGACATTTTATAAATCACAAAAAAAATTAATGAGTTTCCAATCAAAAAATAGATAGTATAAATAACTAAATTATCAAATTAAAACATGGACTGGGATAAACTTAAAATTTTTCATAATGTTGCACTAGATCTAAATATCTCAGAAGCAGCAAATAAAATGAATATAAGTCATTCATCCATAAGTAGACAGATAAGCTCACTAGAGAAAGATTTAAAAGTATCACTATTTAAAAGGCATGCCAGAGGACTAACATTGACTGAACAAGGTAAAATTTTATTCAAAACAGCACACGATATATTTGGAAAGATAGCTCTAACTGAGTCCCAGTTAACTTCCTCTAAAGAAAAACCTACTGGCTCATTACACATAGCTGCCACTGTTGCCTTTGGTACCACATGGCTTGCCCCAAGAATAGCAAAGTTTTCTAATTCATATCCTGATATTGATATTTCTATAAGAATTGAAAATAAATATACAGATCTTTCCTTAGGTGAAGCTGATGTAGCTTTAAGATTAAAAGAGCCTACGCAAATGGATTTAATTCGTTTTCCTTTGTATGAGTTTCAATTTAAAATTTACTCCTCACCAGAGTACATTGAAAAATTTGGTATTCCAAAAAGTGTAAGTGATTTATCAAAACATACAATAATTGCTTTTGGTCATGATGTTGAGCCATCTATACCTGATGTAAACTGTATTTTGGATTTAATTCCTAAATCAAAAAAACCCAAGACTATTTATATTTCTAATATGTATGGAGTTATGAGAGCTATTGGAGGAGGAGCAGGCATTGGTGCCTTACCAGAATATATGAAAATATCTAATAACAATCTTGTTCCAATTTTACCTAATGCAAATACTCCAAAGACAATAATTTATTTTACTTATCCTCCTGAATTGAAGGGTTCTAAAAAAATTGAAGCTCTAAGAGATTTCTTAGTGAGAGAGGTAAATAAAGAAAAAAAAGTTTAGTCTTTTTTTATAAATTTTTTATTACAATAGTTACACACTATTTCTTTTTTTTTACCAAATTTAAAATAAACAGCTGGATGACCTAGATCACCACTTCCACCATCGCACATTACTATATCAGTGTTTTTTGAAACATATTCGATGGGGTCTGCTATTTTATTTTGATCGCTCATATTGAAACGAGTTCTGAGACTAAATTCGTATATTTTTTTGGGTCGTCAAGGCTTTCACCTTCCATTAGCTTTGCGTGATCATAAAGAATTTCACAGAATTTGTCTTTTTGATTTTTATCTAAAGATTTTAATTTATTAACTAATTCATGATTGATATTTATCTCTAAAATTCTTTTTTCATCAGAAATATTTTGATTATTAGCAGCCATCAGTTTTTTTAAATGCATATCCATATCGTTCTCATCAGCTACTAAACATGAAGCACTTGTAGTTAGTCTTTTAGAAATTTTTACATCTTTAACTTTATCTTTCAGATTGTCTTTTAAAAAACCAACAAAATCTTTATCTTCCTTTGGCTCTTCTTTGTCTTTTTTTGACTCTTTTTTATCCTCAATATCTACTTCACCTTTAGTAATAGATGTAAATTCATAATCTTTGAACTTCATTTTCATTGGCATCCAGAATTCGTCGACTGGATCCGTAATTAACAAAACATTTATTTTTTTATTTTTAAATAGTTCCATTTGAGGGCTATTAATGAGGTTTTCCTTGTTTTCGCCTGAAATATAATAGATTTTCTTTTTATCGTTTGAAAATTCAGTTACGTATTGATCTAAAGTTATCATCTCCTCTTTCTCAGAGCAGTTAAAAGTTGAAAACTCAAATATTTGATCATGAAAGTCATTAAATTCATAGAGTCCCTCTTTTACAACAGGCCCAAAATTCTTCCAAAAATCTTTAAATTCATCTGGCTTCTTTTTTTTTAATTCTAGAATTTCTTTGAGAACTCTTTTTGTAATAGCATTAGATATTTTATTAATTACGGCATTATTTTGTAAAATTTCTCTTGAAATATTTAAACTAAGATCTTCTGTGTCTACCACACCTGGCACAAATCTAAGCCAAGCTGGAATTAATGCATCTAACTTATCAGAAATAAATACTTTATTAACATATAGCTTTAACTTGTTTTTGCGATCTGGATGGTAAAGATCTTGAGGCTGCGATTTTGGTAAATATAAAAGGGCAGTATAATTTACAACTCCCTCAGCTTTAAAGTGAATAGTTGTTAAAGGCTCATCATAATAGTTTGAAACTTGATTATAAAAAGATTTGTAATCATCTTTTTTAATTTTTGATTTATCTTTTAGCCAAATGGCTTCAGCAGAGTTTACTTGTTCTTCTGTTTTATCATCTTTTTTCTTATCATTTTTATCTTCTTCGGATGTTACAAAAATGGGGAAAGGAACAAAATCAGAATACTTTTTTATTATTTCCTCTATTTTATATTTACTTAAAAACTCTTTCTCATCCTTCTTAATTGATAACGTAATTTCAGTTCCAATTTCATTGTACTCCGTTTCCTCAATTGAAAATGTACCTTTACCATCTGAAGTCCAAAGGTAACCACTGGATGAGTCATATTTTTTTGATCTAACTACTACTTGATCTGAAACCATAAATGATGAATAGAAACCAACTCCAAATTTACCAATTTGATTGATATCTCCCTTTTTATCACCCATCTTTTTAATAAACTCTTCCGTGCCAGATTTAGCTATTGTGCCTAAATTTGATTGCATATCTTTATCATCCATGCCAATCCCATTATCTTTAATTGAGATAGTTTTATTTTTTTCATTAAGATGAATTCGAATTTGGAATTTATTTGTTTTAGGAGCTTTGGAGTCAGTCTGACTAACATATCTAAGCTTTTCGCAAGCATCTGATGAATTTGATATTAATTCACGTAAAAATATTTCCTTTTCGGTATAGAGTGAATTAGCAACTATATCTAGGAGCTTTGATACTTCAGTTTCAAATTTTACAGTTTTCTTTTCCGCTTGTTGTTTAGTCATTTTTTTTTAATATCCTTATTATAAGTAATGTTTACCAATGATAATACTGAGTGTTCTACAAAAATTTCTGTCATTTCACAAAGTAAATTTGATAAATGGCTGTTAACACAATCATCTTTTACTAAAAATTGGGCTTTATCTAATAATTTCAAGGCAGAATCAGGAAAAATTCTCAAAATTCCTTATGAGGACGGAAGATTGAAAGAGGTCATATTAGGGGAGGGCGCAGATAAAAACTTGGAGGCAATTAGTGCTTTTTCTGCATCTAACATTGGTAACTATTATATTTCTTGTAAATTTGCTAAATCAAAGGAGTCTGAAATATACAAGGCATGGGCTTGGGGCAACTATAATTATCAGTCTAAATCTAAAAAAAATTTATTATACGTAAAGAAACAAAAGGAATTAGAGTTTTTAACTTTTTACTCAGATTGTATTAATTTTTCAAGAGACTTGATAAATAGCCCTGCAAATAAATTAAACCCATCAACTTATTTCTCAAAAATTAAAAATAATAATTTGTTTAAAAGTTTTAATTTTATTGATTACACTGAAAAAGAAATAAATTCGAATTTTCCTTTGACATGTGCTGTTGGTAAATCTTCCTCTTCAAAACCAAAAGTGATTGAAATAACAAATCGAAAACTTTCAAAAAAAGATAAACCATTGGTTATTATTGGGAAAGGGGTTACATTTGACACAGGCGGTGTAAACATAAAACCAGGTACCTCAATGAGAAATATGAAAAAAGATATGGGAGGATCTGCTATCGCTATATCATTATTTTTGTTGGCAAATTATTTTTTAAAAAAAACTAAAATTGTTTTAATTGCCCCAATCGCTGAAAATGCAATATCATCAAAATCAATGAGACCTGGTGATGTATATTCATCTGTATCAGGAAAGTCTGTGGAAATTGCCCATACAGATGCTGAGGGAAGACTTTTGTTAGCAGATGCAATAGAAAAAGCTTCTTCTTATAACCCATGTATGATTATTGATTTTGCAACGCTTACTGGAGCTGCAAGAGTAGCTCTGGGTGAAGACCTTCCTGCTTATTTTTGTAATAATGAAACATTTGCAAAAAAAATCGAAAATTTAAATAAAGAAAAATTGAGATGTTGGAGATTACCCTTGTACTCTCCTTACTTCTTTAAAATTAAATCTCAAGTAGCAGATCTTAGTAATGCATCTTTAGATGGTATGGCTGGCTCTATTACAGCAGCACTTTTTCTCCAAGAATTTTTAAAATCTCCCAATATACCTTGGTTTCACTTTGACACCTTTGCTTGGTCTCAAGACTCAAAAGGAGCTGCATTACAGGGATTAGATATAATGAGTGATTTTTTAAGGAAAAATTTTAATTAGTGAAGTACTTACTGATATTTTTTCTTTTATTATCAGGTTGTATTACAACCGATAGGTCTTTTAACACAGCAAATATTTGCGATATTTTCAAAACAAATCCTAAATGGAAATCATTTGCAGAAAAAACAAAAGAAAAATGGGGAGTTCCAGTTAGTTTGCAATTAAGCTTTATTAAACAAGAGTCCTCTTTTGAAAGAACTGCAAGGCCTCCGAGGAAAAAGGTATTGGGTTTTATACCTGGTTTAAGGCAATCAAGTGCTTATGGTTACAGTCAGGCCTTAGATGGAACATGGGAGGAGTATAAAGTTTCAACAAAAAACTTTAATGCCGATAGAAAAAATTTTAGAGATGCTAGTGATTTTATAGGATGGTATGTTGATGGAAGTTACCGTCTGTTGAAAATTGATAAAAGTGATGTTTACAATCATTACCTTGCTTATCATGAGGGCAAGGGTGGGTATCAAAAAAAATCTTATAACAAAAAAAAATGGCTTTTAGAGGTGGCAAAAAAAGTAGAACGTCAAGCTAAAGATTATTCTAATCAAATAACAAAATGTAATTTTCATAAAAATAGTGTGTTTTAATTGTTACAAAAATCAGATCTTATAAATTATTTCTACTCCAATTTTACTGACCCTGAGTATAAGGGCATTGGAACGGAACATGAAAAATTTATCTTTTATAAAGATAATAAAAGATTTCAATTTGATGGAGAGGTAAGTATACAAAATTTATTTCAATTTTTCTTATCAAAGGGTTGGCAAAAAAAAGAATACAATAGTTTCAATCAATTAATATCTTTGTCTAAAAATGGTGCTAGCATTACTTTAGAGCCAGGGTGTCAACTAGAATTATCTGGCAAAATTTTAAAGAATGTTCATCAAACATGTACGGAGTCTTATGAACATTTAAGAGAATTAAAAGAATATGCCGAATTGAATAAATTATGCATTTTAGGACTGGGATTTGATCCAATAAGTAAATTAGAGGATTTAACTTTTATTCCAAAAGAGCGTTATAAAATTATGAGTGAATATATGCCTAAAGTTGGCTCAAGAGGATTAGATATGATGACCCGAACATGTACTGTTCAAGCAAATTTAGATTATTTTAATGAAACAGATCTAATTAAAAAATTTGTTGTTTCTAATAGAATTCAACCAATAGTTATGGGTATATTTTGTAATTCGCCCTTTCGTGAGTCGAAATATAATAATTTAGTGAGTAATCGAATTTATACATGGCAAGACACTGATGATCAAAGATGTGGAATAAAAAAATCATTTCTGAACAAGAATTTTTCTATTGAGGAATATGTTGACTTTGTTTTGGAAGTAAAAAACTATTTTTTAAAGATAAATGGAAAACAATATGACACAACAGATTATACTTTTAATGAATTGTTAACTAAAAACACTGTAAATAAAGAGCTTTCAAATTACAACATATCAATACAAGATTGGATAAATCATCTCTCCACAATTTTTACAGAGGTAAGATTAAAGTCATATATAGAACTTAGAGGGGCAGACGCTGGGAAGTGGGAAATGATTTGCGCTCTTCCAGCATTTTGGGTTGGCATACTTTATGATGATGAAAATCTTGAACATCTTTGGAAAGAAACTAGTTCGTGGCAAGAGAATGATATTTTAAATTTGTATCAAGAGGTTCCTTATAAAGGACTTAACAGTAACTTTATTAATTCGCCCTTATATGAGCATGGTAAAAACCTTCTTAACCTCGCTAATAAGGGATTAAAAAAAAGAGGTTATCTAAATTCTGAAGGAAGAGATGAAAGTGTTCATCTTGAAAAATTATATAATATTGTTGAAAAACAAAAAAATCCTGCAGATTTGTTAATTGAAGAGTTTAGGGATAAAAAAGATATATTATCATTATTAAATAATACCTATTATTGAATTTGCTATGAAATTTCTTTTTCAAATGGATGATCCCAAAAAAATAAATATTAACGAGGACTCTACTTATATGTTAATCAAGGAGTCTTTAAATAGAGGTATAGATTGTTATTACAATGATCCAAGATGGGTATTTAGTGAGATTAATAAAGTTAATAAAATTAAATCTCACGTTTCTAGATTAAGTTTGAAAAAAAATAATCAGCTTTCGTATCAAAGAAAGACTCTAAAAGAAATTGATTTAGAGCAGATGAATGCCATTTTTATTCGACAAGATCCACCCTTCGATTTAAATTATATTTCTAATACCTATTTATTAGATCAATTAAAAAAACCTTTAATTTTAAATAATTCAAAGGAGATTAGGAACTTCCCAGAAAAACATATTATGATGAACTTCCCAGAATTAACTCCCCCGACGTTAATATCATCAAATATAGAAGCCATCATAAAGTTTATAAAGAAGAATAAAGAGGTTATTATAAAACCCGCTTATGGAAATGGAGGATTAGGAATTCAAAAAATTAGCCATAATAAGACTAATCTCAGTACGTTCTTAAAAAATTACATAAAAAAATTTTCGAATTGCCCAATAATTATTCAAAGATTCCTTAAAAATTTCAAAAAAGGAGACAAAAGAATTATTCTCATAAACGGGGACATTGCTGGAGCTGTATTAAGAGTGCCTAGAACTAATAGCATAAAGGCAAATTTTCATGCAGGTGGAAGGGCAGTAGAAACCAATATCACTGACAAAGATAAGTACATTTGTAAAAAAATAAAATCATTTCTGGTGAAAAAAAAATTATATTTTGTTGGTATTGATGTGATAGATGGCTATTTAACAGAAATAAATATTACATCTCCTACTGGAATTCAAGAAATCAACAGATTAAATAAAAGTAAGATTGAAAAAGATATTATTGATTTTGTTTTAAGATCACTGAAATAAATTTTCAAAAAGCTTATTTATATTTTTTTGAATTAAATCTTCTATAGGTTTTTTTACAGTCCCATCAGGTATGACTCTTTCATAGGAATAATTTCCATTTTGATATTTTATAACAAAATCCTCATTGTCAATAATATCAAAAATTGTAATTTTAAAATTATTCAAAGCTAATTCTAATTCTGACTCTAAAGTCTCTCCGTCTGGTGATGTTAAAATTAAGTTTTTAATTTTCAATTCATTCAAATTATTGTTAGAAATTTGTCCAGAAATAGAACTACTTTGATTGATGAAAGAATTTGCTAATGTGTTTAATAATTCATTAATTTGTTCAAAATCCTCAATGTCTTGAGATAGAGATTGAATAAATAAAACTAGTGCAAATTCCTCTTCAGTAATATTAACATTAATATCACCACCTATGTTTCCAGATATATTTTTAATATTTTTAAGATTAACAGGTTCAGAAACATCTAAAGATATATTAATTTTTCCTTTAATACGTGATGTATTTAAAAATAAACGATCAAATTTAGATAAATTTAAATCATTTAATTTGACTGTACCAGTAAACATCTGATTTTTAATTGATCCAGAAATATTTGAAATTTTATCTTTATTTACTAGATCTAAATTTTCTATCAAAAATAGATCATTGACTGGATCAACGTAAAGGTTTGACTCTAAATAATCAAAGTCAACAAGATCCACAATATTCGTAAAATCTTCTTCAGTTAATTCAGAGATGATATTTAATAGTTCTGTTTTATTTAAATTTTCAATTCCAATATTCAAAGAGGCATTATTAAAATTATTAAGATCTAAATTACCGTCGATCAATAAATTTGAACCCTCTAAATTAATAAATTGAAGATCTTCAATAGCTAAATTTGAGCCATTTATGAGGCCTCTCATGTTGATATGTTCCGTATTTAATTTCTTTAATAAGCTAATTAATGAGTTAGATGGAATTAACTCAAATTGTCTAAACTGGTTTAATTGAATATCTAATTTTAGACTATTGATATCATCAAGCCCATAAGTGCCGCTAATTTGAATAATATTTTCATCCTTATTAGTTATCTTTAATTGATCAATTGTAAAAATATTATTTGCGAAATTGCTGGATAATTTAATTTCATCAAATTCAAATTTCTTTACTAATTCCGAATAAGGTAAAAGTTCTAATAATATTGATAAGTCATCTTTTGAACTAGAGTTAAGACTAGCATTAATGTTAGCATTATAAAAATTAAGATTCTCAATAGTTCCGTTAAAACCTAAATTTGTTCCTTGATCAGAGATATACAAGATTTTATTTATAGTTAAATTATTAGAATTGTAGTTTAAATCAAAAGTCTCAATTATTCCTTGAGGAAAATCTATAATTTCATTGAAAATATTTAAATTACGAATTAATTGAAACAAATTATCCGAAGAGATATTTTGACCTCTTATTGATAAATCAGAACTAATGAGATTGCTTAAATTGATATTACCGTCAATATTAATTTGTGATTTGTCAGCTAGAGTTATAACTAGGTTTTTAATATTTAAATTTTCTTTTACATATTCACCTTTGATATCAAGACTTTGAAAATTTATTTTTTTTAAAACTTTCTGGTAATTTTCCCCTAAAAGTAATACTAGTTCATCTATTTCAAGATTTTCTATGGAAAAATCAATTTTATTTATGCCTGAGTCAGTTGTATAAATATCAAAAAATAAATCAGAGCCTTTATATTTAAATTCATTTGATATTATTCTTGTATATATGCCCTCGTTAGAGATCTTTAATTTTAAATTATCGATATCACCTTCTAGTAAAATCGCATTGTTAACAAAATTTGAATTTATATTTTCTATTCTTGCTTGATTTAGTGTAATTGAAATATCATCTGTGTTAAAAATAGATCTAGAAATTTCAATATCAGAAGCAGCAAAATCAGTTTGGATTAAATTATGATTAATCTTGAAATTTGAATTATCTATAGAGAGAATTGGTTTAGGCATAATTTTTAATGTTTGATTTGATAAACTGTTCAATGTAACAAAACCTTTAGTTTCTCTTTCGACCATTTCTTGAGATAAAATATTCATAGGCAATCTTAGAAAACTAAGTCCAAATAAAATCACTAAAAATAAAAGTATTGCTATGGGTATTAAGACTTTTAATTTTTTCATTTATTCTTTCTACAAATATAAGATCACAAAATAGATCATATAGGCTAATATAAAGCCAAGAGAAATTAATTTTCCAGCTAATTTTAAAGAAATAATCACAAAAAATAATAGAGAAGTCATTAAAAATAGCCATTTATCAATTTGACCAAGTAATTCATAAAAATTTATAGTGCCATTGATTAGCACAGCAATAATCGTTATTCCAAATATGTTGGCTATATTTGACCCAAGAATATTTCCAATTGCCAAATTATTTTGTTTTTTTACGATTGATAAAATTGTTGCAATTACTTCAGGTAAAGATGTACCAAAAGCAACAATTGTTATCCCAATCGTAGTTTCTGCAACACCAAATATGCTAGTTAGATTTTTTGCATAAACAATAAAATATTTAGAACTAAAAAATAACACGATAAATGCTAATATTATCTTTAAAATAATAAAAAAAGATGAAGGATGAGTTATCTCAGATATTGTGTTAGTTTCATCAATTGGTTTTTTTAATTCAAAATAAATAAAAAAACAAATTAATCCAAAAAGTAAAATTCCGTGCGTGTAGCCAAGATTAAAATTAAATATTATGAAAATAAAAAAAACGATTGAAAAAATTAAAAAAAATAAAAAAGTACTTTTATCCCTTTCATCTGTCACTAACCTAGTAATGGGATATAGCATGATACCCCCTACCAATAAAATATTTGCAATATTACTTCCAACAAGATTACCTGCTACTATTCCAACAGAATTTAATTTTAATGCTTGAAATGTTGCCGCAAACTCAGGGAGGGAAGTGCCAATTGCTATTATAAATATTCCAACAAGTATTGGTCTAATTTTAAAAACTTGTGAGATTAGTATTGAATTTTTAATTGCAAAATCACATGACCATATTAATAGAGCAAGACTAACTAATACTCCTAGTAAACTCTCAATCAATTCACACCCATTTGATCTTTTTTAAGTTTCCTTATTTCATCTCTGAACATTGCAGCTTTTTCAAAATCTAAATTTTCAGCTGCAGATAACATTTTTTTCTCTAATTTTTGAACATGTTTTTCAAATTTATTAGGACTCAATTTATCAATTTCAGACGTACCCACAGTATAGCTATCTTTTTCATAGATGCTCTCGATAATTTCACCAATATTTCTTTTCACTGATTTAGGGGTAATGTTATTTTTCTTATTAAATTCAATTTGTTTATTTTTTCTGTATTTTGTCTCCTCAAGAGCTGCTTTAATACTTTTAGTTAATATATCTGCATATAAAATCACTTTTCCATCGATATTTCTTGCAGCACGACCTATGGTTTGAACTAAACTAGTTTTTGACCTTAAATAACCCTCTTTATCAGCATCAAGAATGGCTACTAAACCACACTCAGGAATATCTAGCCCTTCTCTGAGCAAATTAATGCCTATTAAAATATCAATCTCTCCAATTCTCAAAGAGCGAATAAGTTTTATTCTATCAATAGTCTCAACATCAGAATGCATATATTCAGCCTTTAAATTATGTTCTTTTAAGTAATTGGTTAAGTCCTCAGCATTTTTTTTTGTAAGAGTTGTAATCAATACTCTATTTTTATTATTGAGTGTTATTTTAATTTCACCCATTAAGTCTTCCACTTGATTGATAGTTGTTTTGATCACGCACTCAGGATCAATTAGACCTGTGGGTCGTATGATTTGTTCAACATACTCATTATCGACTTCATTCAATTCCCATGGGCCAGGAGTTGCAGATAAAAAAATAGTGGGGGGGCGCATCATATTCCATTCTTCAAAAGTTAAAGGTCGATTATCCAATGCAGATGGAAGTCTAAATCCATAATCTGATAAAGTTTTTTTTCTAGATCGGTCACCTTTATACATTCCATTTATTTGCGGTACGGATACATGAGACTCATCAATAATAAGAAGTGAGTTGTCTGGAATAAACTCGTATAAAGTTGGTGGAGCTTCACCAGGTTGTCTTCCACTTAAATATCTCGAATAATTCTCAATTCCTGAACATGTTCCCGTTGCCTGTATCATTTCCAAATCAAAATTAGTTCTCTCTTTTAATCTTTGAAATTCAAGCAACTTTTTTTCCTTATCAAACTCTTCTAGTCTTATTTTTAAATCTTTTTTAATTTCTTTAATAGCGTTCTCTAATCGTGGTTTTGGAGTAATGTAATGACTATTTGCAAAGATTTTTACTTCATCAAAGCTTTGAATGAATTCACCTGTGAGAGGATCAAACTCTTTAATATCTTCCACCTCGTCTCCAAAAAAACTTATCCGCCAAGCAATATCCTCTAAATGCGCAGGAAAAACATCAACTCGATCCCCAGTTACTCGAAACATACCTCTTCTAAAATCAATATTATTTCTTTTATACTGTAACTCTACTAATTCTCTTAGGAACTCCATTAAATTAATGTTTTGTCCTTTTTTTATTTCTAAAGTCATTTTAGAGTAAGAGTCAACAGACCCAATACCATAAATACATGAAACACTTGCTACAATAATTACATCTTCTCTTTCTACTAATGATCTAGTTGCTGAGTGTCTAAAACGATCTATTTGTTCATTTATAGAGGATTCCTTTTCTATAAATGTATCTGATCGAGGTACATAAGCTTCTGGTTGATAATAATCATAATAACTTACAAAATACTCAACCGCATTATTAGGAAACAATACTTTTAGCTCTTCATACAATTGCGCAGCCAAAGTCTTATTTGGAGCCATAATCAATGTTGGTCTGTTATATTTTTCTATAACATTTGCAATTGTAAAAGTTTTTCCAGAGCCGGTTACACCCAATAATACTTGGCTTTGTTTTCTCTTTTCTAAACCATCGATCAATTTTTTGATTGCTTGAGGTTGATCTCCTTTTGGTTTATTTTCACTTACTATTTTAAATGGCATACTTGTAGAAATTTATAAATAAGTTTATAGATAACTAAATAAAAAAAATGATCTCAGATAGAGTTAATAACATAAAACCATCTTTGACAATAGCCACCAATATGAAGGCTCAGGAATTGAAAAGGGCTGGTAAGGATGTGATTGTTTTAGCAGCTGGAGAACCAGATTTTGATACACCTGATCACATTAAAAGCGCAGCAATAGATGCCATAAATAAGGGTTTTACAAAGTATGTACCTGGTAAAGGAACTCCAGATTTGCAGGCTGCAATTCAAAAAAAATTTCGTAGAGATAATAACTTAGATTATGAACTTGGTAATATTACAGTTGGAGTTGGTGGAAAGCATATAATTTATAATGCTTTCTCAGCAACAATTAATCAAGGTGATGAAGTTATTATCCCTGCTCCATATTGGGTGAGTTACCCTGACATTGTAATTTTAAATGATGGAAAACCTATTATTGTTGAGTGTGGTGAGCAAAATGGTTTTAAAATTACACCTGAGGATTTGGAAAAAAGTATATCTTCAAAAACAAAATGGTTGATGTTAAATAGCCCAAGTAACCCGACCGGATCTATGTATACCGAAGATGAATTAGTAGCTATAGGAGATGTTCTTAAAAATTATGAAAATATTTTTATTTTATCAGATGATATTTATGAAAAGATCGTTTACGACACAAATGAGTTCAAAACAATAGCTGAAGTTTGCCCATTTTTAAAAGAAAGAACGTTGACGATGAATGGATTATCCAAGTCTTATTGTATGACAGGTTGGAGAGTAGGTTACGCAGCAGGTCCAATCAGTCTAATCAACGCAATGAACAAAGTTCAATCACAAAACGTATCCTCAACAGCATCAATATCAATGGCGGCCTCTGTTGAGGCATTAAATGGAGATCAAAGTTTTATCTTGTCAAATAATGAATCTTTTCTTAGAAGACGTAATTTAGTTGTAAAACATCTGAATGAAACACCTGGATTGTCTTGCAGAACTCCAGAGGGTGCTTTTTATGTTTTTGCTTCATGTAAAGAAGTTTTAGGTAAGACAACGGAGTCTGGTAAAAAACTTTTAACTGATGGTGACTTTATGGATTATCTACTTGAAGAGGTGGGTGTTGCAGGGGTACAGGGTTCTGCATTTGGATTAGAGGGATTCTTTAGAATTTCTTATGCAACCTCTGACTCCATATTAGAGGATGCCTGCCAAAGAATTAAAACTGCTTGTTCTAAACTAAGTTAATTTACTATTAGAAATAATTTTAGCTATCCTAAGGATATTTGTACTTCCAACTTTTCCAAATGGTACACCAGCTGTGATTATTATTTTTTCACCATGTTTTAGGATTTTTCTGACTTTTGCTATTTTGCAGGCCCGATCAACCATCTCTGTTGAAGATGAAATTTCATCGACAACATCCATAAAAGTACCCCAAGTTATAGCGTTTTGACGAGCAACTTTTTTATTGGTTGTTAATCCGATTAAAGTCACATCAGGTCTCATCCTTGCAACTCTTAAAACAGATCTTCCTGATTGAGAGAATGTGGCTATACAATTACATTCAGCAATGGTAGCTACTTCAAGTGCTGCAGTAGCAATAGCCTCTGTAGATGTTTTTACAATATTCAAATTGTAATTTTGAATATTAGCTAAATACTTAGGATCACCCTCAACGCGTTTAATTATTTTATCCATCATTTCTACAGACTCTTTTGGATAATTTCCAGCAGCTGACTCTGCTGATAACATTACAGCGTCTACTCCTTGAAATACTGCTGTAGCAACATCAGAGGCCTCAGCTCTTGTGGGGGTAGGTGAGTCAATCATGCTTTCAAGCATTTGTGTTGCAACAATACATGGCTTTCCAAATTTTCTACATGCAGCTACCATTGTTCTTTGATGAATAGGCACATCTTCTGGATTAGTTTCTACACCTAAATCTCCTCTAGCAACCATAATTCCATCAGAATTTTCAGTTATTGTTTCAATTTCTTCCATAGCAGATGGTTTTTCTACTTTAACCATTACTTTAAATTTTGCAGGAATAAGTTTTTTTGCAGTTAATAAATCTTTTGTATTTTGAATAAATGAAAGAGCAATCCAATCAACATCAAGTTTAATAGCCAGCTCTAAATCTTTTTTATCTTTTGGAGTAATTATTTTTAAATCAAGTTTTGTATCTGGAATATTCAATCCTTTGTTATTAGAAATTTCTCCACCATCTGTTACAACGCATTTAATTGCAGAGGCAGATTTTGATTTTACTTTTAACCTAACCTTACCATCATTCACTAACAGCCTTTGCCCTATTGCTATAGATTTGAAAATTTCTTTATGAGGCAAGTAGACTCGAGAACTATCACCGTCTTTTTTATTTTGATCAAAAGTAAATATTTGGTTTTTTTTTAGTTGTTCTTTAACATTTATAAATCTACCAACTCTGAATTTTGGACCCTGCAAGTCACCTAAAATACAAATATAACGATTATGTTTTTTTTCTAAATTTCGAATAATTTTAACTTTTTTTTTGTGATCCTCATGGTCACCATGACTAAAATTTAGACGAAATACGTCAGCACCAGATAAAAATAATTTCTCAATAGCTTTTTCGGTCTCACAGGCCGGTCCTAAAGTTGCAACAATTTTGGCTTTACGGTTTCTAAGTTTCATTTGATTTGTTTAGAAATTAACAAATAACATGATATTAGTAAATTACCATGAGTAAAATATCAAAAGAACAAGAGTACAAAATTAAAGCTAATGTACTTGATCATTTAATTAATCATTTAAGAGAAAGGATTGATGTACAAAATATTGACCTGATGAATCTTAGTGGATTTTGCAGAAATTGTTTATCAAAATGGTATGTAAAATATGCAAAAGAGGAAAACTATGATCTAGACTATGAGGAATCAAGAAAAATTATCTATGGAATGGCTTACTCTGAATGGAAAAGTAAATATCAATCAGAGGCAACAAAAGAACAAATAGAACAATTTAAAAAAAAATAGTTTAGATGACCGAGAAATTGCCGAACTGGAATTTAGGAGATTTTTACTCTTCTATAAAAGATGAAAAAATTGATCTTGATCTCGAAAAATATAGAATTTTTTCTAAATCTTTTAACACAAAATATAAAGGTCAATTAGTTAATCAAGTTCAAAACCTCGAAAGTATCATAAAAGAGTATGAAGACGGTAATGAACTTGGTGACAAGCTTGGAAATTTTGCTTTTTTGATATACGCAACAAATATGAACGACCAGGAGACGGTTCAATTCTATCAAGGTATAAATGAAAAACTTACAGAGATATCATCAAACTTGATTTTTTTTACAAACGAAATAAATGCTACAAATGACCAAGAATTTGAAAAATTTTTATTAAATGCTGGCAAATATAAAAACTGGTTAACTAACATTCGTAGATATAAACATCATCAACTTGATGAAAAGAGTGAGATGATTTTCCTTGATAAGAATTTAACCTCTAACTCTTCATGGGTAAGATTCTTTGAAGAACAGATAAATGATTTAAAATTTAAAATTGATGACAAAGATTTAAATAGTTCAGAAGCTTTAAATTTATTATCTGATCATAAAGCAACAACTAGAAAAAAAGCAGCAAAAAGTATTGAAGATGTTTTTAAATCGAATGTAAAAACTTTTTCTTTTATTACAAACACTCTCGCAAAAGATAAAATTACAAATGATAAGTGGAGAAAATACAAATCTCCAATAGACTCAAGAAATTTAGCGAACAATGTTGAAAATGAAGTCGTGGAGGCACTAACTGATAGTGTTACTTCCAATTACAAGAATATTTCACATCGATACTATAAAATTAAGGCCAAACTTTTTAATCAAGAAAAACTTAATTATTGGGATAGAAATGCGCCTTATCCTGACTCACCTAATAAAAAGATAAATTGGTCTGAGGCAAAAGATATTGTAATTCGCTCATATGCTAACTTTGATAAAAGTTTTAAAGATATTGTATTATTATTTTTTAATAACAGTTGGATTGATGCAGAATTAAAATCAGGTAAATCTCCAGGAGCATTTGCAGCTTCTACAATTCCTTCAATACACCCTTATATTTTGACAAACTTCCACGGTAAAACCAGAGATGTAATGACATTGGCTCATGAACTTGGACATGGATGTCACCAATATTTGTCTGCTAAACAAGGTTTGTTGTTATCCAGTACTCCTCTTACTCTAGCAGAGACAGCAAGTGTTTTTGGAGAGATGATGACTTTTCGAACACTACTAGAAGAAAGTGATAAGAATGCCAGAAAATATCTTTTAGCATCAAAAATAGAAGACATGATTAACACTGTTATCAGGCAAATTTCATTTTTTGAATTTGAAAAGTTAGTTCACAAAGAGAGAAAAAAAGGAGAGTTATCATCTGATCAACTTTGTGATTTTTGGATGAAAACACAATCAGAAAGTCTTGGGCCTAATATTGAATTAACAGATGGATATAGATATTTTTGGACATACATACCTCATTTTATTCATACACCTTTTTATGTATATGCATATGCTTTTGGAGATTGTTTAGTAAATATTTTGATTCAACTATATGATGAGGGCTTACCAAACTTTAAGGAGAGTTACATTAATCTTTTAAAAAGCGGTGGCTCTAAACATTATAGTGAAGTTTTGAAACCATTTAATATAGATCTCAAACAAAAAAATAGTTGGGAAAAAGGCCTCTCAATGATTTCAGGTCTAATAGATGAGTTTGAAAAAAGTATTTAGTTTAAAATGAAAGAAGAAAATAATTTAGTTTCAAGAGTAAAAAGGTACTCAAAAGTCACAACTTCCATGACTTCTTTGGCTACGAAATTTGCAGGAAAAAAATATTTAAATTTTGATTTGAATGATCAAAAGTATGCGGCTCAAATTACAGAGATCTTAGGTAACTTAAAAGGACCTTTGATGAAAGTGGCACAACTAAGCGCTACTATTCCTGATTTACTGCCTGAAGAATATGCAAGAAAATTAGCTGAATTACAGTCAAATGCACCTCCGATGTCTTGGGTGTTTGTAAAAAGAAGAATGAAAGCTGAATTAGGTGAAAATTGGCAAAATAACTTTAAAGAATTTAATCAAGAAGCAAGTTTTGCTGCCTCCTTAGGTCAGGTTCACAAGGCTAAATTGAAAAACAATGATTATGTTGCCTGTAAACTCCAATACCCTGATATGTCTTCAGCAGTAGAGGCTGACTTAAACCAACTAAAAATAATATTTAAAATTTACTCTAGTTATAATAAATCAATACAAATTAGAGAGATCTATAAAGAAATTGAAGCAAGACTAAAAGAAGAATTAAATTATAGTTTAGAAAACAAACATTTAAAAATTTTTAAATTTATTCATATAAATAACTCTTATATCAAAATTCCAAATGTTTACGAAAAAATATCTACAAACAGACTTTTAGTCATGGAATTTCTTAATGGTAAAAAATTAATTGAATACAAAAATGCACCACAAAAAACTAGAAATGAATTAGCAAAAAAATTATTTATGGCATGGTACTTACCCTTTTATAAATACGGTATAATTCATGGAGATCCACATTTAGGTAATTACTCAGTAGATAATAAAAATAATATTAATCTATTTGATTATGGTTGTGTAAGAATATTTCCACCTAAGTTTGTCAAAGGTGTAATAGACCTTTATTTTGCACTAAAAGAAAAGGACAACAAAAAGATAAAAACCGCTTATCAAGTATGGGGGTTTAAAGACATTGATGATAAATTAATGAATGTTTTAAATAAATGGGCTTTATTCTTGTATGATCCAATCTTAAAAAATGAGGTTCGAAAAATTCAAGACTCAGATAGTGGTATTTATGGAGCTAAAATAGCTAGCGAAGTCCATAAAGAGCTAAAAAAATATGGAGGAGTTAAACCTCCAAGAGAGTTTGTATTTATGGATCGAGCAGCAGTTGGTTTGGGGTCAATTTTTATTCATTTGAAAGCTGAAATAAATTGGTACAAGCTTTTTCATGACTTAATTAAAGATTTTTCAGTTAAAAATGTTGAAACCAATCAAAAAAAAGCATTCAAATTTGCAGATTTATGATTACTTTCAACAAATTTTTAATAAATTTTATAAATCTTAGACTTAACAAATTAGATTTATCTGATATACAACTTATCTTCTAAAAGGAACAAGTTAATGATAATAGGCGCAGTTAAAGAGAAAAAAAAGTTTGAGAATAGAGTTGCTATTTCTCCTGATGATGTAAAAAACTATGTGAAAGCCGGTCACCAAGTATTTATTGAAAAGGGGGCAGGTTCACTTTCTGGTTTTAATGATAAATCGTATAAAGAGTCTGGAGCGAGTCTATCTACTTCAAAAGAAGTTTTTAAGAATTCTGATATTATTTTAAAAATAAATTGCCCAACCCCAGACGAGTCTAAACTAATTAAAAATAACTCTATGGTTATTTCGCAAATCAGTATACAGAACAACCAAGACAGTATTAAAATTTTAAATTCTAAAAAAATATCAGCTTTTGCTTTAGAATTAGTCCCAAGAATTACTCGAGCTCAAGATATGGATATTTTGTCCTCTCAAGCAAATTTAGCAGGATATCATGCGGTTATAGATGCTGCTCAAGAATTTAACAGAGTATTGCCATTATTCATGACGGCTGCTGGTAAAGTTACTCCGGCAAATGTTTTAGTTATAGGTGCAGGTGTTGCAGGTTTACAAGCTATAGCAACTGCTAAACGATTAGGTGCTATTGTTTTTGCTACAGACGTTAGAATAGCCTCAAAAGAGCAAGTTGAAAGTCTTGGTGGTAAATTTGTTATGGTCGAGGATGAGGAGTCTAAGAATGCTGAAACGAAGGGTGGTTATGCGAAAGAAATGAGTGCAGAGTACCAAAAAAAACAAGAGGCTTTATTGGCCGAAACTCTAAAGACAATGGATATTGTAATATGTACTGCTCAAATACCAGGAAGAAAAGCACCTTTAATTTTGAAAAAAGAAATGTTGGAAAACATGCAAAATGGTTCAGTTATTGTTGATCTAGCTGTAGAATCAGGAGGGAACTGTGAATTTAGCCAAGTTGGAAAAGTTGTTTCAAAAAATGGTCTTAAGATTGTAGGTCATGCCAACGTTCCTGGCAGAGTTGCAAATAATGCCTCAAGCCTTTTTTCAAAAAATATTTCTAACTTTTTAAAATTAATGAACTTTGAAGATAAGAAAAAATCTATGATTAATAAAAGTGATGAAATTATTAAAGCTACAATGATTTGCTCAGCTGGAAAGATTTTAATAAAATAAAAAGGAGTTACTATGTCAGAAATTTCAAATCAATTAGAAAATTTATCATACAAGGCACAACAAATTGCAAATGAGGCAAGCCAGTTAGCATCTAGTGTGGCCGAAACATCTGGGGGCCATAGTGACTTTATTATTTTTGGTATAACTGTTTTGGTATTGGCTTGTTTTGTAGGTTATTATGTAGTTTGGTCGGTTACCCCAGCTTTACATAGTCCTTTGATGGGTGTCACAAACGCTATTTCGTCCGTGATTATTGTTGGAGCTTTATTGGCTGCAGGCCCTGTTGATAGCAACATTTCTAAATATTTTGGTTTGGTTGCTGTAACTCTTGCTGCCGTTAACATATTTGGGGGGTTTGTTGTAACAAATCGAATGCTCTCCATGTTTAAAAAGAAACAATAGGTAAAAAATGTCAACTTTAACAACTGCAGCATATTTAGTTTCATCGGTTTTATTTATACTTTCTTTAAGAGGGTTATCACACCCCTCCACTGCAAGGAGAGGAAATTTTTTAGGAATTTTAGGGATGACTATAGCCATAGTTACAACACTGTCCAATCCTGGTGTACTAAGCTATAAAGAAATTGGAATAGCTTTTTTAATAGGTGGTCTGATTGGAACATCAATCGCAGTTAAAATTCAAATGACCGCATTACCACAATTAGTTGCTGCTTTCCATAGCTTGGTAGGATTAGCTGCTGTGTTTGTTGCTGCCTCTGCATATTACAATCCTAGTGCCTTTAACATAGGTACCGTTGGATCTATTCCAATGGGAAGTTTAATTGAAATGTCAATTGGAACAGCGATAGGAGCGGTGACCTTTACAGGATCAATTATAGCTTTTGGAAAACTTCAAGGTTTTGTCTCTGGAAATCCTTTAGTTTTTAAAGGTCAACATTTTATTAATTTACTTTTGGGCTTAGGTATTATTGCTTTAATTGTTAAGTTTTGCATCGATCAAAACCAAGAATTATTCTGGCTTATCGTTTTTGCCTCATTTGTTATCGGGGTACTTTTAATTGTTCCAATAGGAGGAGCAGATATGCCTGTTATTGTCTCAATGTTAAACTCATACTCTGGATGGGCTGCTGCTGGTATTGGTTTTACTCTATCTAATAACTTATTGATTATTACTGGTGCTCTTGTTGGTTCGTCAGGTGCTATTTTGAGTTACATAATGTGTAAGGGAATGAACAGATCTTTCTTAAACGTTTTACTTGGAGGGTTTGGTGGTGAACAAGCAGCTAGTGCTGGTGGAGTAAAAGATGATCGTCAAGCAAAACAAGGTAACGCTGCTGATGCTGCATTTATGATGAAAAATAGTAAAACAATAATTATTGTTCCAGGGTACGGAATGGCTGTGGCTCAAGCACAACACGCACTGAGAGAGATGGGTGATTTACTTAAAGCGGCAGGTGCAGAAGTAAGATATGCAATCCATCCTGTAGCTGGAAGAATGCCGGGACACATGAACGTGTTACTTGCAGAAGCAAATGTTCCTTATGATGAGGTTTTAGAACTTGATGAAATTAATAGAGATTTTTCAGAGACAGATGTTGCATTTGTGATTGGTGCTAATGATGTAACTAACCCAGCTGCAAAAACTGATAAGACGAGTGCCATTTATGGTATGCCTATTTTAGATGTTGAAAATGCAGGTCAAGTATTTTTCGTTAAAAGGGGTATGGCAAGTGGATATGCAGGTGTTCAAAATGAATTATTTTTCAGAGACAATACTTTAATGCTATTTGGAGATGCTAAAAAAGTTTGTGAAGATATAATTAAAGGGTTAGAGAATTAGTCGAATTTCTTCTTACGCATTAGCTTTTTAAATCTTTTAATTGATTCGGCTTTTTCACGAAGCTTTCTTTCTGATGGTTTCTCATAATTTTTTCTAAGCTTTAATTCTTTGAAAATACCTTCTCTTAAAAGCTTTTTTTTAAGTACGCGTATTGCCGCCTCAACATTATTATCTCTGACTTGAACTTCTATTGCCAATCTAGTAACCTCATAAAGGCGTAATTTATATATAATTATGAAGTCAAAGCAAGAAAAATTAGCTAACTTATTTATTAACGAAGTACCCAAATTTGGTTGGTCTAGAGAAACTCTCT
Source organism: uncultured Alphaproteobacteria bacterium (assembly GCA_902591315.1). Lineage (GTDB taxonomy): Bacteria > Pseudomonadota > Alphaproteobacteria > HIMB59 > HIMB59 > HIMB59. Next base: position 65,461 of record CACJAI010000001.1, read on the forward strand.
TACAATGTGCAAAAAAGCAAAGAATTTCAACATCTGTTCTAGCAAAATTATTTCCATCTTTTGAATATGATGTCTTAAAATTCATAATTGCTCAAAATAACATTCAAGTTGAGAAGAATTACAACTCCTTCAACAACTCACGATTAAAAACTAGAGATAAAATTAAAACAATCATGGAGTTGAAATTTGAAAATAACAGTCATCTAAAAAAAGCATTGCCTGAAATGCTAAAATTTCTTTTAAGACCTGGTAACATATTAATGTCCATTAAAATGCTACATGAAAATAGCGACTTTATATGGAGTTTATCAGGTGATAAATCAAATGATTTTAGTTACTATTCAAAGCGAGGTTTGCTTTCAATGATTTATCTTGCCACATTAATTTATTGGCTTAACGATAAGTCAGAAAAAGACATTGCTACCAAAAACTTTATCAGCAAATCAGTTGATGGAATAGTTGATGGGGTTTCAAGACTCAAACAATTAAGCATATTAAAGAATTTAGCTGAAAACTTCATGTCAAGATACGCATCAAAAAGAACGTCTTAAACTAATAAATTCTCTTCATCTAATATCTTAATTCATTATAATGGTTTTATAACTTAGGAGGATTGATGAATTTGCAGAAAACTATAACGCCTATTGATAATTCTATCTACTTAGAGAGAGAGTTAGCCTCAGATAGTAAAATTAATTCAGTCATAGATACAGCTTCAACAAGTTTTGAAATTTGGAAAAACACATCTCTTGATGACCGAATTAATATTGTTAATAAATTTATTGATAACTTAATCGATCTCAAAGATGAAATATCAAAGGAAATTTGTTGGCAAATTGGAAGACCCATATCTCAATGTGCAGGAGAATTAAGAGGCTTTGAAGAGCGCTCAAGACACATGGTAGATATTGCGAAAGACTCATTACAAAATCTTCCAGCCACTCAAAACGAAGAATTTGACAACTATATATACAAAACACCTCTTGGGGTGATTTTTGTAATGGCCCCATGGAATTATCCAATTATTACTGCAACTAACACAATTGTTCCTGCTATAATTTCAGGTAATAGTTTAATTTTAAAACATTCATCTCAAACACCAAGATGTGCAGAACTAATTTTTCAAGCTTTTGAAAACACTGGGATACCTGAAGGTGTTTTCCAATTTATTCATACTGATCATAAAGCTTGTGAAAAAATAATCTCTGACTCAAGAATAGCTCACGTTGTTTTTACTGGCTCTGTAAGAGGAGGCCAGGAGGTAAAAAAATATATAGGAACACGATTTATTAATGCTGGTCTAGAATTAGGAGGGAAAGATCCTGCCTACGTTAGAGCAGATGCTGATTTAAAACACGCAATTGAAAACCTTGCAGACGGTGCACTATTTAATTCTGGTCAATCTTGTTGTGGTATAGAAAGAATTTATGTAGATAAAAAAATTTATAAAGAATTTATAGATGGCTTCAAAAGCATTACTGAAAATTATAATTTAAATGACCCCTCAAAACCTGACACAAATTTAGGTCCTGTAGTAAGACAATCAGCAGCTAATTTTATTAGAGCTCAAATAAATGAAGCGGAGAGCAGCGGAGCAAAACGTCTTATTGATGAGAGTAAATTTACAATATCCAGAGAAGATAATTGTTATGTTAGCCCTCAAGTTATGGTTGATGTCAATCATGATATGAGATTCATGATGGAGGAAACTTTTGGTCCTGCTGTTGGTATTATGCCCGTAGATGATGATAAAGAAGCAAAAAATTTGATGAATGATAGCCCTTATGGACTAACTGCATCTATTTGGACAAAAGATTTGGAGTTTGCTAAAGAATTTGGAAAAAATGTTCAAACAGGAACTTTCTTCATGAATAGATGTGATTACTTAGATCCGGCACTTGCATGGACGGGCGTAAAAGACACTGGTATCGGTTGCTCACTTTCAGTATTAGCATTTGATCAATTTACAAGACCGCAGAGTTTTCATATGCGCAAAGTAGTTTAGAGTGTTGGTCTACAAAGTTATTAATAAAATGTTAAAATCTAATTATTTAGTCGATTATGAGCATTACTTATAAAGAATTAGAAAAAAAAATAAAATCAAAAGAGATTGATACTGTTTTAGTATCTCTATCCGATATGCAAGGTCGACTAGTGGGAAAAAGAGTAACAGGTAAGGCTTTTTTAGACTACGTTCACAAAGAAACTCATTTTTGTGACTATCTTTATACGGTTGATATGGATATGTATACAGTTCCTGGATTTAAATCATCCTCTTGGGAGACTGGGTACGGAGATATGACTGTTAAGCCTGACCAAAGAACCATCAAAGTTTTACCATGGTTAGATAAAACAGCTTTAGTTCTCGGCGATGCTTTTCAACATGATGGAAAGACTCCTGTTTCGCATTCCACAAGACAAGTTTTAAGAGAGGCGATTATAAAAGCAAATAAAATGGGATTTGAACCGATGTTAGGTTCAGAATTAGAATTCTTTCTTTTCAAACAAACTTATGAAGATATACATTCTAGTTATTATAAAAATTTAAAAGAAACATCATGGTACATAGAAGATTATATGATATTTCAAACTTCAAAAGAGGAGCCTTTTAATCAAGAGTTAAGAAATAGTTTATTAGACTCCGGTATATATGTTGAGTGCACTAAAGGGGAGGCCTCACCTGGTCAACAAGAAATTAATGTAGTTTTTACTGATGCTCTTAGTATGGCAGATAACCATATTTTAATAAAAAATGCTGCAAAAGAGATTGCTTTTAAACATAATCGGGCAGTTAGTTTTATGGCAAAATACAAACAAGATTTCTGCGGAAGTTCCTGTCATATTCATAATTCTTTATTCGATAAAAAAACAAAAAAAAATATTTTCTCTGATACCAAAGACAAATATGGAATGTCTAAAATTTTCAAAAGCTATGTAGCTGGACAAATTTTATTTTTGAGGGATCTATCAATTTTTTTAGCTCCAAACGTAAATTCTTATAAAAGATTTCAAGAGTCCTCTTTTGCTCCAACATCTGCCGCCTGGGGAATTGATAATAGAACCGCTGGATTTAGATTAGCAGGACATGGAAGTTCAATAAGAATTGAATGCAGAGTTCCTGGGGCAGATGTTAATCCCTACCTTGCTTTTGCTGGATTGATTCAAGCAGGTCTGTATGGAATTGAGAATAAATTAGAACTTGAAGAGCCATTATCTGGAAATATATATCAAAATAGAAAGGCAAAAAATGTTCCTGGTACACTTTATGAAGCAATTGAACTTGCTAAGAAATCAAAATTATTACCAAAGATTTTCCATTCAGATGTTTTAGAACACTATATTCATGCTGCAAAATGGGAGCAGAGTGAATATGATAAATCTGTAAATGACTGGGAGCACCGTCGTTATTTTGAGAGAGGATAAATAGGGTTATAAATGCAAAATATGAATTGGAATTATCCAACAAACGTTTGGTTTGGAGTTGATAGATCAAAAGAAATACAAAAAGCTTGTGATACTTTAGGTATTAAAAATCCTTTAATTGTTACAGATCCTGGATTATTGCAAACATCAATTATTGATGAAATCAATAGTAGTCTGTCATCAAATACACAAATTTACAGCGATGTTCAAGGAAACCCAACTGGTTCAAATGTAACTAATGGTGTAAAAGTTTTTTTAGAGGGTGATCACGATGGTGTCATAGCCATAGGTGGCGGATCTGGAATGGACGCTGGAAAAGGAATAGCTTTTTTAGCTCATCAATCAAGACCACTTTGGGATTTTGAAGATATTGGAGATTGGTGGACAAGAGCAGACCCAAGTGTAATCAAACCTATAATAGCTATACCTACGACTGCAGGAACAGGTTCCGAAGTGGGAAGAGCGGCTGTCTTTTTAAACGAAGAAAATCATAAAAAGAAAATAATTTTTCACCCAAAAATGTTACCACAGATTGCGATACTAGACCCATCTTTGACATTAAATCTACCAAAAAGTATTACAGCTGGAACAGGAATGGATGCATTGGCACACTGTATTGAAGCTTATTCATCTCCTTTTTATCACCCAATGGCAGAGGGCACAGCTTTAGAGGGTTTAAGACTAGTCAAAGAAAATATTCAAGAGGTTTATCATAATGGAAATAATGTTGAAGCAAGATCGCATATGTTAGTTGCTTCTATGATGGGTGCAGCTGCATTTCAAAAGGGTCTAGGTGCTATTCACTCTGTTACACACCCAGTAAATTCCTTATACAAGACTCATCATGGAACAACAAATGGTACAGTTATGCCATTTGTTTTGAATTATAATCGTAGCACTATTGAAGAAAAATTTACTAGATTGGCAAATTTTCTAGATATTAAAAATGGCTTCGAGGGTATCCTTGATTGGATTATTGAATTAAAAAAAGATATGGAGATACCTGAAACACTTAAAGATATGGGTGTTAATGAGGGAGATGAGATTAAATTGGCGCCATTAGCACAAGAGGATCCAAGCACTGGTGCAAACCCACTAGAGATGACAGTAGAAAGATTTCAAGAATTAATATTAAATTGTATTGCCGGAAAATATTAAATTTTTAGAAATTGTTGGTGAGCTTTTTTTGAAATTGATGCAATAACATCACCATTTGATTGAAAATTTAGTGGATTTCCTTTCCAATCACTAATTATACCACCGCTCTCTTCTACAATATTAACTAAAGGGATATAATCATAAGGTTTTAAGAAAGACTCTACTACTAAGGGTATTCTTTTTTCAGCCAAAAGTCCGTATTGTACACAATCACCACCAAAGGTTGCATATTTAGTTTTTTTAATCAGAGCATTATATTTTTTATTCTTATTATTTGATTTGAAAGCTGTCATTCCAGATGTACTAAAATATAATTTGGATAAGTTTAAATTTTTTTGAGATTTCTTAATTTTTTTTCCATTACAATAAGCACCATTGTCTCTAATTCCAATCCATGTTTTGTTTATATCAGGACAGTTAATAATTCCAATTACAGGTATTTTATCAATACACAAAGAAATTAATGTTCCAAAATTACCATTTCCATTAATAAAATTTTTTGTTCCATCTATTGGGTCGATTACCCATACAAATGGAGAGTTATTTGATTTATTTTGGTATTCCTCTCCGTATATATCGTGACTAGGATATTTTTTAATGATCATTGATCGCAATTCTTTTTCAATTTTCATGTCTATTTTAGTTACAGGTGATTTATCTGATTTGAAATCTATTTTTAGTCGATGAGATGGTGTTTTCTTAATTATTTTTTCTGACGCATTAACGAGTTTTTTAGCAAAGTTTAAATATTGAGATAAATCTTTAAGTTTTAAAGGCATTTACAAAATATATAGAAAAAAAGCATTACTACTAATAATTTTTAATTTAAGCTATTTTTAAGCTTCTGAAAAATAATCTCAAAATTTTCTGATGTCTGAGCGCCATTTATAACAATTTGTTTATTTATTATAAATGTAGGAACGCTATTTATACCCATCTTTCTAGCTTGAATTTCTTCATTAGCGAGTGGCTCAATATTTTCTTGATCTGACAAATAACTTTTAAAATCTTCAGCGTCAATTTTATGTTTTATAGCTATATCCAACAATACATTGGGGTCACCTATGTCTTCACCATTTAAGAAATAAGACTCAAATAAACTATCTAAAACATTTTCCTGTACACCCTGTTTGTATGCTAAAGCTAAAAGTCTATGTGAATTAAAGGAATTTGGGGTTGTCATAATAGAGTCAAAGTTAAAATTAATTCCTTCTACAAGTCCTTCATCATAGATATTGTCATAAATCGTCTTTGCTGCATCAGCACTTCCAAATTTAGAAATTAAATATTCTTGCCTATCCATACCATCAGGTGGCATTCCCGGATTTAATTGAAAAGGTCTCCAAGTTTGTTTGAATTTTGTATCTTTGTGATTACTAATAGCTTTTTCTAATCTTTTTTTCCCAATATAGCACCACGGGCAAACAGTATCTGAAAATATATCTAGTTCGATCATAAATTTATTTAAATATTCATGACATAAAAAAATAATAATTCATAGTTATTAAAGTTAAAAATCTGATAAAATAGAAAATGGGAGATTCATATGATAGGAAATTTTAACGGAATATTTTATTTAGTAATTTTTTTAATTATTTTAGTGATGAATGCTTTTTACGGCTTTAACTGTTTGTTTAATACCAAAAATTTCATAAGCAAATATGGAATTGATGTGACAGCAGCATTTTTTGCTAGGTTTGCTGGAGCAGTAATTGTAGGTGCTGTTTTAATGCAGTTATACATTTTATTTAGAGGCACAGAGGCTACATGGGCATTCTTTAATTTTATGTTTATAATCATGACCATTATAGCAATATCAGCTTTTTACACTGGTGAGATTGATAAATTAGGAAGAACTGACCAATATTCAAGAGAAGGATGGTTATCAACAGGAGGTCTAGCAATAGGTTGGGCTATTCTTTGTTTTGGACTTGCAGATAAGATTTATATTTAACGATTTCTGATAAAATAAATAAAAATTAAAGAAGTTAAATACATTATGACGCTGTATGTGGCAGCTGGTATAATATACAGTCCACCACCAAAAACACTTGTGCCTACAAAAATAGCTAAAGTTCCGTTTTGAAGACCACACTCTATTGAAATAGCTTTTTGTTGTGAGGTTCCTGTTCCAAAAAACTTTGCCCAGTAAAAAGCAATTAACATCATTAATAAATTGAGAGAAAGGACTATCAATCCAGTTTGAGCAAAATACTCAACTAAATTTTCTCTCTCAGCTAAAATAGCTCCAATCAAAACTAAAACAAACAAAGCAGTTGAAAGTATTTTAGCAAAGTTCTCAATTCTCTTGGTTAAAAAAGATAAGTTAGCTCTGAAAGTCATTCCAATTAAAACAGGTAATGTTACTATCAAAAACATACTTATAGCTATTCCTGTCAGTGAGATTGAGCCCAAAGAATTGTCAGAAATTAATCCCATCGATATCCCCAAAACTAAAGGTACAGAAATTACACTTAAAAGGCTCATCACTGCAGTTAAAGATATTGATAGAGCAACATCCCCTTTAGCAAAAGAAGTAAGAATATTAGAAGTTACTCCACCTGGAGCAGCAGCGATTAATATTAAACCTATAGCTATTTCAGGTTGAAGTGGCCAAACCAAAACAATTATTAAAGCAACTATTGGTAGAAAAATTAATTGACTAATTAAACCTATGATAAAATTTTTAGGTGCCTTCACTACTCTAGCAAAATCTGAAAACGTCAAACCCAAGCCTAAAGTGAACATAATAAAAGCTAAGGCTAATGGTAGAATTACATCAGTTATGAAATTCATAGATAAATATTAACAAAAACTCAAAATAATCATATCTCATAACCAAGTTGTTTTTCCTCTAAGTCTAACAATTCTTCAGGAAATCCCTCAGCTCTAAATGCAGTATTATATTTATTTTCAAGCCTTTTTACGACCATTGAGGACCATGCACGATCACCAAAAGTCTTTTTTGCATCTTTAATAATATCAAGAACCAAAGGTGATATTTCTAATTCGACCCCAAGTTTTGAGGCGAGATCCTGAAAAAGACCAACATCTTTCTCAACTAAGTCCATTGTAAAATTTATATTATATGAACCGTTCAATATTACTTGACTCTCAGTTTCATGGACAAATGAGTTACCCGAAGAAGCTGCAATTCCTTTAAATGTTTTGTTCAAATCAAGATTTGATTTACTCGCAATAGTCCAAGCTTCTCCCAATGCAACTAAGTGAACAGTAGCTAAATAATTTGTAATAACTTTAAGAATAGATGCACTTCCAAAGTCTCCAGTATACAAAATTTTTCTACCAAGACATTTTAATACTGGCATTGCTTTATCAAATCCCTCTCTACTTCCTCCAACAAAAATAGAAATGTTACCAGTTGCTGCCCTATGACAACCCCCACTTACAGGAGCTTCTAAAGCTATCGCATTTTTTTGCTGAATTAATGATGCGTGTTTTTTTAGTTGTTCATCTTCAGTTGTACTCATCTCAATCCAAATTTGATCTTTTTGTATAGTGTCAATAATACCATCTTTGGACTCTAAAACTTCTGCACATATCTTGGGAGAGGGAAGACAAGTTATTAAAATATCAGAATTCATCACAAGATCTTTTATTGATTTAGCTGTCTTAGCACCCTTTAAATTAAACTCCTCCATTAATATGTGATTTTTATCTAAAACTGATATTTGAAAATTATTTTCAAGAAGATTATTTGCTAGTTTTCCACCCACATTACCAAGTCCAACAAAACCTATTTTCATCACTACCCCCTTTATTTAATAAAATACTATTACTTTATTTTTCAATGTTAATATTAAATAATTCTTATAAAATTAAATAATGTCAATTTACCTTAGAACAGAAAAAATTATTTCAGATTGGACAGACTATAATGGTCATATGAATTTAGCCTTTTATATCCACTTATTCGATCAAGGTTGGGATGTGTTGCTTGATAGATTTCAAATGGGAGGAGAGTCAGCTAAAAATGAGAAAAGATCAACATTTGCTGTGGAATCCCACACTAAATATATTCAAGAGGTTAAAGAGGGAGATGAAGTTGATATAAACTTACTATTCTTAGACCGTGATAAAAAAAGATTTGTATATCAATTGGAAATTGTAAGTAAAAGTGGGAATTTTAGAGCAGCTACATCTGAAGTTTGCTCTCTTTATGTTGACTTAAGTATCCGCAAAGTTATTGAAATGGAAGACCATAAATTAAAGTTAGTAGATGATTTCATAGTTGAAAATAAAAATCAATTTTCACCAATAGAATTTTACCTTTTAGATAAATTAAAAAAGTAAATGAAAGTTGCTATCATTGGGTCGGGCATTGTTGGTCTCACAATTGCATATACCTTAAGTAAAGAAAATATCGACATAACTATTTTTGAGAAAGAGAGAGACTCACTATCACATGGAACTGGAAGAAATAGCGGTGTTATTCACTCTGGAATCTACTATCAACCTAAAACTTTAAGGTCAACTCTCTGCATCAGAGGTTCAAAGTTAATGAAAAAATTTATTAGTGAGAACAATCTTTATATCAATAATTGTGGAAAGTTATTACTTCCAAAAACAAAAAAAGATATCGAAACACTTAATTTATTGTATGAGAGATCGAAGGAGGTAGGAGTCGAAACAATCAAGTTAAATAGTTTCGATGAGATTTTAAAAATAGAGCCAAACTGCAATCCCTTATTTAATGATGCTCTTTTTATTAAAGAAACAGCCATAGCTGATCCAAAAGAGGTATCAAACAAATTGATTGAAATTTTAAAAAAAAGAGGCGTGATAATTAAATACGATACAAAAGTGGACTCAATTTCATCTGATAATACAACTATTATATCAAATAATAAAATTCATAATTTCGATCTTATTATTAACTCTGCTGGTTTACATGCAGACTATTTGGCAAATAAATCAAATTTAAAAACTAGATACACATCTTTACCTTTTAAAGGTAAATATTGGAAAATTAGTTTTGGAGATAAAAATGAAATTCCATATAGATTAATTTATCCAGTGCCAAATTTAGACCAACCTTTTTTAGGAGTCCACACTGTATACGATAAAGATGGAAACTTTTATTTAGGACCTAGTAGCACCCCTGTATTTGGAAGAGAAGCCTATAGGCCTTTTAAAAAATTTAATTTTTTAGAGTTTTGTGCCTTAAGTTATAAATTCATTTTGAAAATAATTTTTAATGAGAATAACCTTAGAAATTTAGCTATTAGTGAGTTTAAAAATCTATTTTTATCTAGTGTCATGAAATCTTCTAATGTTTACTTTAAGCATAAACCAGTAAAAATTGAATTAAGTAGTAAAGCGGGGATTAGATCTCAAATGTTTGATAAAAATAGTAAAAAACTATTTAATGATTTTGTAGTTATTAAGCAAAATAACATTATACATATTCTTAATGCTATATCTCCAGCATGGACATCTTCTTTTGCTATGGCCGAATTTATATGTGAAAAATATACTATAAAAAAATAGAAATAATAATGAAAGCGCCTAATTTTAAGTTGCCAAGCACATCTGGAATATTTCAACTAAGTGATTATTTAGGGAAAAACATAATTTTGTATTTTTACCCAAGAGACAATACAAAAGGATGTTCTTTAGAGGCAATTGATTTTAATAATTCTCTTAAAACTATAAATAAATATAATTGCATTGTAGTAGGTGTTTCAAGAGACTCAATTGAAAGTCATCAAAAATTTAAAAAAAAAAATAAATTAAAATTTGATTTATTATTTGATGAAAAAATAAAGGTTTTAAAAAAGTACAAAGCTTGGGGACTTAAGAAATTTTTAGGAAAAGAATATTATGGTATAATTAGGACTACAGTACTAATTAATGAAAAAGGCAAAATTGTAAAAATTTGGAGTAATGTTAGAGTGAAAGATCATGTTAAAAATGTAATTAGCGAACTATCTAATATTTAATTTAATCCAAAATACTTATTCACAAATTATAAACAGAAAAATTTATTTTTTTATCTTTTGTTATTGTCAAAAAAAATAATTTATTTTAATCTAATAAATGTAGAGGGTAGGAAACTTCCCAAAACAAAGAAAAGAGCCAAAGAGGTAGAGGCCTAGAGAAGGGAAACCTGAACTAAGTCGAGACAACTGAGGCTCTTTTCTGTTTTTGGCCTCACTTTTTATTTTTGAAATTTTTACGATAAATAGCTTATTATTAACAAAAAAAAATTATGTATTTAAAATATTTGTTTGTAATGATTTTATTTCCCTTTTACATACAAGCGGGTGAAATAATAAAATTTTCTCCTTACGATGTTAAACTAAAAAAAAATGCTGATATAATAGCAGAACTACATTTACCAGAGGGCTCTGGTCCATTCCCTTTAATAATTACTCAACATGGAAGTACAAGAAATCAGGATTTTCAAAATGGTAACGGAAAAACTGATGATTATTCTATTGAAATAGTCAAACAAGGTTTAGAAGCCGGTTTTGCTGTAGCAACTCCTGATAGCTTTTATCATATGAATATTAGTCCTAGTGATAAAATTAATTTTCCTATAGCCATGTCTTTTGGGGTTGAATTAAAAGATATTTTATCGAACCATCCGAAAATTGATAAAAATAATATTTTTTATACAGGTTTTAGTTTTGGAGGAACAACTTCTCTTATATCTCTCACAAATGAAACAGTTCAATTATCTCAGTATCAATTAGCCCAATCTAACATCCAATGGAAGGCTGTTGCACCAGTTGAAGCAAGTTGTAATTTTCAATTCAAGCCAGAACAAATTGATTTCAAGGTTTTATTTGTTCAAGGAAGTGAAAGTCACTACGAACCGAAGCCGTGTATATACTATCATGACCAATTGTCAAATTTGAACCTAGATGACCAAATCGAGATTATTATAATTGAAGATGCTAATCACTATTTTTCAACTGATGGTAAAATAACCAAAGGTGTCGCAGCAAATGGATGTAAAGATAATCCAGTAATTATAACTGAAAATGAATGGATGTTTGCTGACGGTGTAGTCACAACAAGAAAAGATGCATTTAAAAGTTGCCTAACTGATAGGGCGGGTAATAGGGGTAACTTAAAAAAACTACCAATAGCTGTCAAAGAAGTTGTAAGTTTCTTCATTAAGAATACAGATTAAATTAATATAATATTTTTCTCTTAAAAATGGTGCCGCCGAGAAGAATTGAACTTCCGACCCCACCCTTACCAAGGGTGTGCTCTACCACTGAGCTACGGCGGCATTACTTAGAAACTATAAACTATTAATACATATTAAAAAACATTAACAAAAGACAGCCTGCTGTCAGGTATTTAGAGATTTCATAAATAATTTTCCATTTATTATTATTTTGACTCACACGCCATGTGGCAAAAGTAATTGCCAAAAAAATTAAAGATACAAACCACATTAAATTAGGGTTTTTTGTTAATTCAATAATAACTGACATGATTAACTCACAAGGTAAAACTTATCTACCAGATAGTTTATTAACAAGACTAATCCAATCATAAATACCCAATATAGTTTTTTGTTGTTTTTAATAAAGGGTATCCCGATAGCACTGTATCTAAATAATTTATGAAGTCCCCAAATAATTAAGGGGATTAAAAACAACCAAAAAATAATTTCCCAAATCATTTTCTAAATTTAATTATTTCTTTTTTAATAAGACTATCCTAATTTTAATATTTGAACCAAAATCTTTATTGTTTGGAAGATAATTTAAAGGTCTTGATATGTAGATTGAGTTAAAATCTGTTAACTTTTCCAAGACATTATCAAATTTTAATTCTTTCCATAAATCTACTCTATGTGTAAATATAAAATAACCATTTTTTGCAAGATAATAATAAACCAGTTTAAAAAGTGATTGATGATTTTTACAATATGTCATTGCACCAATAAGACTTACCACACTGTACTTATTTACTATTTGAATTTTATTCTCAAAACTCTTTTTATAAAGATATCTATATTTTCCATTTCTTTTAGATATATCTAATATTTTTCTAGAAATATCAGATCCATCACAAATGCAGTCAGGGTAAGTTCGTAAAAATTCATCAACAAAAAGTCCTGTGCCACATGCTAAATCTAAAATAAATTTTGGTTTTGTTTTGATATATTTCTTTAAAATTTTAACTGATTGTAATGGCGCTTTGTAGTTCCATGCATACAATGTCTCATCATATGAACTAGACCAATTATCGTAATATTTTTCTATGTCTTTTTTGTTACCAATGCCTTTACGAAGAGATTTCATTTAAATTTAAAAACTAGCTAATTTATTATTATTTAACAATTAATCTTCATCATATTGTAATTTTTGTAAAATGATGATATTTAAATTTTATGGATAATAATAAACCAAAACCTGATTGTGGTTGTTCTTGCTCATGCTGTTGCACTTGCGGCGACGGTTGTTGTCAATAAATAATTTTAATAAGAACAATTATTCCTAAAATAAAACCGAATATTACGTCTACGTACTTTCCTTTTTTTCTAGCCATTAGATAAAAAGAAATTAAAGCTAAACATATAACTACAATACTTGATAAATTTGTTACAAAAGAAGAGGGCTCCATTTATTATTCTTCCCATTTAAAACGATCGAAAGATTTAAAAATCTCAAATATTCCTTTTTCCCATTGTTTAGATATGTATTGATAATCATCATCGTTAATTTCAAGAGATTGTTGGTAAACTATTTCTGATAAATTATTTTTATATACAACTAAGTCGATTGGCGGACCAACAGATAAATCTGCTTTCATTGTACTATCCATACTTATTAAAGCACATCTTGCTGCATCTCCAAGATAAGTTTCTGACTTAACAACTCTGTCTAATATAGGCTTTCCATATTTTATTTCTCCAATGACAAGGTAAGGTTTGAATTCACTAGATTTAATAAAGTTACCCTGTGGGTAAACCAAATATAATTCCGACTCTTGATCTTTTATATGCCCGCCAACTATAAAAGTTGAGCCTAATTCAATAGTCTCTTGATTTATACCATCTGGTGAGGAATGTTTTACATTTAATCTCCCAATGTATTTTGCGATTTCATTTAAATTAAATAAGTTATTTAAATTATTTCCATTTTTATCATCTTCTAAATCTTTAGTAATAGAGTTAAAAACTGCTTGAGAAGTAGCCAAATTTCCTGAAGTTAAAATTATTATATTTCTATCAATGCCCTTGTGGACATACATTTTAGAATAAGAGTTATAGTTATCTAGGCCTGCATTTGTTCTCCTATCAGATGCAAAAACCATCCCTTCGTTTACTTTTATTCCTACACAATAAGTCATAATTTAATTAAATAGCTAATTTTTTAAAAATACAAACGAATATTTACATACCTTCAATCTAAACTATGCATAACTACTAATAGGCATTTATAGTATTTTTAGAGAGTGGGTATAAATTGGAAAAATTATAATTCAAAAAATAGCTATGATGAGTATTTAACCTCTGAAAAAAGTCTTAGAAAAGAAGCTAAAGTAATTTCTAAAATATTAAATAGTTACTCAATCAAAGATTTAGAAAGAATTGAACAAAATTGTCAAAGCACAATAAGTTCTCGTGGAATTAATTTTAAGGTTTACTCAGCTGATAAAAAAGCTGCAGAGGAAAAAAAATGGCCATTAGATATTATTCCAAGGATTATTCTAAAATCCCAATGGCTTAAGGTAAGAAAAGGGTTAATACAAAGATGTAAAGCATTAAATCTTTTTATAAATGATGTCTATAATCAAAAAAAAATATTTAAAGACAACATTGTTCCAAAAGAATTAGTATTTAAATCTCAAAATTATCTTAAGCAATGTGAGGGGTTTCATCCGAAAAAAAAGATTTGGTCTCACATTTCAGGAATTGATTTAATAAGGAACATTGATGGAAAATTTTTAGTATTAGAAGATAATCTTCGTGTACCTTCAGGTGTTTCATATATGCTTGAAAATAGAATGGTAATGGGGGAGGTGTTTCCTGAATTATTCACGCGTTATAGAGTTTCACCGATCAATCACTATTGCAACAGACTCTATCATTGTATGTTAGATGCGATACCTTATAAAAAAAATACCCCAACAATGGTTGTATTAACGCCAGGTGTTTATAATTCTGCATACTTTGAACATTCATTTTTAGCACAGCAAATGGGTATTGCTCTTGTTGAGGGAAAAGATCTTTATGTCGAAAATGACAAAGTTTACGTAAAGACAGTCAAAGGGGGCTTAAGAGTTGATTGTATATATAGAAGGATTGATGATACTTTTTTAGATCCCAAAACTTTTTTTAAAGGATCTTTGTTAGGTGTAGCAGGTTTATACAAATCTTATAGAAAAGGCAATGTTGGACTTCTAAATGCGCCTGGAAGTGGGGTAGCAGATGATAAGGTTATTTACTCATATGTTCCTAAAATAATTAAATATTATTTAGATGAAGAGCCTAAATTGGACCAAGTAGAGACATATTTATGTCACAATAAATCCGAGAGAGATCACGTAATATCTAATATTTCAAAAATGATAGTAAAACCAGCTGATGGCTCTGGTGGTTATGGAATTATAGTAGGGCCTAAATCTTCTAAATCTGAGAGAGAGGCATATATTAGAAAAATTTTACACAACCCAAGAAACTTTATAGCTCAACCTTTAGAAATATTATCAACTACCCCAACTTTGCAGGGGAATTTAATTGAACCTCGACATCAAGATTTACGACCATTTATTCTTTCTGGAAGAGAGACATACGTAACTATGGGTGGTTTGACGAGAGTTGCTCTTAAAAAGGGAAGCACGATAGTAAATAGCTCACAGGGTGGAGGCTCAAAAGACACTATGATTGTAGAGGATTAAATCTTAGATCTTTTGCTTTACAACTATAGTCTGATTTAAATTTTCAACTTCTAATAATTCCTCATCTCCATTAGTCCATTTAATTTTAATCTTAAACTCATTTTCATTATCTCTAATTCCATAATGAGCAACTGGCTCCATTTGGCACAGATAACCTGATCCGGCATCAATTGTTTTTGAATGTGTTCTTTCATTTGTGTAAAGAGTTACTGTAGCTCCTCTAGCTGGTGCACCATTGATATTTAAAGGTCTAATTCTTAAAAAAGATCTTTTCTCATCATTGTGGTATTTAAATAGAGTCAAAGGTTGAGCACCAGACTCACCATGAGATAAAAGAATCTCTAGAACTCCATCATTATCAATATCTGCAACTGCTGCTCCCGTTCCAAGACCATTTGGCTCTAGAGCTTGCTCTAGTTTAATTTCTTCAAAAACACCATTTTCAATTATTTTATAAAGTCTATTTGGCTCTCCTATGTTATTCAGAAACACCTCATCATAACCATCATTATCAAAATCTGCCGAAATTACTGTTCTAATTTTTGATGGCTCGTCAAAAGTAGAATTAGCAATATTTTTAAATTTATCGTTATCTAAAACGTACGCTCTATTAAAACCTTCCCAATTACCGTTTAGAATATCAAGTCTTCCTCGATAAAGAATATCAGATAATGCTGTACCTCTTCCATTTTGATAAATATCTTTAACATTCATTTGACTGGCTACATCTGAATACTTTCCATTTTGATTAAAATAAAGAAAATTTGGGCCTCTTTCATTAGCTGCAAAAACATCTATTTGATCAGATAAGATATGACCAGCAACTACAGCTCTACCTCCTGTAACTTTATCAAGTCCCAGACTTGCAGCTAGATCTACAACTCTATTATCAATAAACTCATAAAATCTTGTTGGACCACCATAATTAGCAACATAAATACCATAATTTCCATTACCCTCTCTGTCGACACAAACTACTGATCTTCCTGCTGTTAAATTTAATTCACTTTGATTAATATTTTTTTCAAATAAATCCTCTATTGCATTCTGCGAATTTATTAAAAGCCTGTCCGAGTACCTTTTCATTCCACTGTAGGTATCGGTGTTAAGAAAATAAATCTCCTCAAGACCATCTTTATCAATATCGCATGCTGCAACTCCAATTGTAGATCTCTCTGGGTCAGAAAAAATATTATCAGTAATTTTATTTTCAAATCTTTCTCCATTAAAGCCTAAAGCTAAATTACTAAATCTAAATCCGGTCACTATAAATTCATCATTACCATCATTATCAAAATCAGTTACAGCCACCCCGTAACTTAGTCTGGGACTTTGATCAGGCAATAAATGACTGATATTTTTGAAATAGCTTTTTTCTGCAAATACGTTCATAGAATAAAAAATAAATAAAAGTAAAAACGGAAATTTATAAAATTTCATATAATTGATACTATTTTTTTGATGATCTAGATTTAGATATGATTGGTACCACTATTTAGTGTATACAAAATTTCAGACTTTAATTAAAAATAATATCACTTTAGCTGTTATCACTATCTTACTTGTATTGATTGTGAATAAAAATTCTTATTCAAGTGAAAATACAAAAGATGAAGCTTACTACTATGATACACTTGCCGAAAATTGGATTTATATATTTCCAGATGGAAATAGGAATGCTGCAGGACCGAAGTTTTTTAAATATCTTATAGACCAAGACCTCAGTTTTGAGGATTTTGTTGAATTCAATAAAAGATATTGCCCAGTGTCTGGATCTTTGATAGCGCCTGGATCTGAGCCAGCACTTATAAGTATGAATGAGGTCGACTCAGATAATAAAGTATGTGGAGATATGTATCGTTGTTGTTGGCCTTGTGTATGTGATTCAATGAAATATGCAAAAGCTATGGAGATATCACATAAATTTCAAGGCATTGAAGAAAGATTTACTGTTATGACTATTGATAATCCATGCAATAAAAAAGATTTTCCACTAGAGGTAAACAGGGATTATTTTTGTAATGGTGATCAAATGAATGAAAACCAAGTGTATACTTTAGATCAAAAAATGGTCATTGGTTACTTACACAACCCAACAAGCTGTAATAGCAGTGATCTTTTAGCTATAAATAATCATCCTGTCGTTGGTGAACAATGTAAAATAAGAAATTCTACTAATGAAGATCAACTAATATCTGGAATGGGTGATATTTTTATTAAACTTTCAAAATAAACTTACGTATTTAGTTTAGTACTTGGACTTAATACCTGGACACTCGTCCATTAGGTCATACATTGCATTTTCAAATCTAGAGATGTCAACTAATATTGGAAAAAATAATGTTGTGCTTGGCCCAGCTTCTAAACCGAAAAGCCAAAGACCATCAGACACATCCACACCATCAGTATCATATGCATATACCTCCTGGACACCAACTTCACCATTTAAAATAAAATATTCTACTCCATCATCTCCTACTTGACTTGCTGCTGAATTCCATAATGCTTTATTAAAATCATATATTGCAATAAGGTTCATATCCATTAATGGCTGGACATAAGTAATAACACAACCATCAATTTCATATTCATTTGTTACAAGTCCCCATCCGCTATCACCACCAAGCATAAAACCAAGGGCATCATGAACTACATCCTCGTTTACTCTGGAGAATGCAGAGCTAAAACAAAAAAACAAAAAAACAAAAAAAACAAATATTTTTTTAAACATAATATTTAATCAATAACAATATAATCACCATAGAGTATAGTATTACTTCCCTCTAATCTATGCTTTTTGATTAACTTTACAGATTTATATTTTTTACGTAATTTTTTTAATTCTTTTGAGGCCTCTTTTCTATATTTTTTGTTTTTCCACCATGATGAATTACCAATTTCTAAAGTAATTACTTTCTTCATTCAAAAAACAATAAATATTAAAAAAATATATCTAGATATCTTTGAAATACTTACTAATGTCAAAAAAGTTAAAAACCTTACTCTCAAAACTCCAGCTATAATTGTAAGTGGGTCACCAATAACTGGTACCCAGGCCAGTAGTAAAGACCAAATACCGTATTTTTTAAAATAAATTTCACTTCTTTCTATTTGCGTCTCACTTGCAGGAAACCACTTTTTATCTTTAAAAATTAATATTTTTTTTCCTAAATACCAATTAAATGAAGAACCAAGAATATTTCCAAAACTTGCAACTACCAAAAGTAAATATTTATCAAATGAACCTGTTAATAGCATTGTTGATAAAACTAACTCGGAAGATAGGGGAAGTATAGTAGCCGCGAGAAAACTAATAAGGACAAGTTGGAAGTATGAGATGAATATTATCAAATTAAAATTACTTAAATGTAGGTTTCAGCCTTTAAAATATCTAATATTAACATAAACGTAAAATAACCTGCGTTAATGAATACAATAAAACTAAACATATAAATAATTTCCTTTGAGACGTTTTCACTTACAAAATTAGGAAAGAAATATTTTCCAAGAAGAAAACTTATTTCCGAATATATTACTGTTATTGTAGCAGCAATAAAAAGAACATAAGTAAATTTTCCAAAAAAATTTACAATTAATAAGCTAGCAAAAGTAATTAATAATAAAAAAAGAGAGGAATATATTGACAAATTAGAAATTGTTAATTTTTGTTTATAAATTTTTCTTGTTAGCAGTAGTAAAAAAAAAATTATTGTTAATATTGATGATACTAAAAAAACCTTAGTGTTATAAAGAGAGTCTGAAAAAAAAATGTCCAAAAATTATTTTTTTCTAATTTTTCTGATAGTCATCACTGAAAGGAACAATACAAAAAATATTAAAGCAAATGCTCCAATTAAAAATATCCATTTCATAGGTTAATTATACAAATTTTGCTTTAAGTTGGAAGTTATGATCTCAAAACTCTAAGGTTTTTATTAGCAATTACTAATCCATATTTATCTTTGGAAAAAATTAATTTATCTTCAATATTTTCACCTATATCTAGAATTACCTCTGATAAAGGGTTTAAAACTTCATCTTGGAGTAATCTTTTTAAAGGTCTGGCTCCAAATAACGGATCAAACCCTTTTTCTTTTAAATAACTAAGGGCCTCATCAGTAAAACCAATTGAAATACCTTTCGAGGAGACTCTTTTTTCAATTTGTTGAATTTGATTATTTAAAATCGCACTAATATTTTCCTTTGATAATTTATTAAATAAAATTATGTCATCAATTCTATTTAAAAACTCTAATCGAAAATGATTTTTTAGCTCTTCAAGAGCAAGGCTCTTTTTTGTAGTATAGTCAAAATTATCATCAACAGGGATTTGTGAGCAAATGTTAGAGGTCATAATAATAAGAGTATTTTTAAAATTAACTATTTTTCCTTTAGAATCTGTTAACCTACCATCGTCTAAAATTTGTAGGAGAATATTAAATACATCGGGATGAGCTTTTTCAATTTCATCAAACAAAATAACCTGATAAGGGCGTCTACGCACAGAGTCAGTTAACTTCCCACCATCATCGTAACCAACATAACCAGGCGGAGATCCAATAAGCTTGCTTACTGAGTGTTTTTCCATGTACTCGGACATATCAAGCCTTAGCATTTGTTTTTCATTGTCAAAAACATATTCTGCTAACGCTTTGGATAATTCAGTTTTTCCTACACCAGTTGGTCCTAAAAAAAGGAACGAACCCAAAGGTTTATCAGGATCTTGAAGACCTGCTTTTGAAATCTTAATTGCCTTAGATACTTTTTCAATAGCATCTTGTTGACCAATAACTCTTTTTTCTAAAAGTTTTTCTATGTTTATTAACTTATCTTTTTCGCCTCCGATAAGTTTTTCTAAAGGGATACCCGTCCACTTTGAGACCACACTTGCTATATCTTCAGCATTAATAACTTCATTTATGATTGTAGCCTGCTCTTTTTTATTTAATTCTTCATAGTCTTTTTGAAGACTTGGGAGCAAGCCATACATGATTTCACTCGCTTTTGTTAAATCACCACTTCTTTGAGCACCTTCGAGGTCTTCTTTTGCTTGATCAATTCTTTCATTTAAATTTCTTTTTGTATCTAGTATCTTTTTTTCTGACTCCCAAGTGCTATTGAGTATATTTAGTTTTTGTTGAATAACTGATATTTGACTTTCAATTTTTTCATTTTTTTTATCATCTTTTTCATTATCTTTTGAAAGAACGTTTTTTTCCATCTGCAGTTTAATAAGATCTCTGTCAAGCTGGTCAATTTCCTCAGGTTTACTGTCAATTTCCATTTTAACTTTACTCGCAGCCTCATCCATTAAATCAATAGCTTTATCTGGCAAAAAACGATCAGTTATATATCGATCAGATAATTGAACTGATGATAAAATAGCCTCATCACTAATTCTTATTCCATGATGGATTTCATATTTTTCTTTTAGACCTCTTAAAATAGCAACAGCATCCGTTGAAGAGGGCTCATTAACAAAAACTGGTTGAAAACGTCTAGTTAAAGCTGCATCTTTTTCAAAATATTTTTTATACTCATCTAAAGTTGTTGCACCAACGCAATGTAATTCACCTCTAGCTAATGCTGGCTTTAGCATGTTAGATGCATCCATCGCTCCATCTGTTTTTCCAGCACCAACAAGCGTATGAATTTCATCTATAAATAAAATAATCGAACCATTTTGTTTATGAATTTCTTTTAAAACATTTTGAAGTCTTTCTTCAAATTCTCCACGATATTTGGCACCAGCGAGCAATAACCCCAGATCAAGAATTCGAATAACTTTGTTTTCTAATGAGTTTGGAACATCTTTATTCGCAATTCTTTGTGCCAAACCCTCTATCAATGCAGTTTTACCCACACCAGGGTCTCCAATTAATATTGGATTATTTTTAGTTCTCCTTGATAAAACTTGAATAGTTCTTCGAATTTCCTCATCTCTTCCAATAACCGGATCTAACTCTCTTTTGTGTGCCTTTTGAGTAACATTGATTGTATACTTTTCTAACGCGTTAAAATTATCATCAGAATTTTCACTCTCGGATTTTACATCTTTTCTGAACTCTTTTATTTTTGTTTTAATTAATTCAGGACTGAGACCATTTTTTTTTAATAAGTTTTCAATTTGGTCATCTGATTTTATGCAACTTAAAAATAAAGAGTCGATCGATACAAAACTATCTTCATTAGACTTTGCAATTTTTTCTGCATCTTCAAAAAGACTCAATAATTTAGGATCAGCGTAAATTTGACTACTGTTAGAGTTGTTTACCTGTTCTTTAGATAATAACTCAGAAATAGTTGTTTTAATAATACCTGTGTTAATTTTCTCAAAAATTTTATTAATTAATTCATGATTGGAATTTAATAATTCATTAAAAATATGAATAGGGGCAATTTTTTGATGTTTTTTACTTAGGGCTAAATTTTGTGCAGAATTAATAATTTTTTTTGAACTATTAGTATATTTTTCAAAATTCATCATATAATTTATTTGGTTATAATTTATGAAGAAACAAGACCTAAAAAAAAAATTATTTGAACAAGAAAAAAAAGACAAATTAGCTCAAAAATTAAGAGAAAATTTAAAAAAAAGAAAAAAAATTAAGAAATAAGTTAATGCAAACTGTAGTTATAAAGGGCCCCTCAACCTTAAAAGGACAAATAAACATTTCTGGTTCAAAAAATGCATCTTTGCCTATTATAATTTCTACTCTGTTAGCAAAAGGTGAGTGCCTTATTCAAAATATACCTAACCTTAGAGACACAAGATTTCTAATCTCAATTTTAAAAGATTTAGGATGTGATGTTGATTTTCAGAGAAACACTCTATTTGTTAAAAGTTCTGCTATCACAAAAAAATCAGCTGATTATGAATATGTTCGTCAAATGAGAGCATCTATTGTTATCTTAGGACCTGCGATTTCAAGATATAAAAAATTTAAAATTGCTCTTCCTGGCGGTTGCTCTATTGGCACTAGGGGAATTGATTTGCATTTAAATGCTCTAAAGTTAATGGGCACAAAAATCTCAATAAAAAATGGCTATGTAATAGCTGAGAGAAAAAAAAATAAGTTAAACCCTATTGATCATAAATTTCCAAAAATTAGTGTTGGTGCAACACAAAACATTTTAATGGCAGCTAGTCTTGCGAGTGGAAAAAGTATACTAAAAAATTGTGCCATTGAGCCCGAAGTCATAGATTTAATTAATTTTTTGAATAAATGTGGTGCACTTATAAAAGTAAAGAATAGGACAATTATAGTTAGAGGTGTAGAAGAATTAAAACTCCAGGATTACAAAGTAATACCTGACAGGATAGAAGCTGGTTCATACATTTTAGCAACTATGGCAACAAAAGGGAGACTCAAATTGAATAACTTCAATCCAAAAGACCTTGCTCTTCCTTTAAAAGTTTACAAAGAAATGGGTTTAAAAATAAAAAAGCTATCTAATTCCTCTTATGAAATTTACTGCAAAGCACTTAAACCAATAAAAAAAATTTCAACTAAAGAATTTCCAGGATACCCTACAGATTTACAGGCTCAGCTAATAGCAACACAACTTAAGTCTGGTTTAAAGTCGAAAGTAGTCGAAAATATATTTGAAAATAGATTTATTCATATTCCAGAGCTAAGAAGATTTGGGGCAAATTTATCAATTAAAGGAAAAACAGTAACAATTGATAAAACATTTAACTTACTTGGCGCAGAGGTCATGGCAACAGATATTAGGGCTAGTTTTTCTCTAATAATCGCAGCAATGATGTCTAAGGGAAAAACTGTAATAAATAGAATTTACCACCTCGATAGAGGATATGAAGATTTTGATTTAAAATTAAAAAAATGTGGCGTAAACATTATTAGAAAAAAATGAAAAATCAAAATTTAATAATTGCTTGCCCTAAAGGTAGGCTTGAAGAAAAAGTTGTAAAATTTTTATCCGAAAGGGGTTTAAGAATAGAAAAGTCTTTCTTCGATGATAGTGTTAGAAAATTAACTTTTGATACAAATCTTAATGAGATAAAAGTAATTAAGTTAAAACCATCTGATATTCGATCATATATTATGCTAGGTGCAGCTGATATTGGATTTGTTGGATATGACGAGATTCTTGAAAATAGCTCACAAAATATTGTTCTCTTAAAAAAGACTAGTATAGGAAAGTGTAGAATATCTATAGCTTCAAATAAAGAAAAAATTAATTTTTCGGAAAAGAAAATTTTTAAAGTTGCAACGAAATTTAAAAATATCTCTGAGAATTATTTTAAAGATTTAAATATACAGACTGAAACAATCAAATTAAATGGTTCTATCGAGCTTGCAGTAAAATATGGGATAGCTGATTTTATCTTAGATTTAGTTCAATCAGGCAAGACATTAAAAGATAATCAACTTTATGAAAATGTAGTAATAAACAATGACATCTCAACTGTAATAATTAGCAGCTATTTCGCATATGATTTAAAAAAAAAATTTATTAAAAAACTTTTAACGCAAGGTTTATAATGAGAGTTGTAAATAAAAAATGGATCTTTGATCATCTCAATTTACCTGTCAAAACAAATTCTAATGTAAGTTTTACTGTAAAAAAAATTATAGAGGACATTAAAAAAAATAAAGATATAGCTCTATTAAAGTATGTAAAAAAGTTTGAGAACAAAAATGCAAATTTGAAAAGTATTATCATACCAAAAAAAACTTTAAAGGAAGCTTATAATTCTCTTTCGAATGAAAGTAAAAAGTCTCTTAAATTAGCTTACAAAAGAATTTTTTATTATCACTCAAAACAAAAAAAAACATCATATTCTTTCAAAGATCAACTCGACTCGAAGTTTTACATTGAATGGAAACCAATTGAAAATGTAGGTTTATACATACCTGGTGGGTTAGCTTCTTATCCCTCAACTGTTTTAATGACAGCTATACCTGCAAAAATAGCCAAGGTCCCAAATATTATGATTTGTGTCCCTTCTCAAAATGGTCAAACATCAAAACTAACTCTTGCAGCTGCATATTTATGTGGAGTAAATATCGTTTACAATGTTGGTGGTGCTCAAGCTATTGCAGCTCTTGCTTTTGGTACAAAAATTATAAAAAAAGCGGATAAAGTATTTGGCCCAGGTAACCAATACGTAGCTGAAGCAAAAAAACAATTATTTGGAGTTATAGGAATAGATTTACCAGCTGGCCCATCTGAGGTCTTAGTAGTGGCAAACAATAATTCTAATCCTACCTGGATAGCCTACGATGTTCTCGCGCAAGGCGAACATGACCCTAATGCAAAAACGTATGTTTTATCTAAATCCAAAAATATTTTAATTAAAGTTAAAAATGAACTAAAAAAAATTATGGAAGAGACAAATTTTAAAAATGTTGATCAATCTATAAAAAATAATTGCTATTTAATTTTAGCTAAGAGTCAAAAAGAAATATATGAAATTTCAAATTTTATTGCTCCAGAACATCTTCATATTCACGAAAAATTTAATAAAAATATATTAAAAAATATTAAAAATGCTGGATCTGTATTTTTAGGTGAAAAATCCCCTGTTGCTTTGGGAGATTATACAATTGGAACTAATCACGTATTACCTACAGATCAAACTGCAAAATTTTCATCTGGTTTGAGTGTCGATGATTATACAAAAAAAACAGTTTTCATTGACCCTAGAAAAAAAACTCTTAAGAAAATAGCAAATCACACAATTAATCTTGCGAGACAAGAGGGCCTGGAGGCACACGCTTTATCAGTTGAAATTAGAAAGATCAAACCATAAGATACAACAATATGTCTAAAGAGGATGCGATAGAATTTCAAGGTGTAGTTTCAGAGCTACTTCCAAATGCTATGTTTAAAGTTAAGCTAGATAATGACCATGAAGTCATTGCCCATACATCTGGAAAAATGAGGAAAAATAGAATTAGAGTTCTCGCTGGAGACCGAGTAACAGTTGAAATGACACCATATGATTTAACTAAGGGCAGAATAACATTTAGGTCGAAGAACTAATGAATAATTTTTTAAAAGGAGCAATGCTATGTCTACAAAACTTATTGTTACAAACTATAAAAATTTTAAGTGCGGAGTTAAACTCAATGAAGGAGAATTGGTTAATATTCGCTTTCAACCCAACGAAGATGTTCAAATTGGAGATATCTATAAAGTAAAAATTACAGAAATTTTACCTAATGATAGTGGAGCATTTGTCTCTTACGGTAACGGAGATCAAAGAGGTTTCTTCAAAAGAATTAACTTTCCAAATGGCGATAAGGCGCATGAAGGACAATCTTTATTACTTCAAGTAAGAAGTATAGGCTCTAAAGATAAAGTTCATCTTTTTACAAATAATGTCATTTTAACTGGTAAATTTATAAATTTATTACCATATGGTGACGAAATAATTTTAAGTAGAAGAACAAGAAAAAACTTAGACACAAATCAACAAGATAAAATTATGGATGCTCTGAGTGAGTCTGAAGTAGGATTGATAGCTAGGCATAATCTTATTCCTGAAAACATCGAAATAGCTCAATCTGAGTTGAATGATTTAAATAATCAATGGAAAGAAATAGAATTAAATGCAAAAGAATTAAGCGATGAGGGTCTTGTTTTTCAAAATACATATTTTGATCAAAATTTTGTTTGTGATTACTCTGATAAAAATACTGATCAAATCATCTTTAGTGACAACGATCGTTTCGAAAGAGTAAAAAACTGGGATGAAAAACTAGACTCTACTTTTGCAAATCTATGTGAAGAGATGTCTAATGAACAAATTGAAGAGGTATTTAATTTAGGTGAAAAGATAGATTATTTAATCGGTCATAATTACGATTTACCTAGCGGAGGTAATATCATGATTGGTAAAACAGATGCTCTTACAGCTATAGATGTCAATACAGGTTCAGCAAAAAGATTTGATACAAATAGAGAAGCTATCCAATTAATTTCTAAGCTCATAAAATTAAAAAATATATCTGGAAAAGTAGTTATTGACCCTGTAGCTAGTGATCAAAATACACTTAGAAAACTCGTAGGTATGTTAAAGAATGAATTTAGGGATGATTTAAGTATTACAAATGTTTATGGTTACACAAGGGGTGGGCTTTTAGAATTGAGCAGATCAAGAAACGATCGCTCTATTGATGAATTAAACCTTCAATAGTCTTTCGCAGTGGTGGCCAGAGACGGAATCGAACCGCCGACACGAGGATTTTCAGTCCTCTGCTCTACCGACTGAGCTATCTGGCCGTAGCGCATAATTCTTATTACAAATAGTTTCTTTTTACTAGTAAAAATTAATTATCTGCTGAACAGGACATATCATTTCCACAACAGGTTGGAGATTTAATTTTGCCGTGATCATTTGGGCACTTGGATATTTGCACTTCTGATCCATTATCTAGCTTTAGCACATCATCAACCAAAGGCGCATCACATTTTCCACATGTTGCATTTACTGACATTCCACAATTTGAACATTCGTAAGTTGCCATATTTTCTCCTATAATTAAGATCCTATAAATTTAAAATGAAAATGAAATAAAATTATTTTCAATTATTAAAAGATTAGAGGTTACAAATGACAAATTTTGAAAAAGTGAGATTATTTATGAAAACATATGGTCAAGAAGTAAAAGATAAAGCTGGATTTAGTGACGCTAAGACCAACAAGTTGAGAATTGACCTTATCAAAGAAGAATTAGAAGAATTAACTGAAGCAATGCAGGATGAAAATTTACTTGAGTTAGCAGATGCATTGACGGACATACTTTATGTCACTTATGGAGCAGGCCATGCTTTTGGTATTGATTTAGATAAGTGTTTTGAGGAAGTTCAAAACTCTAATATGAGCAAATTAGGTGAGGATGGAAAACCCATTTATAATGAGGCTGGAAAAGTAATGAAAGGCCCAAATTATTTTAAACCAGACCTTTCAAAATATTTAAATTAATTACTTTGGCATATTTGTAGCACCAGTTTCTAAAGAAAAGATCTTACCATCTTTAAAAGTGAATACTGCCATAACTGCCTGTGTGTTACCATCTGAAAATGTTACAAATGAGTGCTCAATTCCAATTTCATCATTTTCATAAATAATTCTAACCTTGTCTCTATTAATATCATCACTCATTGCCCACTGTATAACATCTTGTTTAGTTAAAACTTTTCCAGAAGCATGCATTGTGAATGTATAATCATCATGAAGCACCTCATTCATTCCAGCTTCATCTTTATTCATAAAGACCTCATCATATTTTTTTAATATTGACATTTTTAAACCTTTTTTTTATTCGTCTAATGAGACTTGTGTTAATTCGAACAATTCAATGCTTTGTATACATTCATCATAAATTGGCTTCATCACAGGGTTAGTTCCTTTAACGATACCCATCATTTCCTCTTCATTATGAACATGAACTTTAAACATGATACCGCTTTTATCAGGTAAAATTCCAGGAACTGTTTTTTCGACATGTGCTGCAGCTTTCCTCATTGCCATCCCCTCATCAGATTGAAAAAAAGCCATAAATTTTTCAAATTTGCCTTCACCCTCTTTTAATCTACCAATTGCTAACATCATTTTTTCCATGATTACACTCTCCTTTATTAAGTTTACTTTAGCTTATTATTTAAAAAAAATATTAATTTTTTATTAACACATTATGCAAATAAATCATAATTAAGTTTCATCCAGCATAATTCAAAGTCGTACTTACAATTATGAAAACTATTTTTAAAATTGGTTCCAAAAGTCATACACTTAAATATCAAAGAAAAATGTCAGAGGGTGAAGTAAAAAAAATGAAATCCTTTGTTACATCAAAAGGCTTAAAGATAGAAAAAACAGGTAAGTTTAAGATAATTGAAGTTAGTGATCATAAAGACTCTAGGACATACAAAATTAATTTATAAAAATTACAAATTTAATGAAAGGGGCGTTCTGTTTCCTAACACATCGTCCCTAAGTCGCAGTATATAACAACTTTTTAAAACTGTATGCAAAAACTGTATGCACTAATTTCTCGTTTTTGATGAATTTGCGACTTCTGTTCGCAAAAGTATACGGATAGGAAGACTTCAAAGTGGAATAATTGACTTATTTGAGTTAAGAATTATTAAATAATGATTAAAAATTATTTCAGATTAATCTTAGGAAGAAAACACACTCATTTTGAAGAGTGTTATAAAAATAATTATATTGGTGTTAGTTTTGGAATAGATAAAGATTTATCTAATGACCTTCCTGAGAATTGGAGAGATTTTAATAAAAAATATATTCCATTATATTTAGAAAAAAACCCTGATAAATCTAAAGTGACCGCAGGTCTTGCTTGTGGTGCAATACATACTGTATCTAAATCAATCAATATTGGTGATCATGTCATTTGTCCTGATGGCAGTGGTAAATATTACGTTGGCGTAGTTAAGAGTGAATATGTTTATAAACCAGATAGACCTCTATTTCATTGTAGAGAAGTAGAATGGTTGAGAACATCTATTAATCGTTCTGATATGTCACAAGAGTTACAAAATTCTACTGGTTCAATTGGCACAATTTCAAACATCACAAAATATTCTAATGAATTACAAAACTTTATCTCTGATAATAATCAAAATGATGTTTTAACATCAATTGATAAAAATATAGAGGATCCATCAATGTTTGCTCTTGAGCGTCATTTGGAAGATTTCTTAATTGCAAACTGGAAACAAACAGAAATTGCTCAAAATTATGACATTTATGAAGATGATGAATTATTTGGTCAGCAATTTCCTACTGATACAGGTCCAATTGATATACTTGCGATTAGTAAAGATAAAAAAGAACTTTTAGTTATTGAATTAAAAAAAGGTAGAGCAAGTGACAGTGTTGTTGGTCAAATACAAAGATACATGGGATATATTAAAAGTGAATTTCTGGAATCTGATCAAAAAGTTCGAGGTATAATTATTGCTTTAGAAGAAGACTTAAAACTAAAGAGAGCATTGTCAGTAACCAACGATATTGAGTTCTATAGATATAAAATTAATTTTGAATTAATAAATTCGAAATGAAAATCCTACTCACACTCTTCGTTTTGTTGTATTCGTCTTCGGTGTTTTCAAAAGATGTTGCTTTTGTATATAATTCTTACACATCAGCAGAATGGGTTTATTTTACCAAAAATGCATCACCCGCTGCAGAATGGATATATTTTACTAGAAATGCATCACCCGCAGCGAACTGGATTTATGTTACTTCAAATTGTTCTTATGCAGACATAGAAGTTGTTACAGGTAGTCCTACTTATGCAGAATGGGTTTATTTTAAAAAAATTGCATCACATGCAGCAGAATGGATATATTTAACTAGAAATGCATCACCCGCAGCAGACTGGATTTATGTTACGAATTCTTCATCAAATTCTGATTATACAATTTGTTTTCCAAGTTCTTTTGAATATTCGGAGAAACATATAGCAGCAATTTATGTTCTATATTTAAAATAGAAATTT
Organism: uncultured Alphaproteobacteria bacterium; assembly: GCA_902591315.1. Taxonomy (GTDB): domain Bacteria; phylum Pseudomonadota; class Alphaproteobacteria; order HIMB59; family HIMB59; genus HIMB59. Next base: position 95,436 of record CACJAI010000001.1, read on the forward strand.
TTAAAAAGAAAATAAAATGAAAAAACTACTTTAGTTTAACTTTTTATTCTACGTGATTTATCGCCTAGAATGAAACTTTAGACTGTATGCAAACTGTATGCAAAACTGTATGCAACTTGTTTTTCAAAAAGTAAGAGGAAATAAAGGTTAATTAAATAAAAGGGGCGTTCTGTTGCCCGGCCGCCCCAAAGCCGCGCTTACCTAATTAGATTAAGCAGCGAGTGCTAATTCATTATCGTTAGCAATTATTTTAAGTTTCTATGTCGAAGAAACGCTTACAACGAGCAAAAACTATATCCTTCAGAGCACGTCAAACCTATATCACCCCCATAAAAATTTTTATGGTGGAGGTGTCGGGTACCGCCCCCGAGTCCGATACACCTATTACATATAGCGTTTATTGCTATAGTTGATAAACAACGAAGATAATATAGTCTAATTAATGAATCCTTTAAACACCTATGAAGAAAAAAATCACTAAAGTGCCAAAATTTAAAGATTTTAAAACTACAAGAGCTACTTCATCTGCTTTAGAAAAAATACTATATAAACAAATCCCAATTTTAGACCATGGTTTCATAAGGGTTATTGATTACATGGGAACAGATCAGTCAATAGTCCAAGCAGCCAGAGTCTCCTATGGTGAGGGAACAAAAAAATTACGTGAGGACCGTGGTCTTATTAGATATCTTTTAAGTCACTGGCATACAACTCCGTTTGAGATGTGTGAAATTAAGTTTCATATTAAACTTCCTATTTTTGTTGCTAGACAATGGATTAGACACAGAACTGCAAATGTAAATGAATACTCTGCGAGATATTCAGTATTAGATAAAGAGTTTTATGTTCCAGAAATGGATCAACTTGGATCTCAATCCACTACAAACAAGCAAGGTAGATCAAATACTTTAGATAAAAAGTTTGCAAAACAAGCCCAAGATTTAATTCAAAAGAATTCCGAACAACTCTATGATGACTACCAAAATTTATTGAATGGTAAGCTTTTGAATAATGATGAATACGTTGAAGGGGAGGGTCTAGCTAGAGAGCTAGCTCGAACAACTCTTCCATTAAACTATTACACACAATGGTATTGGAAAGTAGACCTTCATAATCTTATGCATTTTTTAAGATTGCGAGCAGATAGCCATGCTCAGTATGAAATACAAATTTATGCTGAAAAAATGGTTGAAATTTTAAAAAAGTGGGTACCCTTAACATACGAAGCTTTTGAAGATTACCGTTCGGACTCTTTCCAACTCTCTAAAGAGGCTTTGAAAATTGTTAGAGATAAATTAGCGAATAAAAAAATTAAGAAGTCTAATTACAAACTATCTCCAAGAGAGCTTAGAGAATTAGAAGTAAAGTTTAATATTAAATTATCTTAACTTTGAAATTTTTTTGTAATTGCGTTTGTTATATTTTCAAATTTTAGAGAATAATCATCTTTATAATCAAAACAATAGGGCTTTCCGTCGTCACAGCTTTTAGGGATATTTAAATTAAAAGGAAGTTCTTCAATTAAATTTATATTTTCTTTGAGTAGTAGAGACTTAGTCTTAGACTCACCAAAAATATATTTTTTTTTATTTTGTTCTTCTAAATAAGACATATTTTCAACTACACCAAGTATTGGAACATTTACCTTAATAAACATATTAATTCCTCTTATTACATCTTTTAAAGAAAGAAGCTGTGGAGTTGTTATAATAAGAGTTCCATTCAGTTTAAGTTTTTGGGACATTGATATTTGTACATCTCCAGTACCAGGGGGGAAATCAACAATCAAATAGTCTAAATCACCCCAAATTGTCTTGTTAATGAGCCCATCAAGCCCTTTTGCTAACATTGGTCCTCGCCAAACAATTGCTTGTTCTTCATTGACAAGAAAACCTATCGACATTGCCTTTATCCCAAATACTTCAAAGGGTAAAAACTTCCCATCTTCAACTTTAGGTTCCTTATCTCCGATGCCGAGTAATGTTGGGACACTAGGTCCATAAATGTCTGCGTCTAAAAGGCCAACTTTGTATCCTTGGTTTGCTAAAGTTATAGCGATATTGCAAGCTACAGTTGATTTACCAACACCACCTTTACAGCTCGATATTCCAAAACAAGTCTTGATATTCATATATTAAACACTACATATAATGTATCGTGAACAAAAACAAATTTAAAATTTTTGCACTTGATGGCCCATGGGGACCTTCATCAGGGAACAATAATAGAGGTTCTGGAGGTTTCTCAGGTGGTAACAATGATTCAATTGATGACCTTCTCAAAGATTTAAAAAATAAATACAAAATTAAAATGCCTTTTAAAGGTGGTTTTAAGGGTGTTTCATTTTTAATTTTAATAGCTTTTGTAATTTGGCTTGCTACTGGTTTTTATAGAGTTGAGCCTGATGAACAAGGAGTTGAACTACTTTTTGGTAAATGGAATGAAAGCACCACAGATCCAGGGCTCCATTATTTTTTCCCAACACCTATAGGAAAAGTCTTAACACCAAAAGTTGAGGCAATTAGGAAAATTAATGTTGGCTTTAGATCTAATGGTAATTCTACAAGAGATGTCCTTGAAGAAAGTATGATGCTTACTTCTGATCAAAATATATCTGATTTAGATTATACAGTTCTTTATAGAATTAAAGATGCAGGACAATTTCTATTTAATCTAAGAGATCCAGAAGAAACTGTAAAAGTTATATCTGAAAGTGTGCTACGAGAGGTCGTTGGTCAAACTAACTTAGAGGGACTACTAACCGTTTCTAGACAATCCGTTGAGAGAGACTCAAGATCTTTACTACAAGAGCTCTTGGATGAATATGAAGTTGGAATACTAATTCAATCTATACAATTACAAGACGTTAACCCTCCAAGAGAGGTCATAGATGCATTTGATGATGTTCAAAAAGCAAGACAGGATAAGGAGAGAACAGTCAACCAAGCAGAGGCTTACAGTAACAGAATTGTGCCTGAGGCAAGAGGTGAGGCTGAAAAAATACTCCAAGAGGCAGAGGGTTATAAAAATAAATTAATTAAACAAGCTGAAGGTGAGGCAAGTAGATTTCTCCAAGTGTTAGACACATATGAGCAATCTAAAGAGACAACCAAAAAAAGAATTTATTTAGAAACATTAAGAGATGTCCTATCAGGATCTAGTAAAATAATGATTGATCAGAATTCTGGCAACGGGGTAGTTCCGTATTTGCCTTTAAACGAGTTAAACAAGAACAAGCAGACAGGTAACAACTAATGAAAATGAGAAACTATATAATTGTTGGACTATCTTTCTTCTTTATCTTGTTTGCATCAGGCTTTTTCTTTGTTGTTGATCAAACAAAACAAGTAATTGTTTTGCAATTTGGTGAACCGCGTGCTGTGCATCAATCTCCTGGTTTGAAATTTAAACTACCATTTATCCAAAACGTTGTTTACTACGACAGTAGGGTTTTAAACTTAGATCCTGCTCAAGAAGAGGTAATACTAAGAGACCAAAAGCGTATTGTGGTCGACTCAATAGTTAGATATATGATCAAAGATCCTTTAAAGTTTTTTCAAACAACTAGAACAGAGTTAGCCCTTAATGATCGTTTGGGTAGAATCGTAAACTCATCTGTAAGAGGTGTAATAGCTCAGTATCAATTAAATGATTTGTTATCTGATGATCGTGATAAAATTATGGCTGAGATTTTTGAAAATGTTCGTGAAGATCAAGATACCTTTGGTATTGAAATTGTTGACCTGAGGTTAAAAAGAACAGAACTTACGCCAGAAGTTCAATCTAACGTGTTTGACAGGATGAGAACTGAAAGAGAAAGAGAAGCAAATTTATTAAGAGCGGAAGGTCAAGAGATTTCACAAAAAATTAAGGCTACTGCAGATAGAGAGAAAATTGAAATTATAGCTGAAGCAGAAAAACAATCTAATATTTTAAAAGGTGAAGGTGAAGCAGCAAGAAACCAAATTTTAAATGAGGCTTTTGCAAAAGACCCTGAGTTTTTTGAATTTATTAGATCAATGGAAGCCTATGCAGATACTTTTAAAGACGGAACAACTACCATGGTTATATCTCCTGATAGTGATTTCTTTGAGTACTTTGAAAATTCTGAGGGCGCCAACTAAATATAATTTTTATAATGAAAAGACTTTTTGTTTTATCTCTTTTCAGTATTTTTCTTACAATCCAGAGTGCTTCGGCACAATTTGAGAGAGGTTATGCAGATTTAGTTGATGAACTTCTACCTTCGGTTGTAAGTATAGCTACTAGTCAAACTGTAGAAAGACAAACTAGGCAATTACCTGAATTGCCAGAAGGCCATCCTTTCAATGATATGTTTGATGATTTTTTTGGTAATCAAATGCCAAAACGTGAAAATCTAACTGGTCTTGGATCAGGCTTCATTATTAGTGATGAAGGTTATGTAGTAACAAATAATCATGTAATAAGCGGTGCAGATCAGATTACTGTAATTTTCAATAATGGTATCGATGAAGTTCCTGCAGAACTTGTTGGAACTGACCCTAAAACTGACTTAGCTGTTTTAAAAATTGACCCTTCATCTGTTGATATACAAAATGTTAATTGGGGAGACTCGGATTTGTCAAGAGTTGGAGATATTGTACTAGCTATTGGTAATCCTCTGGGTTTAGGAGGAACTGTAACTTCAGGAATAATATCATCTATAAATAGAGATATAGGCGGTGGCCCTTACGTTGATTTTATACAGACTGATGCACCAATCAATAGAGGTAACTCGGGTGGTCCTTTATTTAATTTAGATGGAGAGGTAATTGGAATTAATTCAATGATTATCTCTCAAACAGGTGGAAGTGTTGGCTTAGGTTTTTCTATTCCCTCTCAAACAGCAAAATTAATTGTTGAACAAATAATCTCATTTGGTCAAGCAAAAAGAGGAAGACTTGGTGTTCAAATTCAAGATTTAACTGAAGAATTTTCTGATAGTTTAGGCTATGACTCAACGGAGGGAGCATTTGTTGCTTCTGTAGAACCAAATAGTCCTGCTGCGTTATCAAACATTCAAGCTGGAGATATAATAATTGAGTTTAACAATCAAAAAATCACATCATTTAAAGATTTACCTAAAGTTGTTGCAGAAACTCCAATAGATAGTGAAGTAATTGTTAAAGTTTGGAGAAACGGAGAAATTATAGATATACAGGTAAAGGTGGGTGAATTAGAAGAGGGCCGCAAACTTGCTAAAAATGATGGAGTTTATATAAAAGATTTAGATATAACTGTTCTTGAGTTAACAATTGACTCTATAAATTCTTTAGGATTAGACTCAAAAACTTCAGGTATTTTGGTCACAGAAGTAGGAGATAAAAACGAAAATCTTCTAAAGAATGATGTTATAATCCAAGTATCTAGCGAAAAAATTAAAGATATTAGTTCTTTTGAAACGATCATATCTAAAAGTATTAAGTTGAATAGAGATAAATTGTTGCTAAGAGTTATTAGAGACGGTAATGAATTTTGGTTAATAAATCCATTCGTTATTGAGTAAATTCCTTTTTGTTGTAGGCCCCACTTGTTCGGGTAAAAATGATTACGCATATGAGTTATCAAAATTAATAGACATAGAAGTTATTAATGCTGACAGTATACAAGTATATAAACAACTAAAGATTTTATCAAATAGACCAACAGAGCAAGAATTAAAGATAGTCCCACATCATCTCTATGGACATGTGAATAATAAAGAATATTCAGTTAATCTTTGGATTAATGAAGTTAAACAAGTAATTAAAAATATTCACAGTAGAAATAAAATACCTGTGTTTGTTGGTGGTACTGGTTTTTATATTCAATCACTAATAGAAGGATTATCAGTAATGCCATCAATTAGTTACAAATTTAAAAAACAAGCAGAAGATTTATATCTAGACAAGGGCCCAGATCATTGCCTGAATATTTTAGAAAAATATTATAAAGAAAAAATTTTTCCAAAAGATAAACAAAGATTATTAAGTCGTTTAGCTTTTTGCTTGGAGCATAATGACACAATAGAAAATAATTATGGTAGCAAAGAACCGATCACTCCTAATTCACTTGTTATTCAAGTTACAAAACCCAAGAAAGATCTTTACGAAAAAGCAGAATTAAGATTTCATCAAATGATAAACAAGGGCGCTTTAGAAGAGGTTAAATCACTTTATGAAAATAAAAAAATATCAAAAACTCTCTATAAAGCTCATGGTCTGCCAGAATTGCTATCTTGTGTTAGAAATAAATTAAGTTTAGATGAGGCTATTTATTTAGGAATTAAAAATACCAAGAGGTATATTAAAAGACAGTTTACATGGTGGAATAACCAAAAATTTAGCCAACTTAATTTGAGAATAAACTATAAAAAAAGCTTCCCTAAAGATTCAATTGAAAATATAAGTATATACCTAAATGGCTAATGAAAACGAATTCACGGGAGCGGATATTTTACTCAAAGCCCTTAAAGACCAAGAGGTTGATACAATTTTTGGATATCCAGGCGGAGCTGTTCTTCCCATTTATGATGCAATATTTGGCCAAAACTTTTTAAAACATGTATTAGTAAGGCAAGAGGCTGGTGCTGTTCATGCAGCAGAAGGCTATGCTAGATCAAGCGGAAAAGTAGGTGTGTTGTTAGTAACATCCGGTCCTGGTGTGACCAATGTCGTTACTGGATTAACTGATGCATTGATGGATAGCATTCCAATTGTCTGTATCAGTGGACAAGTCCCATCACATTTAATTGGAACAGACGCATTTCAGGAATGTGATACAACTGGAATTACAAGACCTTGCACTAAGCACAATTATTTAGTCAAGGATGTAAGCAAACTCTCAGAGACTATTCATGAGGCATTTAAAATTGCTAGCTCTGGTAGACCAGGTCCTGTTTTAATTGATATTCCCAAAGATGTTCAGTTTGCAAAGTCAAAATATATATCAAAGAAAGATATTAGTTTTAGAGAGCACAGAATTAAAGCTGGTTCAAAAAACGTTGATAAAAACTTTGTCGAAGAACTAGTAAATCATATTAAAAAATCCGAGAGACCTATATTTTATGTTGGTGGTGGATGTTTAAACTCAGGCCATGAAGCTAGCCAAGAACTTATTAAACTTGTAAATAAAACAAATATTCCAATTACTACAACTCTTCATGGATTGGGATGTTTTCCAGGTGAAAATAAAAGTTCACTTGGGATGTTAGGTATGCATGGAAATTACGAAGCTAACTTGGCTATGAACAAATGTGATTTGATGATTAACGTTGGAGCAAGGTTTGATGACCGTGTTACAGGCAGATTAGATGCTTTTTCTCCGGACTCTATAAAATTCCATATAGATATTGATCAAAGTTCAATCAATAAAAACGTTAAAGTCAATTTTCATACTAATACTGACATTGCTCTAACACTCAAAGAAATTAACTCATTCATAGACTCCAATAGCATTGATTTTGGCGATAAAGATTATAATAATTGGTGGGGTCAAATTAATGAATGGAGAAAAAAAGAATGTCTCCACTACGAACAAGGCGATGAAGTGATCAAGCCACAACACGCTATTTCCAGACTTTACGAATTAACAAAACAAAAAGACACTTTTGTTACTACAGAAGTTGGTCAGCATCAAATGTGGGCAGCTCAATATTATAAGTTTTCAAAACCAAACAGATGGATTACATCAGGTGGTTTAGGCACAATGGGTTTCGGTATGCCTGCCGCAGTCGGTGCACAAATGGCAAATCCAGACTCATTAGTTATAGATATAGCTGGTGAGGCGTCTTTTCTTATGAATATCCAAGAAATAGCTACAGCTGTTCAATATAAGTTACCTATCAAAATTTTTATATTAAATAATGAATATATGGGAATGGTTAGACAGTGGCAGGAACTATTACATGGTAGTAGATACTCAGAGAGTTATGTGGATGCCCTACCTGATTTTAAAAAATTAGCAGAGAGTTTCAATGCTGTTGGAGTTAGGGCAAAAAATATTTCTGAATTAGACGATACAATTAATGAAATGATTTCTATTGATAGGCCAGTTATAGCCGATATTTGGGTAGATAAAAAAGAAAATTGTTTTCCTATGATACCAAGTGGAGCTGCCCACCATGAAATGTTACTATCTAAATACGATAAAGAAAATCCTGAAAATCAGGAAAAAGGAAAAGTACTAGTTTAATTAATTTTTATAATGTCCTCTACTTCAGTTTATCCTACACCTATAAACGCTTTTAAACAGTCTAAGAGAAGCGTTCTTTCTGTTATTGTTGATAACGAACCTGGTATTCTTGCACGTATAGTGGGTTTATTTTCAGGTAGAGGATATAATATTGAAGCATTAAATGTAACAGTTGTAGACGTTAAGAAAAATCTTTCTCGAATTACTATAGAGACTTTAGGTGAAGAAAAAGTAATTAGTCAAATTATAGCACAACTAGAAAAACTTGTTCCCGTTCATAGCGCAACTAATTTAGCAAACTTAAGTGAGTCTTATGAGGCAGAGATTTGCCTAATTAAAATCGAATTTGAAAATGATGAACAAGATCAAAAAATACTCAATTTTGCAGATATTTATCGTTCAAGAACTGTTCAAAAAAGACAAAATATTGTTGTTTATGAAATATCTGGCACAAGTGAGCGAATAAACAAATTTTTAGATGACTTAGACACAATCGGTGGTATAAAAGTCGAATTAGTTCGAAGTGGGCCTATAGGGCTCGGAATATAACGTTTTTAGGGGGTAATATGAAGGTTTATTACGAACAAGATGCTGATTTTAACATAATAAAAGACAAAAAAATTGTAATAATAGGTTTTGGATCGCAAGGTCATGCTCATGCATTAAATTTAAAAGACTCTGGGGCCTCTAATGTAGTTGTGGGATTGAGAGAAGGTTCTTCATCAATTGAAAAAGCAAAGAATGTGGGCTTAAAAACTCAAACACCTGGAGACGCAGTAAAGGATGCAGATATTGTAATGTTCTTAGCTCCTGATGAAAATCAGCAAGAAATTTATCAAACTCAAATTCACGACAATATAAAAAATGGTGCTGCTTTAGCATTTGCGCATGGTTTAAATATTCATTTTCAGCTTATAACAGCAAGAGAGGATTTAGACGTTTTTATGGTCGCTCCAAAAGGCCCAGGTCATACTGTAAGAGGAGAGTATCTTAAAGGTGGTGGAGTGCCATGTTTACTCGCAGTAGATAAAAATGTAAGTGGTAATGCAAAAGAAATTGGTCTTGCGTATGCTTCTGCTTTAGGAGGAGGTAAATCTGGTATAATTGAAACTACATTTAAAGAGGAATGTGAAACAGATTTATTTGGTGAGCAAACAGTTCTTTGTGGAGGGTTAATGTCTCTTGTAAGAAACGGTTTTGAAACTCTTGTTGAGGCTGGTTATGCCCCTGAAATGGCTTATTTCGAATGTTTACATGAAGTAAAATTAATTGTTGATCTAATGTATGAAGGTGGGATGGCTAACATGAGGTATTCGATATCTAATACAGCTGAATACGGTGATTATACCAGAGGCCCAAGAGTAGTTCCTAACGAAGCTACTAAAGCTGAAATGAAAAAAGTTCTAAGTGAAATACAAGATGGTACTTTCACAAAAGAATGGATGGCCGAACATAAGTCAGGGCAAATTAAGTTTAAACAAATGAGAGACCAAGGTGCAAAACACCAAATTGAAGAGGTAGGAGCTAAATTAAGGTCTATGATGCCATGGATAGCATCTAATAAACTTGTAAAGGATATCTAGTATTGCCGGATAAAGTTTTAATATTTGATACTACTCTTAGAGATGGAGAGCAGTCTCCTGGAGCTTCGATGAATCAAGAAGAAAAACTCTCTATTGCTCGACTATTAGAGGAGTTAAAGGTTGACATAATTGAGGCTGGTTTTCCCATAGCATCAAAAGGCGACTTTAACTCAGTACAAGCAATTGCAAGCGAAATTAAGGACTGCCAGATAGCTGGATTAGCTAGGGCAAAACACGAGGATATTGAAACAGCTTGGAATGCTGTAAAAAAAGCGAAAAATCCAAGAATTCACACTTTTATTGCCACAAGTCCAATTCATATGAAGTTTAAACTAAAGTTAACTGAAGATGATGTCTTAGAAAAAATTAAAGATAGCGTATCATTTGCGAGAAATTTATGCCCTAATATTGAGTGGAGTTGTGAAGATGGTGGGAGATCTTCAATTGATTTTCTATATAAATGCATAGAGTTGGCTATCGAAAGCGGGGCATCTACAATTAATATTCCTGACACAGTCGGCTATACTTTACCATTTGAATTCGGAGAGATTATAAAAAAAGTTAAAAATAATGTTCCTAATATTGATAAAGCAATAATTTCTGTTCATTGTCACAATGATTTGGGGTTAGCGGTTGCAAATTCTTTAAATGCAGTTGAAAATGGTGCAAGACAAATTGAATGTACAATAAATGGATTAGGAGAAAGAGCGGGTAATGCTGCACTAGAAGAAGTAGTAATGGCTATGAAAGTCAGATCAGATCTATTAAAAGTCCAATCTAATGTCAATACGCGAGCCATTTCAAAAACATCAAAACTTGTATCATCAATTACAGGTTTTCCTGTTCAGCCTAATAAAGCGATTGTTGGCGCTAATGCCTTTGCTCATGAGTCAGGAATTCACCAAGATGGAGTCTTAAAAAATGTTCAAACTTATGAGATTATGTCACCAGAAACAATTGGTTTAAAGAAATCAAGTTTAGTGCTTGGTAAGCACTCTGGTAAACATGCATTCAAAGAAAAATTAAAAATTTTGGGATACGATGTCGGAGATAACTATATCAATGAGATCTTCGAAAAATTCAAGCATTTAGCTGATAAGAAAAAAGATGTTTATGATGAGGACATAATAGCATTGGTAGATGATACACACTTTAATCAATCAAATACTTTAAAACTAAAAAATTTAAGTATTATGTCTGGCACTAACTCTAAACATGTTGCATCTTTAGAATTAAAATTTAATGATGAGATTAAAGAGGTAAGTGGGTCTGGAAATGGACCTGTAGATGCAGTATTCAGCTGTATTTCAAAAGTAGTAGGATTTTCACCAAAATTGGTCTTATATCACATAAATGCTATCACACCAGACTCTGATGCACAAGGTGAAGTCGCAGTAAAACTTGAGTATTCAAACAAAGAGTTCATTGGTAAAGCATCTGATATAGATATTATCGTAGCTTCTGCAAAATCTTATATCAATGCATGTAATAAAATATTAAACTTTGAAAAAAATTCTAATTTGCAAGAAGGAGTTTCTGAGATTAGCATCTCAAATATCAAAGGAATTTAAATGTTAAAATCTTTCAGTGCTTTTTTAAGCGAAGATATGGGCCTAGACCTAGGAACAGCTAATACTCTTGTTTATGTAAAAGGAAAAGGGATTATACTAAATGAACCCTCTGTTGTAGCAATAGCAACAGATAATAAAAACAATAAATCAGTCTTGGCAGTTGGAAGCGAAGCAAAATCTATGCTTGGACGTACACCTGGAAGAATAGAAGCAATAAGGCCTATGAAAGATGGAGTTATTGCTGATTTTGACATTGCTGAAGCTATGATAAAACACTTTATAAAAAAAGTTCATAAAAAAAGTTTTTTCGCTAATCCAAATATTGTTATTTGTGTTCCATCTGGAGCTACAAATGTTGAAAGAAGAGCTATCAAGGAGTCTGCCGAGACTGCTGGTGCAAAAAAAGTATATCTAATTGAGGAACCTGTTGCAGCTGCTATAGGTGCAGGTTTACCAATTTCTGAGGCATCTGGTTCTATGGTAGTAGACATTGGAGGTGGAACAACAGAAATAGCAGTCTTATCTTTAGGTGGTGTCGTTCATTCTAGTAGTATTAAAGTAGGTGGTGATACAATGGATGACTCGATAGTTAATTTTATGAGAAGTGTCCACAAACTTGCAATCGGTGAGTCCACCGCTGAAAAAATTAAGACTGAGATAGGTAGTGCTGGTAACACTGAAAACGGTGATGGCAAGACCCTCACTGTTAAGGGAAGAGACCTAATTAATGGGTTACCTAGAGAGGTAGTTATATCAGAAAGACAAGTAGCTGAAGCACTATCTGACTCATTATCTCAAATCATTACAGCTTTAAAAAGAGCACTTGAGGTTATTCCTCCAGAACTAGCAGCTGATATAGTTGACAAAGGTATTATGCTTACGGGTGGAGGGGCTCTACTCCAACGTTTAGATGAAGCAATAAGAGTCACTACAGGACTACCTGTATCTATAGCTGATGACCCTTTAACTTGTGTAGCTCGAGGAACCGGTATGGCTTTAGAGGAGAACCATAACCATCAAGATGTTTTCTTAAGTGATTAATAACAAAAAAGTTTTATTAATATATATAATCTGTTTTTTTCTATTCTTAACGCTAATATTATTCCCAAATTATAATTCTAAAACTAAACTTTTCACATTTTTTGTAAAAGAAAAAATAGAGTCACCATTTATTTTTGTAGGTAACGAAGTAAAAGGTTTATTTTTAGTACTCAATTTTAATTTTGATCATATCAATACTATAAACAAATTAAAACAAGAGAATAATTATCTTCGATCAATCAATAAGTACTTATTAACATTGACTTCAAAATATTCAGAGCAAAATAAAATTTTTCATCAGTCTAATATTGAATTACCAATCTCGGTAGGTGTTAAGATTTTAGGCGATAGGAATTTACTTTATAATAAAAACTTTATTATAAATAAAGGCTCAAAAAGTGGTCTTGCACTAGGTAATTACATTATAGATGGACTAAATATAGTTGGTAGAGTTGTTAATATAAATAATAATACTTCCGAAGTTGTTACTGTAAAGAGTATTAATTATGGTGATGAGGTTTTTATTAATGGAAAGTCTTATATTATTAGTGGCACGAATAATAATTATTTAAGCTTCTTAAGACAAAAAGAAAGCACTGAAATACCTGATTTTAAATCAGGTGATATTGCTGTTGTACATCTTGATAATGTAATACTAAGAGTTGGCATAGTTTCGTTTGAGAATAATCAGCCTATCTTATTAACATCTGATATAACAAATTTAGAAAATTTAAGGGTAGTCATAAATGATTAGACAATTTCTTGTTATTATCCTATTTTTAATATACGGAAACTTTAATATTGTCATAAATGATATTGTTATTTTTTCACTGATAAATATAGCTTTTTTTACAGTTTTTAAGGAAAAAAATATTAAAATTATTGATATCTTTATATTTATCTTATCAACTTTTGTTATAGAGGTTTTTGTAGGATTGCCGATATTAATTAGCGTTGTGGTCTTGTTCATACCTCTTCTTATAATGAATTATTTTATTAGTAATTATAATTTTGGATTATTTATTAAATCATCAATTATTTTTTTACTTAGTTTTATTTGTTTCTACTCTTTCGATCAAACAATAGTGTTTAGATTACTAAATTTACAATATTTTATCTGTTTATTTATTTTAATTTTAATATTTTTAGGACTTTCAAATTATGGAAAAGAATAAGACAAGTGAAGATAGTATAAAAATATTAAATAGAAGATCGTTCATCATCATAATATTTGGTGCTATTTTATCGTTAATAGTTTCTTTGAGATTATTTTCATTACAGGTTATTAACTTTAAATTTTATAAAAAAAAATCAGTTGAAAATAAACTTTCTATAAAACTAACACCTCCTTTAAGGGGTGATATTTACGACTCTAGAAAAAATTTACTAGCTGGAAGTTCGTCATTGTATGAATTTGTAGTTTTTAAAAACTTAAGTAAAAAGCATTTTCAAGAAATTAGAAAACTTGATGGTCTTATTAAGTTAAATTTAAATTTAGACAAAATATCAAAACAATTAAAAAAATATAATGATTACTCTGGCTTTAGTTTAAGTAGAGCCTCTTGGGAACAGATAGTAGAATTTGAAAAAAATAAATTTTTATTTAATTCTATAAAAATTATTGAATCAAAAAAAAGATATTATCCATATCAAAATTTTTCACAAATTATAGGCTATATGGGTCAAACCACACAATCATCTGAACTTTACTCACAAGGTGTATATCATTTAGAAAAAAGTTATGAACAACATTTAAGGGGCATACCAGGTAAAATATTTAGTGAAGTTAACGCTAAAGGCAAAATTATTAGAGAAATATCTATTGAAAAATCAATTAAAGGCAATGATTTAGACTTAACTTTAGATTTAACTCTTCAAAATTATGCTCAATCTCAGCTCCCCTTGGACAAAAAAGGATCTATTGTTGTTATCAGTGTTTCAGACGGGTCAATCTTGTCAATGAACTCCAATCCTACTTTTGATGCACAAATTTTTGAGGATAGAGTAAATAATAAAATTAAAGATTTACTTAAAGATGATCAGAAACCACTTTTTAATCGTGCTTTCTCTGGTTTCTATCCTCCAGGCTCTGTGTTTAAACCTATCTCTGCTTTAGTTGGCCTTCAACGAAATTTAATTGACTCCCAAAAAGAAGTTTTTTGCAAAGGACACTCCTCATTAGGCGATAGAAATTATTATTGTTGGAAAAAAGAGGGGCACGGAAAAGTTAATCTCAAAAAAGCCATAAAAGAGTCTTGTGATGTATATTTTTATGAATTAGCCAAAAAAATAAATATTGATGATATAGCCGGCTTATCTAGCAATTTAGGTTTGAATAAAGAGTATGACATTGGTTTATCAAACTTAGGAAAAGGACTTATTCCTAATAAAAAATGGAAAAAAGCTTTTTTAGATGAAAATTGGTATCAAGGCGAGACGTTAATTACTTGTATCGGACAAGGGTACAATCAAACATCTCCGCTACAGCTTGCAACACTATATTCTGCTTTATTAAATGGAGGAAAATATCCAATACCTAAACTTGATAAAAATGCTCCTACAAGATTTACAGGTAAATTACTAAACAAAGAGCATAAAAAAATTATAATTAATTCTCTTAACGCTGTTGTTCAAGAGCCAAGAGGAACAGCACATAAATTGAGTATATCTAATCCAGAATTTGTTAAAATTGGAGGTAAAACAGGAACTTCTCAAGTAATTAGAATTAAAGAGAGTGAAAGAGAGGATGATCAGTATAAATCAAAGGAAATAGAAGAGAGATTTAAAGATCACTCAGTATTTGTTGGATATGCCCCATTTGATAAGCCAAAATATATAGCCTCAGTTATTATTGAAAATGGTGGATCTGGATCAGCAGTAGCCGCTCCAATTGCCCATAAGATCCTAGATTTTGCTTTTAAAAATAATGTTTAAGGAATTTAAAAGTATTTTTAACATAAATTGGATTTATGTTTTTGTACTTTTTATAATTTTTTGGATTGGAGAGATCAATCTTTACTCAGCTGCTGACGGTTCTCTTAATCCATGGGCATCAAATCAATTAATAAGATTTGTATTTTTTCTACCTTTATTTTTTTTAATAATAATGTTGGAGCCAAAGTTTATTTTTAATTTTGCAGAGTTTTTTTTAATTTTAGTTTTGATCGGTCTGATAACTACATTAATCTTTGGTTATACAGGGATGGGCGCTACTAGATGGATAAGAATAGCTGGATTTAATTTACAAGTATCGGAATTTACCAAAATAGCTTTGGTCATATTCTTGGCTAAGTACTTTCACAAACTCAATGCCGAAAAGACTATAGGCCTGATTAAATCAATATTACCCCTCGTTGTATCAATATTATTTTTCATATTGGTTGCTATTCAACCAGATTTAGGAACTGCTGTAATTATTTTAAGTTTAGGCCTAGTAGTTATTTTCTACGCAGGCATTAAACTAATATATCCTTTATTGTCATTAGGTCTAATTTTATCGATAAGTCCAATTTTATGGACATTTTTAGAGCCTTACCAACAAAATAGAATACAAATTTTTTTAAACCCTGACCTAGACCCACTTGGAAAGGGCTATCATATTATTCAATCTAAGATTGCAATAGGATCTGGCGGGCTTAAAGGTAATGGTTTTCTTGAGGGTTCCCAAAGTAGCCTAGATTTTCTTCCAGAAAAAGAGACAGATTTTGTTTTTGCAATTTTTTCCGAACAGTTTGGTTTCACAGGGTCTATATTATTAATTTCACTTTTCTTTATCATGTTTTTAATTCCAGTTTTAAAAACATATAAACTCACACAGGTTTTTAATAAAATAATCTTATTTGTATTATCTTTTAAAATTTTTTTTGAATTTCTCATAAATATATCTATGACCATAGGTATCTTACCAGTTGTTGGAGTAGCATTACCTTTTATGTCTTACGGAGGAAGTTCTTTGTTGAGTAATTTATTAATTTGTGCACTATTATTAAACTTTATGTCTATCAACGAAAATAAGAGAATGTTTTCATGAAAACAATCGTAAGAAGACCTTGGGGATCGTATCTTGTCCTTGGTAAATCAAAGAATTTTTTAATTAAAAAAATTATTGTAAAACCAGAGGGAGTTTTATCATACCAATCTCACAAGTTTAGATCAGAACATTGGATAATTATTGAGGGTAAAGCAACTATAATCATAAACAATCGTACATATTATAAGTCAGAAAATGAAAACATATATATACCTAAAAAATCTAAACATAGGGTTTTAAATGAGAGCTCAAAAAAGAAATTAGTTTTAATTGAAGTGCAAACAGGAAGTAAATTTTTGGAGTCAGATATTAAAAGATATTCTGATATTTATGGAAGAAAAAATTGAAAATATTAGCTGAAATATCTGTAGGTGAGCTTTTTGATAAAATTACTATATTAAATATAAAATTAAAAAAAATTAATGATCCTAAAAAATTAAAGAACATTAAAATCGAGCTAGATGCCTTAATAGCGCAAAGTAATAAAATAATTTTAAAAGACGACGGAATATTAAAAAAACATATAAAAAATCTGCAAAATATAAATGAAGAACTTTGGGATATAGAAAATACCAAAAGAGAATGTGAGGCTAATAAAGAATTTGGAGATATTTTTATAAAAATATCAAGAGACGTACACTTTAAAAATGATATTAGGGCATCAATAAAAAAAGAAATTAATTTTTTGTCTGACTCAAAGATAACAGAAGAGAAAGAATACTCTAAGTATTAACCTTATTTAAACTTATAAGTTTATTTTTAATTTTTTCTCTACCACCAAGAAAACTTAATTCTAAGAGTACTACTATACCTTTAATACTAGCTTTAGTTTTTTTAATTAGTTTCATTGATGCACGTATTGTCCCACTAGTTGCAAAAATATCATCAATAATCACAACTTTATCTGAATTTTTAATCATATCACTTTGAATTTCTAATTGATTAGTGCCATACTCAAGTTTGTAACTTGTATTAAATGTTTTGCCTGGTAATTTTCCTTTTTTTCTAATCATTACTAACTTTTTTTTTAATTTGTATGCGATGGCTGAAGCAAAAATAAATCCTCTTGAGTCTATCCCAACTACAGTGTTAGCATTTAATTTAATTACCTCCTTTGACATTGAGTTAACAACTCTGTTAAAAACTTTAGGATTTGATAAAATTGTCGAAATATCGTAAAAAGCGATACCTTTTTTCGGAAAGTCTTTTATAATTCGAATACGTTTTAAATCATTATTCATGAAAAGGTCAATTAAATCAGTATTTAATAAAAAAAACAAAAAAAAAATTATTTGTCTAACATCTTATAGCTACAATTATACAAAAATTATTGATGATTTAGTTGATGTTGTTTTAGTTGGTGACTCAATGAGTAACGTGCTGTATGGAATGGACTCAACAAGAACTATTGACGATCAAATTATGATCAATCATGCTACTGCAGTAAAAAAAGGTGCAGATAAATCCCTGGTTTTTTTCGATTTGCCCTATAATAAAAATTTTAGTGAGTCCAATACTGTAAAACGTGTCTTATCCATTATGAAAAAAACTTTATGTGATGGTGTTAAAATTGAGGGTAATACTGAATTAGAAGATGTAATTAAGTATTTGAAGAAAAAAAAAATTCCTGTGATGGCACATTTAGGCTTACAACCACAGAAATTTAGCAGTACAAAAAAATTCAAAATATATGGAAAAAAGAAAGAGGATTTAAATAAAATTATTTCTGACTCATTGTGTTTAGAAAAGGCAGGTGCTGTATCCATCCTATTGGAGGGAATGTTAACAAAAATAGCAAAGCAAGTTACTAAAGTCCTATCAATACCTACAATTGGAATTGGTGCCTCTGAGTTTTGTGATGGTCAAATATTAGTATCTGAGGATATGCTTGGAATGTATGGAAATAATCATCCAAAATTTGTTAAAAGATATGAAGATTTATCGAAAAATATTAAAATTGCTGTAAAAAAATACTCTAGAGAGGTAAATAAAAATAAATTTCCAAATAAAAAATTTAGATATGACTAATAAGTTCTATTAATTGAACTTATTAGAAGATTTATAAAAAGATCTTTTTGATAACCCTTAAATAGTTTTAATATCTTTAAAGATTTTTTATTATATTTATCACAGAAAGTTTTTACATCATCATTAATTTTATATTTTTTCATTAAACTCATTATTTCCGTATAATCATTTTTTAATCTTTTGCTTTTGTTAAATATTTTTTTTACAAAATTAACTTCTGTATTATTTGATTTTTTTAAGAGTAATATAATTGGAAGAGTAATTTTCCCTTCATAAAAATCTTTACCATTCTTTTTACCTGTTACTCTTTTTCCAAAATAATCAAGGTAATCATCCATGATTTGAAATATAATTCCAAAATACAATCCTAATTTATTCAAACTTGAAATTA
Organism: uncultured Alphaproteobacteria bacterium; assembly: GCA_902591315.1. Taxonomy (GTDB): domain Bacteria; phylum Pseudomonadota; class Alphaproteobacteria; order HIMB59; family HIMB59; genus HIMB59. The sequence goes on from CACJAI010000001.1 coordinate 114,273, forward strand.
TTTTTAAATTTTTACCAGTTAAAATGGCAGGAATTTTCATTGATGCTGCAAATAATTCTGCAGTTTTTAAGGATATAATCTCTATATATTTACTTTCAGAGATATGAATATTATTTTCATGAGTGAGTTGCAAAAATTCTCCCTCAGAAATTTTACTACTTACTTGAGACAGTGATGCCATTGCTTTTAAAGAATTAGCTTTTGTCATTAATTGAAACGACTTTGAAAATAAAAAGTCACCAAACAAAACACTAAATTTATTACTCCATATAGAGTTAATACTCTTTTGGCCTCTTCGTAATTTACTCTCATCAATTACATCATCATGCAGTAGGGTAGCTCCATGAATGAATTCGATTGCAGCAGACATATCAATATCGCTCGATATTTGTGAGTAATCTTTATTTATCATTTTACTTGATAACAAACATATAACTGGGCGTAATTGTTTTCCCCTCTTCTTAAAAAAATAATTACCTAATTTTGGTATAATAGGGACATTACTAACTAAAAATCTATCAAGCTCTTTATTAGTTTTAACTAACTTTACATTAATTTCTTTATGAATTAACTTTATGGTTTGTTCAAAACTAATTTTTGGCATTTACTATGATCTTATACTCCAAAGATTTTCTACTAGATGGTAAAATTGTATATTATCAATTAAAGAAAGGCTATAGGAGTGGTATTGAGCCTATTATTTTAGCTTCTTATGCAAAAAAAAAGCACAATAAAATTTTAGATATGGGATCTGGTTGTGGTTCTATTTCCCTAATTGCTGCTTATAGAAATCCAGAATCTGAAGTCATTGGTTTTGAAAAAAATGAAACTCACCATAAAATTTCAATTTTAAATCATAAAGAGAATAATTTTAAAAATTTAAAATTTATAATTCATGACAATTGTATTTTTGATAAAAAATATGAGAGTTACTTTGATTTAATTTTATCAAATCCTCCTTTTTATTTTGCTGATAAAGTAATAAAGTCCAAAAATCCCTCCATCAATGCCTCAAAATATATAACTGAGTCAAATTTGGAAAAATGGATTAATAACATAATTCTCTATTTAAAGATAAAAGGAACAGCATTTATAATAAACAGATTTGAAAACGTGGATTTTATGTTAGATATATTGAAAAAATTTAATCTAGAAGTGATTATAACACCCTTATTATCTTTTGAAGGGACAAAACCTAAAAATGCCCTTTTAAAAATCACTAAAAGTAATTATTTTATAGAGAAAACATCAAATGCAATTATAATCCACGATAATTTATCAAAGTACTCTAAAGATATAGAAAAATGGTTTAAATAATGTTCAGTTCTAATAAAACAATAATATCAATAGACCTCAAAGGAATGATTGCATCTGGAAGTAGAGCGCCATTAAATATGGACAATCTAAATGGACTTTTTATAAAAATAATGAAAATGAAATTTGATGCACTATCAATCGTTATTAACTCTCCTGGTGGCTCTCCAGTGCAATCATCTTTAATTGCACAAAAAATAAGAGAAATATCAGATAAGAAAAAAGTTAAATGTTATTGTTTCGTAGAGGATGTTGCTGCATCCGGTGGGTATTGGCTTGCATGTGCAGCAGATGAGTTATATGCAGATGTAAATTCTATTGTTGGTTCAATAGGTGTTATATCAGGTGGTTTTGGATTTACGGACCTAATTAAAAAAATAGGTGTAGAGAGAAGGATATTTACAGCTGGAGAGAATAAAAGCTTTTTGGATCCATTTTTAAAAGTAAATAGAAAAGATGAAGAAAAATTGAAAAAACTTCAAAAGCTAATACACGAAAATTTTATTGATTGGGTATCCTCGAGAAGAAAAAAGAAAATTAGTGATAAAAATAAAAAAATTATATTCTCTGGTTCCTTTTGGTTAGCTAATGAGGCAAAAGAATTAGGTTTAATTGATGGAATTGCATCTGAGTCATCTTTTTTTAAAAGTAAATTTGGTGAAAAGACTAAAATTAAAAAAATAAAACAACCAAAGTCTCTAAAACAAAAGCTTGGTCTTGGTATTAATTCTTTAAATAGTGAGGATTTAATTACTAAATTAAAAGAAGAGTTTCTTTTTAACAAATTTGGTATCTGATCAATGACAACAGAAAATATGGAAGACTTAGTATCTCTATGTAAGAGAAGAGGGTTTATTTTTCCATCAAATGACATCTACGGTGGCATGAAAGGTCTCTATGATTTTGGACCTATGGGTGTAGAGCTAAAATTAAATTTAAAATCAGCCTGGTGGAAATCAATAGTCTATGAAAGAGATGATGTTGAGGGATTGGACTCAACTATTTTAACCTCACCTACTGTTTTAAAATATTCAGGTCACGAGGATACATTTTCTGATCCTTTAGTTGATTGCAAGAAATGTAAATCAAGATGGAGGGCTGATCAACTTGAAGACGGAAAATGTCCAAATTGTAAATCAACTGATTTAACTGATCCTAGACCATTTAATTTAATGTTTAAAACAGCTATTGGTCCTGTAGATGACGGGAGTTCATTTGCATATTTGAGACCAGAAACTGCTCAGCAAATATTCGTAAATTTCAAAAATGTTGTCGACTCAACCAGTAGGGTACCTCCTTTTGGAATAGCTCAAATTGGAAAAGCATTTAGAAATGAAATCACTCCGAGAAACTTTATTTTCAGAGTTAGAGAATTTGAACAAATGGAACTTGAGTATTTTGTTAAACCTGGCTCTGATGAGAGTTGGCATAAATATTGGGTAGATAAACGTTTAAATTGGTGGGCTGATCAAGGTGTCAAATCAGAGAAATTAAAATTACTCGAGGTAGAAAAAAAAGATCTATCACATTACTCCAAAGCAACTTTTGATATTATGTATGACTTTCCACATGGCCTTGAGGAACTTGAGGGTATTGCAAATAGAACTGATTTTGATTTAGGATCACATTCTAAAAATCAAAAAGATTTTAATATTAAAGCTAAAGTTCAAGAAAATAAAAATTCTACAACAAAATTAGCTATTCAAGATTTAGAAAATAATGAATGGTTTGTACCATACGTCATAGAGCCTTCAGCTGGTGTTGAAAGAGGTGTTTTGGCAGTTTTAAACGAAGCTTATACTTCAGAGGAAGAAAATAAGAGAACATTGTTAAAACTCAAACCTCATTTATCACCAATTAAAGCTGCGGTCATTCCTCTTAAGAGAAATAATTCTGACTTGGTCAATACAGCAAATAGTGTCAAATCAGAGTTACAATCACTTGGTCTAGGCAGAGTTATGGTTGAAAATACAGGAAATATTGGAAAAAATTATCGTAGACATGATGAGATTGGGACACCTTTGTGTGTTACTATTGATTTTGAAACTTTAGAAAATCAAACAGTTACTGTACGAGATAGAGATACTATGAAACAAGAAAAAGTATCACTTTCTGAAATAGCAAATTATTACTCTCGATATTTTAAATAATTTATTTATTAACTCTAGGCTCCCTGAGTATGTAATAATTATTTATTTGTAATAATATTTCTGAATTAGTTGGAAGTTTTTGAGGTTTTTTCTCATACACTTTAATTGAAAGTTTTTTTTTATTTAGTTGTCGATGTTTAATCCTCGAAACTACCTCTTGACCTACAAAGCATCCTTTCGAATAGTCTACTAATTCATCATTGACTTCAGATGGAAGTAAAGAGGATTGTTTAAGCAGGTTTGAGTCAATTATTCCAGTTGAAAGTTGATCTAAAATATAATTTTTATCAAATTCTCTTTTATCAACTTTTTCAATACTGAGTTTTACGTCAGATAACAATGCATATTTATTTAAGAATGTAGGCAAATCATTTTGATCATTCGAGCAAACTAATTCATATGACTCGTCTGATTTAGTAATTATTATTTCATATAGAATCTTTCCTTGTGGAGATAGTATATAGCTCTTTAACTCTTCCTTTAATTTAGTTAAGTCATTGGTAATTATATTTTGAAGGAAATCAAATCTTTCTTCCCCAAATACTCTAATTTTTATTGGATTAAGTGTTTCAATTTGCATGTAATATATTATCTATATGTATATATATGCATTTACTATTTATTTCTTCAAATAGAATAGGTGACTCCTTAATTAACCTTCAAGTTTTAAATAATTACATCAGAAAATATAAGAAAAATATTGAGGTAACATTAGTTTCTGGTCCTTTACCAATGCCTATTTATGATGATTATTCTATGATTTCTAGAAGGATTAATCTTACTAAACAAAAATATAATCTACATTGGTTAAAACTCTATAAAGAACTTTCACCACTTAAATTCGATGAAATAGTAGATTTTAGATCCTCGATCATTGGTTATTTTTTGAGAGTAAAAAAAAGAAATATATTCAAAATGAAAAAGGGTAAAAATATTTATGAACAAATACATAACAGATTTGATACTGATCTAAAAAAAGATTTTAAAATATTGATCGATAGAGTTCGTAATATTTTTCCAAATTCAAATTATGCGTGTCTAGCACCATTTACAAATTGGCCACCAAAAGAATGGCCTTCAGAACAATTTGTTAAAATAGCAAAATATCTAATTGAAAAAGGCATTGATAAAATATTTATTTTAGGATCAGAAAATGAAAGTTCAAAATTTCATCACTTTGACTCAGAACTAGGCGATAAAGTAATTAATAGATGTGGTAAGCAACATATTCTCAACGATTATGGTTTACTTCAAAAATCAAGGTTATTTATTGGAAATGACTCATCCATGATGCATATGGCTTCATTGAGTAAAACTCCAACAATTGGTCTTTTTGGTCCCACAAATGATAATATTTATTTTCCTAAAATTTTTGATCATTGTCATCTTGTTAGGTCATCAGAGTCATATGAAAGCCTTGTTAGTAAAACTCAAAACTATACTTTAAATAATTGTTTAATGAATGATGTGTCTTATAATCAAGTAATTGATAAAATAGATTATATTTTAAATGCTCAAAATTTTTAAGCCTTGCGATTTTCATGTACATCTAAGAGAGGGCCAACTTTTAAAATACGTATTAAAAGAAAATAATAAAAATTTTCAAAAAATTTTAGTTATGCCTAATTTAATAAAGCCAATTACTAATAAAAATATTTTATCAAAGTATAGATCCTTCGTTTTAAATAATAATAACAATACTGAAATTCTTTTTACAATCTATTTAAACCAAGACTGCTCTATTATTGATTTAAAAAATATGGTTAATGAAAAATTATTTTTTGCAGCTAAATTATATCCTCTTCATGCCACTACTAATTCTTCATCAGGAGTAAAAGACATCAAAAAAATGTCTAAATATTTCGAATTTTTAGAAAATAATAAAATACCATTATGCTTGCATGGTGAACACATTCATGAAAATGATGATCCTTATGAGCGTGAAAAAAGATTTCTTGATTTTGAGTTATCTTGGTTAGTAAAAAATTTTAAAGGTTTAAAGATAACTTTAGAACATATAACAACTAAAGATTCTGTAGATTTTGTAAAATCGCACAAAAACATTGCAGCTACTATAACAACACATCATTTACTTGAAAATACAAACACTTTTCTTGGAAATTTTTTAAGACCAGAAATATTTTGTAAACCTGTAATTAAAAGTGTAAATCACCAAAAATCATTATTAAATGCTGCTCTTTCTGGCAATTCAAAATTTTTCTTTGGTTCTGACTCAGCTCCACATCTTAAAAATCGCAAATTTAATGAGTTTTGTTGTGCTGGTGTATATTCCACAAAATATTCTGTCTCAAATATATTGGAGCTCTTTTACACCTCAAAAAAGTCAAATAATTTAAATAAATTTTTGACAATTAATGGATGTAAACATTATAACCTTAAGTTTGATGACACTCTAATTTCATATTCTAGAAAAAAAGATTTTACATTTAAAAAATACTCTAAATTCAAAAACGACAGTTTAATTAACTATAATCACTTTAAAAATTACTGGTCTAAAAACTAGATTAGGACTTTTGTAAAATGGCCCATTTTTCTGCCAGTTTTTGACTCTTTTTTGTGATAATCATGAAAATATTCATTTTCTTTGAATGATTTCTCACGATAGTTATAAATATCGTCCCCTAGAATATTTATCATTTCAGATTTAGATTTTAATGAAGGCTCTACCTTTTCAAGATCACATACAGATCTGATATGAGACTCAAATTGACTAACATTGTATGACTCAATAGTTAGATGTCCTGAGTTGTGAACTCTGGGAGCAATTTCATTTAATAATAATTTTTTTTCTTCATTTATAAAAAATTCTAAACAAAAAGTTCCAACATAGCTTATTTTTTCTGCAAAATTATAAGCATGGTTTGTCGCTTCTTTAATGATCGATTTCTCTGAGTTAGCTGGTGAAAATGATTTGAAAAGAATTTGATTTTTATGAATATTTTCAATTGGTTGATAGGTAAAAATAGTACCATCTTTATACCTGACAGCAATGATAGAGATTTCTTGTTGTAATTTAATTTTTTTTTCCAAAATATACTCATTATTTGGTATGTCAGATATATCTTTATAACAATTAATTACTATTTGGCCTTTACCATCATATCCAAGTTTGCGAGTCTTCAATATTGCAGGAAAAAATTTAGGATCAACTGATTTTAAATCAGATGTATTGTTAATTTCCAAATAGGGAACAGTAGGGATATTAATCTTATTTACATAATTTTTTTCAGTTAATCGATCTTGAATAATTTGATTAATTTCAGAACTAGGTGAAATTTTAATCTTTTGTTCAATATATGATAAAGTTTTAAAAGGGATATTTTCAAACTCATAAGTCACAAAATCACATTTTTTAATAAAATTATCTATCTCGTGAAAATCATCATACTTTTTTATTAAGAAGTGATTTGCATATTTAATTGCTGGGGAGTCATCAGTATCAGAGTATATAAAAGTTTGAATATTTAATTTACTAGCCACTTGGCATAACATCATACCTAATTGACCTCCACCTAAGATACCGATGATCATTATCTAGGTGTCTTTTTAACTTTTTTTGTTTGAGCCAGTCTCCATTTTACTAAACTTCTTTCAATATTGGGGTCATAATTACTAATAATTGAAGCTGCATATAATGCAGCATTTTTGGCTCCATTTTCACCAATAGCCACAGTTCCAACTGGAATGCCAAAAGGCATCTGAGCTATTGAAAGTAAACTATCTAAGCCTTTTAGTGTTTTTGACTCAATTGGTACCCCGATTACTGGAATATGAGTTATAGCTGCAATCATGCCTGGTAAATGAGCAGACCCACCAGCTCCAGCAATAATAATCTTAATACCTCTGTCATAAGCTTGTTCAGCATACTCATAGAGTCTTTTGGGAGTTCTGTGAGCTGAAACTATTTTTTTTTCATGGACAATCTTTAATTCTTTTAGAATTTTACCCGTATGCCTAAGTGTGGACCAATCACTTTGGCTTCCCATTACTATTGAGATTTTAGGGATAGATATTTTCATTTTTTTGAAAACTTCTTTTCAGTGATTTTGAAGTAAAGTTTATAAGGCAATACTTTACCAAATTTCATTATAGAATTAAAAGGAAAAGGGAAGGATATTTCAAAACCTTTTTTATATATTTTACTATAAATAATCCTAGCTGCATCTTTGGGTGACATTAAATATGGCATTTTAAACGAATTTACTTTTGTAGCAGGAGTTTCTACAAATCCTGGACAGATAAGTTTTACATTGAGATTATCATGCATTTCAGATTTTATAGCCTCGGCTAGATTAATTAAAGCCGCTTTTGAGGGTCCGTATAAAATAGATTTTGGGAGACCTTTATATCCAGCTGTGGAGGACATTATTGCCAAGGTATAATTTGAATTTAGCTCGAAATTTTTTTTTATTAGCTCTATTGATAAATAAATACTTAAAACATTGGTATCAAAAGTTGCCTTTGCATTTTCAAAGTTAAAATCATTTAGACTATCGGGGATATAAATACCTGCATTTAAAATAAATGTACTAATATTTGCATTTTTTTTAAATACCTCATCTATAATTAGCTTACTTGAGTCAAAATTTGATAAATCTATTTTTACAAACTCAAATTTTGGATTATCAATTGTTTCATTTGGTATTTTGGTATCATCTCTTGCTAAGCCTATCACATTCCAGCCTTGTCTGAGATACTCTTCACATAGTGCGTAGCCAATCCCACTACTAGCACCTGTTATAAAAACTACTCTATCTTGTGTATTCTTTGATGAATTTTTTTGCATTAGATATATGAGTACTAATTTTAGACTTGTCCATTTTATTTACAGTATAGTACATCATAGAGAGTCTCTGATTAGTTTTAAAATAATTTTTATTTTTATATATAAAATTCCAATATAAACCATCTAATGTTTGTGTCCAATCTCCCCGACTATAATTACTCATCTTTAGTAAGTAATTTGAACCGCATAAATATGGTTTTGTTGCAAAAATACCTCCATCGCTAAACATCCCCATTCCATAGACATTTGGTGTCATAACCCAATCAGATGAGTCAATGAATGTCTCCATAAACCATTTATAAACTTCAGATGGCTTTAATCCAGCTAAGTTCATTATATTACTAATTATCATCAATCTTGGGATATGGTGAACATATCCACTTTTTTTTAAATTTAATATCATGTCATTTAAAATAGGAATGTTTGTTGTACCCTCATACCAATGTTTTGTTAATTTTCTGTCATTTCCAAAAAAGTTACCTTTATTAAAATCTTTATAATAGTGAATATTTAAGTATCTCATAAATTCTCTCCAACCAAAGACTTGTCTAATAAACCCTTCGTAATTATTGATGCCAACTTTAGTATATGAAAAAGAGCTCAATTTATTGAGCACTTGTTCTGGTGTTATTAAACCTATATTTAATGGTGCACTAATTATGCTATGATTAATGTATGGATCACTGGTGCTCACAAAATCTTCGTAATGTCCAAAGTTTTCAAGTTTACTGCTAATAAAATTATCAAGAACTTTAGATGAGTCTTTAAAATTCATTGGAAATATTATTTTCTTTTCTAAATTTCCAAAGTGTTTTGAAAAAAATTTATCAATTAATTTTTTTATTTCCTCAAAATATTTTGACTCAAATGTATAAGATTTAGGACTTTGATAACCTTTAGGAACTCTTTTTCTATTATCCTCATCAAAACTCCACTTATCTCCAATAGGTTTATTGTCTTTTACAAATATTTGAAAACTTTTCCGAACATTGCTATAAAAATTAGCAAGTTGAGGTTTTTTTGTAGTAACCATATCTTTATAATCGGTTCTACTAACAAGGAACATAGGAGATTTATGAAAAATTAGTTCAATTTTGCTATTTTTACAAAATTGCTCAAATTTAATTCTGAATTCTAAGTCTTCTATTTCGAAGATATTAATTTTAGAAATGTTTTTTTTACTTAAGAAGCTTTTTAGACCAGCAAAATAGTCTTTGAAATTAGAAATATTTTTATCAAGAGAAATATAATTTACTTTAAAATTATTTTTTTTTAGATAGTCCCTGTATTCCCTCATTGATGCCAAAAAATAATAAATTTTTTGTTTGTGATGTTTAAAATAACTACAAAGGCCCATATCCTCTTGTATAAAAAAATCACATGAGTTTTTAAATTCTGTTAAGTACTTCTTATCAAATAGTTGATTTCCAAGAACTACAAAGCATTCCTTCATTTTGTTTTTATTATTTTGTGATTAAAGTTGATCTTCCACCATCAAGTTGGAAGTTTTGTCCTGTAATCCATGATGATTTTTTAGATACCAAGAAAGAAGCCAAATTACCTATGTCATCACCTGTTCCAAGTCTTGACATAGGGTGAAGTTTTCCAATTCCTTCAGCAACCTTTTCATTAGAAACCATAAAATTTGACATTTTGGAAAAAGATAGGCTAGGAGATATTGTATTAAATCTTATCTTCGGAGCATAGTCTGCGGCTAAAGAATTTGATAAACCAATTAATGCACTTTTTGCAGAGGAGATTGCTGTATGATTTTTAAAACCTCTAACAGCTGCTATTGATGAAAAAAATACTACTGAAGATGAATCCGACATCTTAGTTATGCAATGATTAAGGAAATGAACGATATTATAAAAATTATCATCCATTATTTTTTTAAAATCATCAACAGAGGTGTTTGAGAAAGGTTTTAAGTTTATCGAGCCAATGGCAAAGATTATGCCAGATATTTCGTAGTTAATTGATTTTATGAAACTTTCTGTATTCGTGTAAGCATTAATATCTAGAACATTTTTTTCAAAATTACCTTCAACATCACTATCAAATTCGCTTCTTGATATTAGAACTAAATCATTATCATCTTTTAGGTTGTTAACACATGATTTGCCAACAGAACCATTTGCACCAATAACTAGAATTTTACCCATGCAGTTTATACAAAATGTAACCCTAATTAGATTTAATTCTTAAGTATTTGAAGGCTATAACAAGTAGCTGATACAAACAATAAAGTGCCTATTATTTGATGGATAGAACCCAAAGAGACTTGAACATTACTCAAAACAACAAAAACACCAATAAATAACTGAATTAAAACTAGAAATAGCACAATCAGGAAATGGATTTTTTGATATTTATTTTCAATTCCCTTAAAATGTTTAAAGCACATATAAAGAATTGTTAAAAATGATAAATAAGCTAAGGCTCTATGAAAAAAATGTATGAAGACACTGTTATCAAAAAAACCAAAAAGTCGATCCTCAATAAAAATTAAATTTTCAGGAATGTAATTATCTCCCATTTTGGGCCAAGTATTAAATGATTTTCCAGCATCTAAACCAGCCATAAAAGCACCGTAAATTACTGTAAAAAAAATTATTATATTAAAAAAAATAAAAAAAGTTTTATGTGAGCTAAAATTATTTTTATAAATTCCAATATCAAGCCTTTTCAAGAAAAGATAAGCAATTAAAGAGAGAATTATTTGAGCTATAATTAAGTGAACGGCAAGTCTTAAATGGCTAACGTATGGATTAACATCTAATCCACTTTTTACCATCCACCATCCGATAATACCTTGTGCCCCTCCAAGAAAAAGAAGGAATGAATATGAGTATAACTCTTCATTAGAAAAGTATTTTTTCAAAGCAAAGTAAATAAAAGGGATGATAAAAATAATTCCTATTAGTCTTCCCAATACTCTATGTCCATATTCCCACCAAAAGATGTATTTAAACTCTGATAGTGTCATGTTTATATTTTTTATTTGATATTCAGGATATTGCTTATAGTCTTCAAAAACTTTTAACCAATCTCCATGGGATAAAGGGGGTATTGTTCCCATAAATAATCTCCAATCAACCATGGACAAACCAGACTCAGTTAATCTTGTCAAACCACCAACAATGATCATCAGCAATATAATTGACATGAGACTTGCAAGCCAAAGACTTATCTGAAAATTCTCGGATTTATACATCTAATCTAAATTTATAATTTTTTAGAATATATTTAGTATATTAATTTTAGTCGCATTAAGCCTGTCTAACTGATAGATCTTATAGTCTAAATATTTAAAAATTTCAAAATGACATATCATATTAACGTTATAGATCATGAGGGTTCACCTCATAAAATTGAAGCAACAGTTGGTTTTTCAATAATGGAGATTATTAGAGACGCTGGATTAGATATTGAAGCTATATGCGGGGGTTGTTGCGCTTGTGCTACCTGCCATTGTTATGTCGATGAAAATTGGTTAGAAAAAATATCAAAAGCTGATGACGATGAGGAATCTATGCTTGACCAAGCTATGGATATAAAAAAAAATTCAAGACTCTCATGTCAAATTCCATTTACAGAAGAGCTCAATGGTATTACTCTAACATTAGCACCTAAATTTTGACTGATTATAACTCATACAAATCCTGGCCATTTAATGAAGCAAAAAAAATTATAAAACGCTTTGAAAAAAATAATACCAAAGACAAAATAATCTTTGAAACTGGGTACGGTCCATCCGGCTTACCTCATATAGGTACTTTTGGGGAAGTGCTAAGGACAAATATGGTAAGATTTTGTTATGAAAAATTGACTGGTAAAGAGACTGACCTCATAGCATTTTCTGATGATATGGATGGCTTTAGAAAAGTCCCTGATAACATCCCGAACAAAGAAAAATTATCTAACTACCTTGATTACCCTTTGACATCCGTCCCAGATCCTTTTGAGTTGTTTAATAGTTTTGGTGAACATAATAATTCAAAACTTAAAGATTTTTTAAATAGATTTAATTTGCCTTTTTCTTTTCAAAGTTCAACAGATGCTTATAAATCAGGATTGTTCAATGAAACAATAAAGAAAATTATAAAAAATTATGATGAAATTATTAATGTAGTTCTTCCGACACTTGGTGAAGAAAGAAGAAAATCTTATAGTCCATTTTTTCCAATTAGTGAAATAACTGGTAAAATATTGCAAGTTCCAATTGAAGAAATTAATAATGAAGAATTTACTGTTTCATATTATGAGGACGGTGTATTGAAATCTAAATCAGTTTTAGATGGCAATTGCAAACTTCAATGGAAAGTTGATTGGGCAATGAGGTGGGCTGCTTTTGGTGTAGATTATGAAATGTGTGGTAAAGATTTAACAGAGAGTTATACCCTATCATCAAAGATATGTAAGATAATCGGTTCTAAGCCTCCTGAAAATTTAATTTATGAACTATTTCTTGATGAAAATGCTGAAAAAATTAGTAAGTCAAAAGGCAATGGTATAAGCATCGATGATTGGCTTAAATACTCTATTGAAGAGAGTTTGGCCATGTTTATGTATCAGAGACCAACAACTGCAAAGAAACTCTATTTTGATGTAATACCTAAAAACACCGATGAATATTTAACGCACGTTAATAAATTAGAGTCCGATGATCTAAATCCAGATAACCCTGCTTGGCATATTCATAAAGCTGAAAATCCATCATATAAATCAAAAATTAATTATAGTTTAATCCTAAATATTATATCAGTTTGCAAGTCTGAGGACCCTAATGTGATTTTTGGTTTAATAAAAAATTATCAATCTAATTTTAGCAAAGCGGAAACTGATCTTATTAATAGAATGATTGATTGTGGTATTAATTATTTTAGGGATTTTATACAACCAAATTTAAACTTTAAAATTCCAAATTCTGAAGAATTAATTATACTTAAAGAAGTTGTGTCTAAATTAAAAGAAGTAGAGTCTTCGGCTGATGCAGATGAATTTCAAACTGCTATTTTTAGTGTCGGAAAAAATTCTGTCTATAAAGAGAATATTAAGGAATTTTTTAAACTCATTTATCAAGTTGTTTTTGGTCAAGAGAATGGACCAAGATTGGGCTCATTTACTAAAATTTATACAAAAGATAAAACTCTGGAGTTGTTCAACTCGAAGCTAAATGTATAATTTAGCTCATCGTATTCTCAAAAAGCTAGATCCAGAACTATCACATAATATATCTATAAAAGCACTCAAATTAGGCATTTATCCAAAAATTATTTGTAAAAATACAGAAATCCTTGAACAAACAATATGGGGTAGAACTTTCAAAACTCCTATAGGGTTATCGGCAGGTTTTGACAAAAATGCAGAGGTGATAAATCCAATATTAAATTTAGGATTTAGTTTTACTGAGTTGGGAACAGTGACTCCCTTGCCTCAAAAAGGCAACTCAAAACCCAGAATTCATAGGTTTCCTGCTCAAAAAGCATTAATAAATTCTTTAGGATTTAATAACAAAGGCATGGATGTATTTGAAAGAAATATCAATAACTCAAACCTTAAAGAAAATTTCCAAGATAAAATCATTGGTATAAACATAGGTAACAATAAGGATACCGTAGAAATTTTAGATGATCTCAAAAAGCTTTTCGATAGACTATATAGACTTGGTGATTACATTGTGATCAATTTATCTTCACCAAATACACCTGGATTGAGAGATAATCTTAAATCTCAAAATTTTGAAAAGATCGTTACAAATATCCATAGGCTAAGAGATGAGAATAACTCAAAAATCCCTATTTTATTCAAAATATCACCAGATATTTCTGATCAGGATAAAAAGGATATTTCATTGATTTCACTGGCAAATGATGTGGATGGGCTAATACTGACTAACACAACAATTAATAAATCAATGGTTAATGAAAAGTTAGAGGGAGGGGTAAGTGGTAGGCCATTATTCCTTAAATCAAATGAATTAATAAGAGATTTTTATACTCTGACATCAGGAAAAATTAAAATTATTGGAGTAGGGGGTATTTTTGATGCTAATGATATCTTAACTAAAATGAAATTAGGTGCTTCATTAATTCAGATTTATAGTAGCTTTACATATGAAGGTCCTTACCATGTAAAAAAAATGACTTATGATTTGATGAATTTAATTCAACAACAAGGATTTAGAAGCATCTCCGAGGTAATTGGACAGTACTCTTGAAAAATATTTCATCTTTTAAAAATGTAGTAAGGAAATATGACTATTTTTTATTTGATCAGTGGGGGGTTCTTCATAACGGTCATAAAAAATTTACAGAAGCAGAAAAATGTTTAGAGTATCTTAAATTAGAAAATAAAAAAATCATTCTTATTTCTAATTCAGCTAGCCCCACTGTTCAATCAGAGGCAAATTTAAAAAGATTGGGTTTTAGTGAAAAACTATTTGATTACTGTATTACTAGTGGACAAATAGCATTAAATAACATCAAAAAAGATATTTATAAAAAGTTTGGCAGAAAATGTTACCCTTTAAAGCTATCAAAGCAAAAAATTAAGTATTTCAATCTGGATTGCACTAAAAAAGTTGAAAGTGCAAATTTTGCTATGATTGCAGATCTAAAAGATGGATTATCTATTTTAGATTTTGCTGAACATCTAGATAAAATTATGAAGTATAAACTTCCACTACTATGTGCAAACCCAGATTACTTAGTCCATAATAGAAATACTCTTTCTATGAGTGGTGGTACAGTAGCAGAGTTATACTCTGATTTAGGAGGGACCGTCTTAAGATATGGAAAACCTTACGAACCAATATATCAGGATATTTTTAAAAAAATGAGGATTAAAAATTTTCGTAAGGTATTAGTTATTGGTGACTCATTGTGGCATGACATTGCAGGAGGTAAAAAAATGAAATTAGACTCGCTCTGGATTAAAAATGGAATTCATAAATCTAAATTGAAAAAAAAAGATGAGATCAACCCACTTTTAGAGAAGTACAGACCAAAATATGTAATAAGTCATCTAAAACTCTAAGAAACTATTACTTATTGTAAAAAAGGAACTTTTGTATTATAAACTCATTTCATGTCTAGATCTTGCGATATTACTGGAAAAAAACACCAAACTGGTCATAACGTCAGCCATTCTAATATTAAGTCTAAAAGGCGTTTTATGGTTAATTTAAACAGTGTCACTCTATTTAGTGAGTCTTTACAAAGAAAATTTAGATTAAGAATAGCCTCATCTACACTTAGAACCATAGATAAACATGGTGGTTTAGATCAATATTTAAATAAAACCAGCTCACGATCTTTAACTGATAAAGCCTTAAAAATCAAAAAACAAATCGAAAAAAACGTTAGCAAAAAAGCTAGCTAAATGTTTCAAGAATTATTTTTAAATTTATCAAATAACTTAAATAACTCTTCAGTTGTAATTATCTGGTTATTTCAAATTATATTTTGTTATCTTTCAATTTTACTCTCACTTAAGTTCTTTGGAAAGACAGGTATTTATGTTTATGTAGCGATTGCAATCATATTAGCTAATATTCAAGTTCTTAAAGTTGTAGACTTTCCTTTCTTTCCTGAACCTATGGCCCTAGGAACTGTTTTGTTTATTTCTATATTTCTTTGTACTGACATATTGAATGAGTATTTTGATAAAAAATCTGCAACTAAATGTATATACCTAGGTATTGCAGCATACTTATTTTCAACCGTACTTATGTTTTTAACAATATCTATGGCTCCAATTAATCCTGATGAGCATCCTGCATGGTCTTGGAGCTATGGTATGCATGAGTCAATTATGACTATTTTCCTTCCACAGTTTCCAATAATAGTTGGAAGTATTTGTGCTTTTTTTATAAGTCAAAAAATTGATATTTTTATATTTTCTTATTTAAAAAATAAAAATACTAACCTTTGGTTTAGAAATAATGCATCAACAATTGTATCGCAATTTATTGATAATATTATATTTAGTGTTCTTGCATTTAATATCTTATCTTCTAACCCAGTTCCTTTATTTGACCTAATTATTTCTTATGGAATAGGTATTTATTTACTTAGAATTCTATTAAGTCTATTTGATACAATATTTATTTATTTAGCGAAGATCTTTTTGCCATCTAAACTTGACTAATTTTTTTCAAGTAAAAAAAAAGTCAAAATTATCAAATGCTCGACTTGGATTAATTAATACATCACACGGTAAAATCAATACACCTTCATTTATTTTTTGTGGTACCAAGGCCACTGTCAAATCTGTACTCCCCTCTCAATTAAAATTAGCAAGAACACAAATTATTCTTTCAAATACATACCATTTAATGCTTCAACCTGGTTCAGAGATCATATCAAAAGAAGGGGGTTTACAAAGTTTTACTGATTGGAATGGACCAATGATGACTGACAGCGGGGGATATCAAATATTTTCACTAGGATATGGGTCAGTTTCAGAGGAAATTAAAGGAAAAAATAATAATGCAAAGAGAAAATCTCTCATAAAAATAACTGAGGATGGTGCATCATTTAGAAATTATATAAATGGAGATAAAGTATTCTTATCACCTGAGAGATCAATTGAATTACAACGTGACTTTGGCGCTGATCTAATTTTTGTCTTAGATGAATGTACGCCTTTTAATGTCTCAAAAAAATATACAGAAAAGTCTATGTACATGAGTCATCGCTGGGCAGAAAGATGTATGAATTCTTTCGACTCAAAATTCAAAAAGTATAACTCAACCTTTGGTTCCTCAGGAAAACAGTCACTATATGGTATAATACAAGGAGGTGTTTATGAGGATTTAAGAAAGATTGCTTGTGAAGAAACATGCTCAAAAAATTTTGATGGACTTGCAATAGGTGGCTCTTTGGGGAGTACAAAAAATCAGATGTACGATATCTTTTCTATCTGTGAAAATTATATAGATAAATCAAAACCTATTCATATTCTAGGAATTGGAGGACTAGATGATATTTTGCATGGTGTAAGTTCTGGATATGACACATTTGATTGTGTATCACCAACAAGGATTGCTAGACATGGTATTATGATGTCAAAACTAAGTAGTAAAGGAATTAATTTAAACAACTCAAAATTTAAAGACGATCATTCTAGTATTGATGATGGATGTGAATTACAGGAAATAAATAAATTTTCAAAATCTTATATTCATCATTTGTTTAAAGCTAATGAGATGCTCGGTATGACCATTTTATCAATATATAATATTTGGTTTATGAATAAGTTTTTTGAAGAAATAAGATCATCTATAAATGAGGATAGATTTGAAGAGTATAAGAATAAAATTTTGTCTAATTTAGTCGAATAATGACTCTATTTTTTCAAACATAATTCCACCTAACTCTTCTACATCATGAATGGTAATTGCTTTACTGTAATACTGACCTACGTTATGACCTATACCGATTGCTAATAGTTCAATGTTTGATTTCTCTTCAATCGCAAGAATAGTACTTTTGAGGTGTTTTTCTAAATAATTACTATTGTTTACAGACAGAGTTGAGTCATCTACGGGGGCGCCATCAGATATAACAATTAGTATTTTCCTACTTTCAGGCCTTTTCGAAATTCTAGAACTAGCCCAAAGAAGTGCTTCACCATCAATATTTTCTTTTAATAGACCCTCTTTTAACATTAGGCCTAAATTTATTTTGGATTTTTTTGAGTTTTGGTCAGCAGATTTATAAATTATATGTCTTAGGTCATTAAGTCTTCCAGGATTTTTCTGCTTTCCATTTTTGAGCCAATGCTCTCGAGTTTTTCCACCTTTCCATGCTTTTGTTGTGAAACCAAGAATTTCAACTTTGATTTTGCATTTTTCTAAAGTAGCGGCTATCATATCAGTTGTTAAAGCAGCTATCATAATAGGTTTTCCTCTCATTGATCCTGAATTATCAATTAACAAAGTTACGGTTGTATCTTCAAATTTAATTTCTTTTTCTTTTTTAAAAGAGAGAGAACTATTTGAATTAGTTATAACTCTGGTAAGTTTTGAAGTATCTAGAACACCTTCGTCTAAATCAAAATTCCATGACCTATTTTGTTTTGATTGAAGCTTTCGATACAATTTATTTGCTAATCTTGATATTTGCTTTTGATATAAATCACATTTTTCATCGAGTTGCCTTCTTAGGGCCACTAACTCTTCATGATCACATAGTTTAATTGCTTCTATGATTTCATCATATTGATTAGTAGCTGCTTTATAATTTTGATTAAGGTTTCTATAGCTATCAATTGACTTAAATATATCTTCAATTTGTTGGTCTGAAATTTCAATATCGATCTCTTCTCCTTGAACACTAGATTGACTATTATCTGAGTCATTTTCTGGAGTATGCATATTTTCCTCTAATTGGCTTTCTTCAGGTTTTTGGGCTTGATTTTCTTCTTGGTTTTGTTGTTGATTAAAATCCTCTTCATCATTTCCCTCATCGAGATCTTTATCATCTGGTTGGCTTTCATCCTCAACCGATGGAAAAATAATTCTGAGTAAATCTACCGATAAGTTTAAATATTCTTTTTGGTCTTGAATATTCTGAGATAATTTTTGAAGTGTGTTATAAAATTTTGATATGTTGTCTTTAGAAGTTATATTTTTTAAATGATTATTATTTGATTTCCACATTTTACTGTTTACTAAATCAATGAAAAAATGCGTTAAGGTAAAATAAAATAAATCTTTAGAGTCTTTTTGTTTTTTTAATTTTAATACCTCTAATCTTTTAAACCATTTATTCTCAATGTTTTTTATAATACCTTTGAAAGGCTTTGAGCCATATGTCTCATATCGTAAACGCTCTAAGAAAATTATTTCTTCTCTAATATCAATATTTTTAGATGTTATTTGATTTAATAATTTTTCATCATGGTATTTTTTTTTAAGAGCAAATGAGTCTGCTGCACCACGCATATCCTCATAATTGAAAATATTTGAGATTGAAGGAAGGTTTAAAGTATCATCTTTCTCTAAAACAATATTTGAATTTACATTTATTTTTAATTCTTTGTTTTCCGATATGGTTTTATTAACAGAGTTAAGTGTATTTGAAATTTGCCTGGGAATATTTAGTTGTTTCTCGGACAATTAGATATCAATTGCAAAGGTTCTTTGGAAATATTCTTTATATATATCTATTTCACTTTCGTCACATTTATTCAAAAAAGTAAACTTCAAAGAGTTTTTAATATCTTTAATAATTTTATAATTTTCTGCCCACATAATTACAGTTCTAGGGCTCATGACAATAGATATATCTTTTTGTTCAAAACCTTTTCTTGTTAAATTTGCCATTTGAACCATAGAAGCTATTAATTTCTTCTCTTCATTGTTTGCAGAAACTTTTTTTGAAATAATTTCTATTTCTTTATCCTCATCAAGGTAGTTTAATTTTGCAACTATATTCCATCTGTCCATTTGACCTTGATTGATCTGATTTGTTCCATGATAAATCCCAGAGGTATCCCCAAGACCTACTGTGTTAGCAGTAGCAAATAGCCTAAAATAAGGATGAGGTGAGAGAACTTTACTTTGGTCAAGAAGAGTTAACTTTCCCTCAGCTTCAAGTATTCTTTGAATGACAAACATTACATCTGGTCGACCTGCATCGTATTCGTCAAAAACTAAAGAAACGTTATTTTGAAATGCCCAAGGAAGGATACCTTCCTGAAATTCTGTTACTTGTTTGTTATCTTTTAAAACTATTGCATCTTTACCAATAAGATCGATTCTCGATACATGACTATCTAAGTTAACTCTTATGCAAGGCCAATTTAATCTTGCACAAACTTGTTCAATATGAGAGGACTTTCCAGTTCCATGCAAACCTTGTAAGAAAACTCGTTTATTGAATTTTAGACCAAGCAAAATAGCTATCGTTGTACTTTCATCAAAAACGTAGTTTGTATCTAATTTAGGGCAATATTCAGTAGCTTCATTAAATTTTGGAACTTTTATATCTGTTTGAATGCCAAAGACTTCTTTGGATGATACATCAGAAATTTGTAAATTATCCTTTTTTTTAAGAGCCTCGATTTTATTCATTTTTTGTATCTTTCAATTAAGTAGTTATATGCTTCTACTATTTCTCTAAATTTATCAATAACTTTTTTACTATCACCCTTTACATCTGGATGATGCTCTTTGACTAGTTCTTTATACCTTTTCTTTATCAATTTTAAGTCTGTATTAATATCTAATTTTAAAATACTGAGGGATTTTAACAATTTGTTTGATTGAGGCTGAAATCCAGCAGGGTTATCAAATGTGCCCATATCCTCACCATTGATCGTAAAATTATAAAACTTCCTCCCCGATCCAAAAGAGCTTGTGGGTCTTCTCCATATGGTGTCAAAACGAATATCGTTTTCAATTTCATTTGCATCCATTTTCTTATGGTAATTCCACTTTTTGTTAAACTCTTTAATATGTTCAATACAAAACCACTGATAATTACCTAAATTATCATAGTCTAAAGGTGCTTTATAAACACCTTCCTCTTTACAATTTGGATGATTACATAAATTTTCTATTTTATTTTTTTTATTCATTTAAGATTTAATTATGAATTTAAATAATATTAAAATCCTTTTACAAGATATTAGCGAATTTGAAATTTTAGAAATTATTAACAACAGTGAAAAACATATGGGACATGCTGGTGTAGAAAATACATCAACCATGTTAACTCATGTAGAGCTCAGAATATTGAATAAAAATAATCTGAAAAAAATAGATATTCATAGAACAATTCATGAAAAATTAGAGTCAGTTTTTAAATCTGGCCTACACTCCCTAGAAATAAAAATATTAAATAGATAGCTTAACCTTATTGATTTTGTTAATTGATCTAGAGATAATTTGCAATTTTACATCCTCAATGTAGAAAACCTTTCCAACTTTAGGGATTTCTTTTGCTAAATCATGAATTAAGCCTGATAATGTTACAAATTGATCAGGTAAGTTGATATCCAGACTTCTATTAATTTCTCTTACACTAGCATTTCCATTAAATAAATAATTATTAGAGTCAATTTTCTCTAGATATGTTTCATCAGTGTCAGTTTCATCAAAAATTTCTCCAATTATTTCTTCAATAATATCTTCTAATGTAATTAAGCCTTGTATTTCTCCATATTCATCTACTATTAAAGCCATATGTTCTCTAGAAGATTTAAAATCAATAAGTTGTTTCATCGCAAGTTTGTTTTGGGGAATAAAAACTGGCTGAAAAGTATTTCTTTCGATACTTTCATTTGACTCCTCTAAAGAGGAGTCTTTTAAAAAATCTCTGATATCTATAATTCCAACCAGATTATTAAAATCTCCCTTTATAACTGGTATTCTTGTGAATGTTGATGAACTTATAGCTTTAAAATTTTGTTTATAAGGATCATTTAGGTTAATGAATAGAATTTCATTTCTGTGAGTCATTAGCTCATCAACTTTTAATTTTTTTAACTCAAGAATATTACTCATATAATCAGCCTCATATTCACCATCTTTTGAGTATTGTTTTTTTAGTTGAACAGCACCTTCAAACTCCTCTTCTATAATTTTTGATTGGTCTGCATTTAAATTTAATCCAATTAATTTAATAATTTTGTTAGAAACTTTATTAATGAGATTTACAATTGGTTTAATTAATTTTGTGTAAAAGTAAAAAAACTTAGAAACTTTAAGTGCAAAAGTCATCGGTTTGTTAATTGCGAAAATTTTGGGAGTAACTTCTGAAAATATAACAATCATTAATGTCATAAAAATTGTAGCAACGGAAACTCCTAAACCACCAAATTCTGAAACAAGCAATTCTGTCATTAAAGCTGTAGCTAAAATATTAAATAGGTTATTAGCAAGTAAGATTCCCGTAATAAATTCATCTTTGAATTCTTTAATTTTTAAAATGAAATTCGCATTTTTAGCTCCTTTATCTTTTTGTCTGTGAGCTCGCTGTTTCGATACTGCAGTTAAAGCAGTTTCCGAACCAGAGGAAAGGGCCGATAATATGAGTAAGACAATTATCGCTAAAATTTTTATAATAACAATTAAAGTCATTATTTTATTCGATTTAGAATAGATTTAAGATCTCTAATTAAAATCTTTTTTATAAAACCTCCATTTTTTCCAATGAGAACAATATTAACATCTTTGTTTATAACTTTTTTATCAAAAGCAATTTTTTTTATTAATGATGGAATAGTTTTTTTATTTACATATTTGCTGTAATTAATAGGTAAATTATATTTTTTTAAAATTTTAATTAAACTATCAACTCTTTTAGGATAGTAATTTAATAAACTAGAAATTTTTAACTCTAAAATCATTCCTAATGATATTGCCTCTCCATGTTTTAGATTACCTTTATAAAAATTTGAATTTTCAATAGCATGACCAATAGTGTGTCCAAAATTCAGAATTGCTCTAGAATTTTTAGATTTTAATTTTTCTCTAAAATCACTGATATATTTAATTTTAGAGTTAATTGAAAGTTTAATAATTTTATTTATGTCACCCTTGGATCCCTTAATTAGAAGCTTATGAAGTTGCTTTGAATGAATAAGGCTATATTTTATTATTTCTGCATATCCACATGCAATTTCCCTTTTTGGTAAACTTTTTAGAAAATCTGAACATATAAATACTTTTTTTGGTAGATAAAAAGTTCCAATTAAATTTTTACCAAATTTGCTATTAATCCCTGTCTTACCACCAATTGAACTATCTACCATTGCTAAAAGAGAGGTGGGTATCATTACGTGCTCAACCCCTCTTAATATCGTGGATGCTAAAAAACCTGAGAGGTCTCCTAGTGTTCCACCACCAAAAGAGTAAATTATAGTTTTACGTTGAACTCCTAATTTAATCATTTTCTCAATAAAAATCGAATAGTTCTCTAAATTTTTAATTTTCTCATGGCCCTGAATAACAAAACATCTTTTGGGAAATTTTATTAAAAGTTTTTTAATTAATGTATTTTTTAAAATATTCCTATCAAATATTAAAATATCGAGATTTGAAATATTATTAATTAATTTTTTTTCTAATTGAGCTATTTTTAAAAATTCAATTTCATGTATTCGTTTATCAATTATATTTCTTATCTTCATTGGTTTAAATGTTCTAATATAGTCTTAATAGTTTTTTGAGTATTACTGGTTGCATTAATAGTAAAATCAGAAGTTTCATTGTAAATTTCTTTTCTATCATTGAAAAGTATTTTTATGTTTTTCTCAACATTATTTTTTAATAGGGGCCTATTTTTATTTCTAGAAGTTCTTTTAATTAAAGTCTCTAAATCACATTTCAAATATATATTGAATGTTTGATTTAAAAGGTCTTTATTTTTTAAAACTATTCCTCCACCGGTAGATACAACAATTTTTTTCTTCAAAATCAATTTTTTGAATATAGATCTTTCTAATTTTCTAAAATACTCTTCACCGTTTTTGTTAAATATGTCCTTTATTTTTGATTGACTTTCTATTTCAATTTGTTCATCGGTATCATAAAAATCAAATTTTAAGTAGTCAGATAATGCCCGACCAATTGTAGATTTTCCTGAGCCTGGCATACCAATCACACATATTTTTTCAAATTTTTTTTTCACCATTGTTATTTGATATGTTTTAAATATATAATATGAAAAACCAATAAATTAATAATTATGAGAAAAATAGCAATACTATCAGTGATAATTGTACTAATTTCATTATGTTTTGTTTTAATTAACTCCATAAAAATACCAGCACCAACAAAAGAAAAGGTATATGACATTCCAATAGATAAATTCACATGAAATATCTCATTTTTTTTTTGTTAATAATATTTCTCCCACTAAAGGCAGATGAAGTTAATGAGGAAATCATATTTCAAGAAAAATCATTCTCACAAAATAATATAATTTCATCAATTAAATCAGAAGAATCTCTTTTAAAACTTATTAACTCCACAGAAAATAATAATAATTTTTTTTACTCTTTATTTGATCCTTTAACAAATAATATTATTTATCCTGAATATTCAAATGAAAATGATTTTTTTTTCGAAAAAATAAATTTATTCAATAAAAAAAACTATAGATACCAAATTAACTCAAATTTATTTGAAAAAATTATTTTTGAAGAATTCCAAAACCCAAATAATAATGAATCATATTTAGCTTACTTATTTGACTCAAATCAATTTGATGAATTGTGTCGGTATTTATTTGTGTTGGATAATAATCAAAAAAAATTTGATGATATTTTGATCTATAATATTCTATGCTTAATAAAAGATAATCAATTTGAGCAGATTAATTTTATAATTGAAATTTATGATCAAAAAGAGTTTGATAAACTAAATACAAAATTTTTATTAGACTTTCTCAAAAATAATACAATTGAAATCAATTATAATTTAAGTGAATTAGGATTAATTGATAAATATATTGCTTTAATTTCTGATGGTATAAAAGTTAATGTAGATGAAATTAATAATACTCTTGAATTAGAAATATATCTTAAATCAAATACAATAGATCTATATCAAATAAATTACCTTTTTAAAAATAGAGTCATAAACAAATCACAATATTTATCTATGTTAGAAATGCTTAAAGATAAGCCTAGTGAATTAAGAATGTATGAAGAAATGCAAAAAAATATTAATTATAATAAAAAACTTGAAATTTTAGAGAGCTATATTCCTTTATTACAACTAGATTTATATGATGTATCTAGATTAATAAATGATCAATTTAGTGAAATGAGAATTACCTCTAGAAACTTAAATTATATCAATGGTTTAATGCTTCTCTCGCTTTACGAAAATTCAAGTTTTTTAGAAAATTTGTTAATTTTATTGAAGGATGTGCCTAACGGTGTAATTGAAAATAATGATATAGCGACTGCATTAAAGAACTATTTGATTAAAAACTTTAATAATAAATACTATGCAGATAATAATGAGAATATAGATAGTCCTTTAATGAAATTTTTATTTTTAAATAGAAATATTAATTTTATAGAGAGCGATAATCTAAAAAAGTTAGAGACAGATACAATTTCAGTTAATCCTGTTTACTTGGCGAGTTTAGCCGAAAATTTAAATTTGATTGACTCATATATATATTACGTCAATTTAAGTGAGAAATTTTATTCGATAAATGAATTCGATTTATACTTCTTAAATAATTACATCATAGATAATGAATATCTTAAAAATGAATTGATAAAATTAGCCTTTAGAGCACATTTAATTAATTTATGAAATATGAAAAATATAAAGATTTATATACACAATTTTTAATTTCTGAAAAAAATCTTTCAAGAAACTCTGTAAATAATTATTTAATTGATCTAGACCAATTTTTTTTTACTGATGATACTAAAGTTAGTGATCTTAATGCAAAAATTAAATTATATATTACTAATTTAAGAAAAAAAAATTTGAAAATATCTAGCATTAATAGAAAAATCTCATCTTTAAAAAATTTTTTGAAATTTCTTCATACTGAAAAAATTATTGATCAAATTGATTTTAAAGAATTTGAAAGCCTATCAAATTTAAAAAAAATTCCAAAGGCCATACCAAAGGTACAAATGGAGCAAATATTCATAAATTTGTATAATTCAAAACTGGCTAATAAAGAGCTTTATATTTCAGTACTAAAATTAATTTATTTATCAGGTTTGAGAATATCAGAGGCACTGAATTTAAAATGGTCTGATATTAATTATCAAGATAATTCTATTTATGTTTATGGAAAAGGCTCTAAAGAAAGAAAAGTTTATATTATAAAAGATTTTTTGGACTATTTAAAAAATTTTGATAAAAAAAATAGATTTTTATTTATGTTAAATAATAAAAAAATTTCTGCTAGATCTGTAAATAAATTTCTTGAAAAATGCTATAGCGACTCAATAATTAATTATAAATTATCCTCTCATGTTTTTAGACACTCATTTGCTACCACTATGTTAGAAAATAACGCTGATATTAGGCATATACAAAAATTATTAGGTCACTCAAGTATTTCGACAACAGAAATTTATACTAAAGTTGCAAAATCAATGAAAAAGAGAATTTTAGACTCTTATCATCCTCTAAAAAATAAATTATAGTTCTAAAAATGTTTTACTTAGATTTTGAAGAAAAATTGGAAAAATTTGATATGGAAATACAATCTTTAATTAAGCTTTCAGAAGAAACTGATATAGATGTTGATAGAAAAATTAAAGATATCGAAAAAAAAAAACAAAGTGAATTAAATAGAATTTATAATAATTTATCACCCTGGCAAATTGTTAAACTTGCTAGACATCCAAATAGACCTAAAACAAAAAATTTTATAAACAATATTTTTAAAAATTTTACACCTTTTCATGGAGATAGATTGTACTCAGAGGATAAAGCGATTATATCTGGTTTCGCTTTTTTAAATGAGTCCCCTGTGATTATTCTTGGCACGGAAAAAGGTAATGATATGAAAACGAGAATTACACATAATTTTGGAATGGCTAAACCTGAGGGATATAGAAAAGCTCAAAGAGTTATGAAACTAGCTTCGAAGTTAAATTTACCATTGATTTGTTTTATTGACACTTCAGGTGCTTACCCTGGTAAAGATGCGGAAGAAAGAGGTCAAGCTGAAGCCATAGCACAATCAATGAAAGTTGCTCTTAACTGTGAGACACCTTGTTTATCAGTCATAATAGGTGAGGGAGGGTCCGGAGGAGCAATTGCTTTAGCAACTAGCGATGTAGTTTTAATGCTGAGTAATTCAATATATTCTGTAATTTCTCCAGAGGGATGTTCTTCAATTCTATGGAAATCTTCAGATTTTGCTGAGACAGCATCAAATTCTTTAAAAATTACTGCTAAAGATTGTTTAGAATTTAAAATAGTTGATCAAATAATTCAGGAGCCAATCGGAGGGGCTCATAGATACCATGAAAAAGTATCCTCAGATTTAAAAGAAGCTTTGGTTAAAAACATTGAAGATCTAAAATTATTGTCAAAAAATGATCTTATCAAAAAAAGAAATGACCGTTATTTAAACTATATAATTTAATTAATTACTTCCATGGCAAAATTTATATTTTTTTCCAGAACCACAGGGACAAGGGTCATTTCTGCCAACTTTCTTATTGATATGCTCATTTGTAATATTACCCTCTTTTTCATCATTATTTTGAACACTTATATTATTCAAAACTAAAACCATTTGTTTTTGTATTTCATATACTAATTCATTAAAAGCACTTAAGGAAGCCATACGAAATTCATTTAATGGGTCTTTTCCACCGTAACCACTTAGACTAACAGACATACGAATATTATTAAGCTCTTGTATATGGTTATGCCAATTTTTATCTAAAATTCTCAGACTTACATCTCTTAAAATGAAAAGATATGCATCTTTATGTTTTGAATAATTTTTGGATTTTATATCTCTAAAAGACTCCAAATAATGTTCTTTATCGTTAATCATTTCTTTATCAATAAAAGATAATGTATTCGAAAAATTTTTTATTTCCTCATTTTCACCCTCTAATAAATTAGAAATAAATTCATCTTCAGTTTCTTGTATAAATTTAATTATATCTTGATTTATAATAGTTTCTCTTTTGGAATAAATTATGTTTCTTTGTTTATCAATAATATTATCAAACTGTAATAACTGTTTCCTTATATCAAAATTATGACCCTCAACTCTTTTTTGAGCTCTTTCAATAGAGGATGTTAGCCATTTATGCTCAACAACCTCTCCTTTTTTAAGACCAAGTGTTGAGAGCATTGACTGTAATTTTTCAGATCCGAAAATTCTCATTAGATCATCCTCTAAAGATACAAAAAAAATACTTTCTCCAGGATCGCCTTGTCTACCTGCTCTTCCTCTTAATTGATTATCTATTCTCCGACTTTCATGTCTCTCAGTTCCTAAAATAAACAATCCACCTAAATCTATAACTTTTTGATAATCATTTTCATTAAAGTTTTTATCAATTTCAGGATTGCCACCTAATTTAATATCAGTGCCTCTACCAGCCATATTTGTTGCAACGGTAACCTGATAAGGCTTTCCTGCTAAGGCAATTATTTCAGCCTCATTCTCATGATTTTTTGCATTTAAAACATTATGTGGAATTTTATCATTTTTAAGAATTTCTGATATTTGATTAGATTTCTCAATAGATGTGGTTCCAACTAATATTGGTTGACCTTTTTCGTATTTCTCTTTAACAAGATTTAGAACAGCTTCATATTTTTCCTCTGATGTTTTGTAAATTTGATCATTATGATCTATTCTTATCATTTCCTTATGTGTTGGTATCTCAATAACACTTAAATTATATATTTGTAAAAATTCCTCAGACTCAGTTACTGCAGTTCCTGTCATTCCAGATATTTTTTCATATTTTTTAAAATAATTTTGAAATGTAATTGTCGCTAATGAGATACTTTCTTCTTGAATTTTTAAATTTTCTTTAGCTTCTAATGACTGATGCAAACCCTCACCAAATCTTCGCCCTTCAGTTAATCTTCCAGAAAATTCATCTATTACAACTATCTGACCATTCTTAACTACATAATCTTTATCTCTCTCATATAAAAACCTGGCTTTTAAAGACTGATTTATAATTTGATATGCCTCTAAATTTTCATTATCAAATAAGCTATTTCCCTTTAAAAAATTAATTTTTTTTAAATTAAATTCTATTTTCTTAATGCCACTATCTATTAGTAAGACATTTTTTCTTTCTTCGTTTATTTCCACATCACTTTTTGATAAATCTTCAGTTAATTCGTAACATAATTTAAATAATTGTAATGGAGTTTTTACAGGACCAGAAATTCCAAGTGGTGACCTAGACTCATCAATAAGCACAGAGTCTGCTTCATCAATTAAAGCTATGTGATATTCAGTTTGCATTTTTGGTTGACTGGCATTTCTTAAATTATCTCTTAAGTAGTCAAAACAAAACTCATTGTTATTCCCATAAATAACATGTGATTGATATTTTGATATTTTTTCTTCAATACTTTGATCATTTTGGATAAACGAACAACTAATATTAAGATATTCGAAAATCGGACCCATCCAAAGAGAGTCACGTTTAGCTAAATAATCATTAACAGTTATTAAGTGCACTTTTTTATTTAAAACAAAGTTTAGTATAATAGGTATAGTTGCTACTAGGGTTTTACCTTCACCTGTTTTCATTTCAGCAACAAATCCATGAAAAAGTGCAATCCCACCTACTATCTGAGAGTCATAGTGTCTTAACTCAATGGTTCTTTGTGACACTTCTCTTACTAAAGCACAGATAAAACTTATATCTTCATCTGAGAGCTCTATTATATTATTAGAAATATAATTTTGTTTTAAATTTTCAATTCTAGAAATCATTTCTTCTTTTGTTAACCTTGATACTTTTTCCTCTAATTTATTTATAGAGTCTAAGTATTTATTTGATATTTCTTTAATTAAATTTGTATTTTTTTTTGTTGAAAAAAAATTATTTATTTTTTGAAACATTAACTTACAAATATACTATATAAATATTATTTCCATGTTGTAAATGTAGCAATCTCTAGCTCTAGAGGTATATATTTATGATTTTCAACTAATTTTGAAAATATCTTGTTTGTTAAAATTAAAAAATCTTTTTTAAATTTATATTTTTCATTGTAATAATTAGAAATTCCAAATTTTCTAAAATCGCTTCTAAGCTTACTTAAAGATCTATAGTTTATTTCTAAAGTATCTATACCTACAACTACATCTTGAAATTTTTTATTATTCAAATCTTCTATCAATTTAGAAGTTTCTAAAAATGGTCCGAATCTTTTATAAACCCCATCAAAAATCTTTTCATCAATTTCAAAAAAAATATTTTGAAGTGTTCTCATGGAATTTGATGTTATGGTATTGAAGCAGAATAAACTGTTATTGTTTAATTTAGATAAAATTTTATTAAATAAATCATTGCTATTCAAAAATAATGGTATTTGCAGAGAAAAATTTGATAAAACAGCATCAAATTTACCTTCAACTTCATTAATTTCATTAATATTTATAATTTTTGCATTATTAAAATTTGATACATCAATATAAAGATCTTCATCTGGAATAAGACAATTTTCTATTTTTTTTGACATAAAATTTAATTTATGACTAATTAAATCTGACCCATTTTTTGCTAGTAAATTGTTTTTATCAAAATATGCCTTTCTTCTAGCACTCCTCTTTTTTAAATTAAATTCATTCATTATGTGTTAAAGTAACTTACCATGATATCGAGATTTAATTTAGATCAAAAAAGACTTACTTTTTATGAAAATCCTGAATTATTTCATAAAGAGTTTACTGAATTAATTTCTTCAAGTAATGATAATGAATTTTTGTATTCTACTGAAGAACCAATTGTAGTTCTAAATAAAGATAAGACTTTAAAATTATCATTATTAAAAGATGATAAAGAACTAGATTATATACTATTTTCAAACCATAGCATTTCTATTTTACCTCAAGAAAAAATAAAAATTCATAAAGCGATTAAAGACGTTTCAAATTATATTATTTATAAATTAAATAATTAAATGAAGGTTGCTCTTATTCAAATTACAGTCGGTTCAAACTTTGATGAAAATTTTGAAAAATCAAAAATATTTTTAAAAGATAGTTTAAACGCAAACCCAGATTTCATTTTACTACCAGAGTGCTTTCTCTTTTTATCAAGTAAATCAAAAATATTGATTGAAATGAGTCATGACTCTGTAAAATATTTTAAAAATTTCTCAAAGATAAATAATGTATATTTACTTCTGGGATCAATTCCTATAACCGAAAATGATAAATTATATAATCGGTCAATTTTAATTAATCCTGATGGAGATATAATTTCAATTTATGACAAAATCCATATGTTTGATGTCATATTAAAAAATGGAGAGTTTTATAAAGAAAGTGATTTTTACTCACCTGGTAGTGAATTAAAAATCACTGAAGTATTGGGTTACTCAGTTGGTCACACTATTTGTTATGATTTAAGGTATCCTAAATTGTATAGAGCTTTGGCCAAAAAAGGTTCACAAATTATTGTTGTACCTTCAGCTTTTACACATACAACTGGTAAGGCTCATTGGCATTCTCTTATAAAAGCAAGGGCAATTGAGAATGGAGTCTTTATATTGGCACCAAATCAATGGGGGATAAATAATGAAAAAAGGTCAACCTATGGACATACTTTAATAGTGGACCCTTGGGGAGAGACATTAGCTGAAGCAAAAGATGGTGAAATGATTGTTACTGCTGAGCTTGATTTAAATAGAGTTAGAGATTGTCAAAACGCAATACCTGTGTTGAATAATGATAGAAATTTTGATTAATATTATTGAAAATTATCTTTGAATGACCAAATATAAATAATGATTAAATTTGATTTAATTTGTGAAAATCAGCACATCTTTGAAGCTAGTTTTGATGACTCAAACTCTTTTGAAAAACAGAAAATGAAAAAACAAATTGAATGTCCTTTCTGCAATTCATCAAAAATATCAAAATCAGTTATGGCACCAAACATTTCTGGTAAATCAACAAGCTCAGCTAAAATAAATCGTGAAAAAAAGAAATTATTTTCAAATTATAATAAACAATTAAATAAAATTAAATCAGAAATAGAAAAAAATTTTACATATGTTGGAAAAAAATTTCCAGAAGAAGCCAGAAAAATTCATTATGGTGAAGCAAAAGACAAACCTATTTATGGAGAAGCAACTGAAAAAGAAAGTCAAGATTTGGTCGATGAGGGCATTGCTTTAGTAAGACTCCCTTTTAGCAAAAAAGAAAAAAATAAAAATTAGTATTTCAAAGCTCCAAAGTAATTTACTAAATCAATTTTAGTTAATTTGAATGATTTAAAAATTGGATTGTATTGTATTCCCTCTATGTCCATTAAATTTAAATTATATTTTTGACTAATTGATTGTAATTTAGATGGAGATAAAAAAAGATTAAAATCATGGGTTTTTTTAGGAAGTAGTTTTAAAAGATTCTCTGCAATATCAATTGCTAAATATTTTGATAAAAAATTCTTATTAAGTGTAGATACAAATATATATGCATTTTTATTAAGTTTTTTAGTTAAATTTTTAAAAAGTTTATGTTTATCTTTTTCTTCTAAATGTTCTAAGAATTCAAATAAAAAAATGACATCAAATCTTTTTTTACAATTTTTTAGAAATTTATTAGCTTCTATATTAATGAGCTTAAAATTTATTTTGTTTTTTATCTTAAAATTATTCTCAATATCAATACCCAAACACTCTGCGCCCATACTACAATAATTATTTAGGAATTCTCCAGTTCCACATCCAAGATCTAAAACCTTTTTATTCCTAAAGAATTCATAAATATCTTGACCACTATGATCTCTTAATATTTTTGACATATACTGATGTCTTATAGCCATCATTTGCTCTAATGGTTCGTAATATTTGTTATTATAAGTGTCCATGTTCTTTACATCATAAATGTTAAGAGTATATTACCGTAATTCATGAAAATTAAAGTTTTAAAATTTGGTGGCACATCTGTTGGTAGTATTGAAGCTATAAAAAGATCAGCAGAAATTATTCATGATTGGTCAAAAAAATCAAAAGTTATAGCTGTGTTATCTGCTATGTCAGGTGAAACTGATCGTTTAATTAATTTAACAAAATCTTTTTCAAAAACTCCAAGTCCAATTGATTTTGATAACGCAATATCATCAGGAGAAAATGTATCTTGCGCGTTAATGTCTATATGTCTCAATAATCAAAAGATTAAAGCTAAATCATTACTTAGTTGGCAAATACCTATCATAACATCATCAGAGCATATGAAGTCTAGAATTTTGTCTATTAACAAAAAATTTTTATATGATGAATTAGAAAATCTTGAAGTTTTAGTAATTCCTGGTTTCCAAGGTATTAACAATAAGGGAGAATTAACTACTTTAGGCAGGGGTGGTTCTGATACTAGTGCTGTTGCTGTAGCAGCAGCGATGGAAACAGAATGTATAATTTATACTGATGTTGAGGGTGTATTTACAACTGATCCAAACATAGTATCTGAAGCAAAAAAAATTAATAAAATTTCATATGAAGAAATGCTTGAATTAGCCTCACAAGGGGCTAAGGTTCTTCAAACTCGTTCTGTTGAGTTAGCTATGAGAAAAAATACTAAATTAAGTGTAAGATCTTCTTTCAAACCCAAAAAAATTGGTACCATGATTACTGATGAGAAAAGTGTGTTAGAAAATAATACTGTAAGTGGAATAACTTACTCCAAAGATGAAGCAAAAATTACACTTTCAAGAGTACAAGATAAACCTGGAGTCTCATCAAAAATCTTTGGCCCATTGGCTAAAGGCAATATAAATGTTGATATGATACTCCAAAATGTTTCACAAGACGGAAAGTTTGCAAATTTATCTTTTACTTTGCCAAGGCTAGATTTAGAAAAAGCATTAAAAATACTAAAAAAAGAGAAATCTAAAATTGGATATAAAAGAATTATTTCATCTAATAATATTTCAAAAATTTCAGTAGTTGGAGTAGGAATGAGATCTCATGCTGGAGTTGCTCAAACATTATTTGATACTCTTGGAAAAAATAAAATAAACATTCAAGTAATTACCACTTCAGAAATAAAAATAAGTATATTAATTCATGAAGATCAAACTGATTTAGCTGTACAAAAATTGCATCAGGCCTTCAAATTACATAAATAATTTTTTGAATAAGTTAATTTCAATCAAAGAGGCAAGAATTAAGAAAGGATTATCAATCAATGATTTATCCAAAGCTCTTAAATTGGACCTAGAAATAATACGACTTTTAGATGATAATTTAAAACTCCCTAAAAAATATCGCGCTTATCAATCAACTTATAAAAAATCTATATACAGATATTTGGGTTATAATATTGAATATAAAAGTTCAATTATAGATATACCAATTGATTATACAAAGCTCTCGATAATTTATTTTATATTATTACTTGTTTTTACGATTTTAATTTTATTATCATTCAATATATATAATAAATTTAATAATCAAATTTCATTTAAAGAAATTGAAAAAGATCAAGTATATAATGATGTTTATAACATATCTAATCAATATGATTTATTTGAATTAAGTCACGATGATTTTATAAATAATCTTATCCTATTAAACAGAGTTGACTATTCGCAAAATTTATTAATTTTCGCTAAACCTAATAAGACTATTTTTTACAAAATTCAAAACAATATTAAAAATACTTTACAATTTGGTGAAATTACCAAATCTAATGAACTTATACTCGATTTAGACAATGATTTTTTTATCGATTTATCTAATATAAATAATATTGATAAGATAATTTACAGAGGTATAGAAATTAGATTAAATAAGGAATTAAATTCATATTTATTTAATTTTGACATTAAAGATTTAGAGACTTTATTATGAAATATTCTCATTCTATTAAGAGAAAAAAAACAAAAAAAATTCAAATTGGAAATATTTTTGTTGGTGGAAACTCTCCAATTACTGTTCAGACAATGACAAATACGCTTACACATGACATTGATGCAACACTTGAGCAGATATCTCTCATTGAACAAGAGGGATGTGATATAGTCAGAGTTTCAGTTCCTGACGAGAAATCATCAAAAGCATTAAAAAAAATAATTCCTGAAATTAAGATCCCCTTAGTCGCTGATATTCACTTTCATTATAAAAGAGCACTTGAGGCTGCAGAAAATGGAGCACATTGTCTTCGAATAAACCCAGGTAATATTGGTTCTAAGGAAAAAGTAAAAGAGGTTGTTGAAGCTGCCAAGCAGAACAAAATACCTATAAGAATAGGTGTTAATGCTGGAAGTTTGGAAAAATCAATACTAGAAAAATATAAAAGTCCAACCTCTGAGGCATTGTTTGAAAGTGCTAAGCTAAATATAAAACTTTTAGAGGATTTAAATTTTGATAATTTTAAAATTAGTGTTAAAGCATCTAATGTTTTTACAGCAGTAGAGTCATATAGAATGTTATCTAATTTTTGTGATTATCCTCTTCATTTAGGTATTACTGAAGCAGGAAGTTATTTTAGTGGATCAATAAAATCCTCTATAGGTCTTGGTTTGCTTCTTTATGATGGTATTGGTGATACAGTGAGAGTTTCACTTTCAGATCATCCAACTCAAGAGGTTAAAGTTGGGTTTGAAATGTTAAAATCACTAAATTTAAGAGATTATGGTGTAACAATAATATCTTGCCCATCTTGTGCAAGACAACAATTTGACGTTATTGAAACTGTAAAAAATGTTGAGAAAAAACTTTCTCACATTAAAAAACCTATAACAGTTTCAATTATTGGATGTGTTGTTAATGGTCCAGGTGAAGCTACAATGACTAACATAGGCATAACTGGTGGTGGAAATAACACACATATGGTATATGTCGATGGAGAAAAAAGCCATCGAATTCAAGACGAAGATTTAGTTGAGTACTTAGTTAAAACCATAGAAAATAAAGTTGATCAGATTCATTATTCAAAATGAAACAAAAAATTAGTTTAGTAAAAGGCACGCATGATATTCATGGAGCTGAAATGGAGAAGTTTGAATTTATTATTGAAAAATTTTATTCAGTATGTAGGAATTTCAATTTTAAATCTATACAAACTCCTATTTTAGAACAACAAGATTTATTCTCAAGAACCGTAGGCGAGCAAACCGATATTGTTTCTAAAGAGATGTATTCTTTTTTAGATAAAGGAAAAGAATATATTTGTTTAAGACCTGAGGCTACAAGTAGCTTAGCTAGGTTTGCTGCTTCAAACTATCAATCTGGCTTACTTAAATTAATTACGCACGGCCCTATGTTTAGAAGAGAAAGACCCCAAAAAGGTAGATATAGACAGTTTCATCAAATAAATATTGAGTCTATTGGTGAAAAAAGTCCCTATATAGATTTTGAATTAATTCTAATTGCAAAGTTATTATTTGATGACCTTGGAATTAAAGACAATAAATATAGGTTATCAATTAATTCTTTAGGGTCAAAAGAGGATCAAATCAAATATGCTAATGTATTAAAAAAATATTTAACTGATCTTAAAAAAGATTTATCAGAAATTTCACAATCTAGATTAGATAAAAATCCACTTAGAATTTTAGATAGTAAAGATCCAAAAGACTCTGAAATATTAATAAAAGCTCCAAAAATTAGCGAACACTTATCAGAAGAGAGTAAAAATTATTTCAATCAAGTTAAAAAACTTTTAAATGATAATAAAATTACATTTTTTGAAGACACAAAATTAGTTAGAGGATTAGATTATTATTCACATACGGCTTTTGAATTTCAAACAAATGAAGATAAAAGACAAAATGCAATATTAGCTGGCGGCAGGTACGACAATTTAATTAGTATGATTTCTTCTAGAGACATTCCAGGAGTTGGATGGGCAGGTGGTATAGAAAGATTAATGGATTTGATTTCTATAAAAGATGAAAAATCAGAATTACATAAAAAAATATTATTTGCTGTTCAAGATGAGTCTTATTTAAATAATAATAGAATTTTAAAACAAATTTACAGGTTAAGATATAATCACGAAGTTAGAGTTAGTAAAAATATAAAAAAACTTTTTAGTTATGCGAATAAAAATAATTTTAGTTTTATTCTTCTTATTGGTGAAGAAGAAATCAAAAATAAAAAAATTATTTTAAAAGATTTAAAAAATAAAAATCAAAAAACTTTTGAAATTTCCAAATTCGAGCTTAAAAATGAAATTAGATAAACAAATCATTGATTTAAAAAACAAATTTAATCAATTAAATGAGAGACTTTTAAATTCTCAAAACTTAAAAAATGAGGAAATTATTCAAATAAATAAAGATTTATCAAAATTGGAGCCAATTATTGCTTTATCTGACATCATTAAAAATTTAGATAAGGAAATCAAAGGCTATAAAGAAATTCTTGAAAATGAAAGCGATGAAGAGCTTCGAAATTTAGCAAAACAAGAATTACCTTTGTATGAAAAAGATTTAGAAATTAAAAATAAAGAATTACTAATAGCTCTACTACCTAAAGATGAGGCTGATGATAAAAATGTAATATTAGAAATAAGGGCTGGTACCGGAGGAGATGAGGCTGCATTATTTGCTGGAGATTTATATAGAATGTATGAGAGATATTCCTCATTAAAAAGTTGGAAGTTTCAGCCAATGGAGAAGAGCGAGACAGGATTGAAGGGTATAAAAGAAGCAATAATTGAAATTAAAGGAGATGGTGTATTTAAATTTTTAAAAAATGAGTCTGGTGTCCACAGAGTTCAACGTATACCAGAAACTGAGTCTGGGGGTAGGATTCACACATCGGCTGCAACTGTTGCTGTTTTGCCAGAAGCCGAGGACGTTGACTTAGAGATAAAGGATACTGATTTAAGAATAGACGTTTATAGATCAGGAGGAGCGGGAGGTCAATCGGTAAATACAACAGACAGTGCTGTAAGAATTACACATTTACCTACAAACATAGTGGTAACTCAACAAGACGAAAGATCTCAGCATAAAAATAAAGCTAAAGCATTAAAAATTCTACGATCTAGATTATATGAAGTTGAAAGAATTAAAAAACAAGAAGAGGTTTCATTCAATAGGAAAAATCAAGTTGGTTCTGGAGATAGATCTGAAAGAATTAGAACATATAATTTTCCACAGGGCAGAGTATCAGATCATAGAATTAACTTAACGCTCTATAAATTAGACCAGTTTTTAACTGGCGAGGCATTAGATGAAATGATATCAGCTTTGTCAGCCAGTGAACAAGCCGAAAAATTAAGTCAACTTAATGCTAGTTAATAATTATTTAAGTAAATTAGATATAAAAAAAATATTACTAGATAATTTAAACTCAATTACCGGATCTCAAGCTGAACAAGAGTCCCAAATAATGATTTCTTATTCATCTAAAAGTGTAAATAATTTAGTTATTGATAATAGTGAAGTTGATCAAAAATTAATTAATAAGATTCTAAATGAAAGAGTTAAAGGAAAGCCATTAGCTAAAATAATCAATGAAAAAGGCTTTTGGAAAAAAGTTTTTTATACAGATGAATACACTTTAGATCCTAGAGCCGATTCTGAAATATTAGTTGAACAAATATTAATTGATTGTAAAAAATATAAAAATAAAAAACACTCAAAGTTGCTTGATTTATGTTGTGGGACTGGGTGTCTGGGTATTTCTATTATAGATGAGCTAGATAATGCATATTGTGATTTTATTGATGTTTCTAAACATGCTCTTAGTGCATGTAAAAAAAATATAGTAAAATTTAAACAGCAACAAAAAACAAAAATATTCCACTCAAATTTATTTGAAAATTATCCAATAAATAGACTGAAATATATTGATTTTATTGTTTGTAACCCACCATATATACCAACAAGAAATTATTTAAATCTAAATAAAGAGACTTTGCATGATCCAAGAATTTCACTTGATGGTGGAAAATTAGGCATGGATTATTATGTTAAAATTATTAATTTTTTAATTAGTGTAAAATTTAAAGGGTTTGTTTATTTTGAAATTGATCCAATTATCACTAAAAACATGTATAAATTACTATTAGAAAAAGGTGTAAAAATAGTTTATAAAAAAACTGATTATCTTAATTTAGATAGACTGATAAAGATAAAATTCCCTACTGTTTAATTGATGGGCTTTTTTTGAGATAATCGATAAAAAATTAATGAAAAATTTTGTAAAAAGAAAGCCGTATGGTGGTCAAAGAAAAATAAACTCATCTAGGTCTGGTGTTGCTGACTCCCCATATTTGCAAGTTAATGGAAATTCCAACGGATTTAAAAGAAACGGAAAAAACCCAAAAGATCAATATAATGATTATCTTAACAAAGCAAAAGATGCTAAGGGACAAGGTGATGATGTATTAGAGCAGTTTTACCTTCAACACGCTGAACACTATTTTAGACAAACTGACAATTCAAATAGAAGTTTTGTTGCT
The DNA here is from genome assembly GCA_902591315.1 of uncultured Alphaproteobacteria bacterium. Taxonomy (GTDB): domain Bacteria; phylum Pseudomonadota; class Alphaproteobacteria; order HIMB59; family HIMB59; genus HIMB59. Next base: position 153,635 of record CACJAI010000001.1, read on the forward strand.
AGAAAAATTATTAATAAAGACAAAACTGAAAATAATGACAGCGATTTGAATAAAGATAATAAGTCAGAACGCAACCCAACTTCTGATTTTGATGACTTAGCTAGTCAGTTAGCTTAATTTATTTTATTTTTATAAATATTAACTTCTTCATCTATTTTAGAAACTAATATTTGAAATTCACTTAGTTGTTGTTCGTTAAGCTTTCTTCCTGAAGGTAATTTAAGTGTAGCTGGGTTTATTTGTTTTCCATTAACAATAATTTCATAATGTAAATGTGGTCCTGTTGATTTTCCTGTTGAGCCTACATAACCAATCACATCACCCTGTTTAACTCTTACACCACTTGATATTCCTTTTTTATAACCATTCAGATGCGCGTAAGCTGTTTTATAAGTACTATCGTGACGAATTCTAATATATTTTCCATATCCTCCATTTCTACCTACGTACTCTACAATACCATTTCCAGCAGCAAAAATTGGAGTTCCTGTTGGAGCAGCAAAATCAACTCCTTTATGCATTTTATTGTAGCCTGAGATAGGATGTTTTCTCATACCATAACTGGAACTAAGCCTTGCACCATTGATTGGAGTTTTCATTAAGCTTTTTGTCATTCCTTTACCTTTTTCGTCAAAATATTCGCTGAATTCTCCATTATCATAAAGATAGTAAATTAATGGAGTGCCTCTTGATGAAAGCAATAAATATTTTGGATCTTCGATTTGAATTGTCTTACCTTCATTGTTTACCCTTTTGACAAACAGCATTTCAAAATTATCGCCCTCATAAATATCTCTCTGAAAATCAACATCAAAACTGTAAATCCTGATAATTTCATTAATCACTATTTCAGATAACCCCTGATCTTTCATAGCTTTATATAAACTTGATTTAATTTTCCCAGTCACAAAAATTTCTTCGGAATTCAAAGGAATTTCATTAATTTCATAAATAAAATTATCATTTAGGTAAGATATGATTAATTCTTTGGTATCAGAATATTTATAAATTAGGTCAAAAGTTTTTAAACCCTCAGCATCATACTCGCTTAATATTTTTATAGTATCCCCAATATATAATTTAGAAAAATCATAATATTTTTTTCCATTAAGTATTACTAAGTCTATATCTCTACCTTTTAGACCTCCTTTCTTTAAAACTTTTGCAAAATTATCTCCTTTTGAGACTATAATTTCATCAAAATTATTATTTAATTCCTCATCTATCTTTTTTTCAATTGGTATTGACTCATCTGGTGTTTTTAAATTAATTTTATCTTCTTTTTTGGTTGAGTCTTTATCAAAAATATTTGATAAATTTTCAAGTGTTATATTTTCAAAGTAATTTTTTGATTTTTCTTTGTCAAATATTGGGTCGTCTAGACTTTCAATGCTTATAACATCATAATATTTTTGAAATTTTTTTTTATCAAAATAGTTAATATCTACATCATCATAAATATAAGCATATTCATTGTTTATTTTTACGAAATCAGAATAACTTATATAAAAGCAAAAAAAGCTAATTGAAACCAATAAAGTCGTTAGTGATGCTTTTATTGTAAAACTATTTGTCCTTGCCATTTATTTCTTTATAAAGAAGTAAAATTAATTGATTGTTATCATAATGGAAAAATCCAAAAAAATACTAGAAAATATATTTCAAGAAACTGGTAAAATTTTTTGGATTTTATTCAAAGTTATTTTACCCGTTGTCATAGTTATTAGAATTCTCGAGCTTATTGGAGCAATCCCTTTTTTAGCTAAATTCCTAGAGCCATTAACAAGTTTTATTGGTATTGATGGTTCATTAGGACTAGTCTGGATGGCTGCTATATTAGTAAACATATATGCAGGCCTGGCTGCTTTTGCATCTCTTCAAGCAATATTCGATTACACAATAGCTGAAACTACAATTTTAGGATTAATTATACTTATAGCACATAGTTTACCGATTGAAGTAGCTATTGCACAAAAATCAAGAATTTCATGGATATTTAATTTAACTTTTAGATTTGTAAATGCTGTAATTGCAGGAAAAATATTAAACTTAATTTTCACTAATTATAATTTATTTAATGAACCTAATAATTCAATCTTACAAGTCCCAATTAAAGATGTCTCAAATTTAGAGTGGGCTATTTCACAACTTCAAAATTTTTTCCTAATTTTTTTAATAATATTTTTTATTATATCGACAATTAATATCCTCAAAGCAATTGGTATTTGGAAATTTATAATTAATACTTTGAAAATTCCTTTATCCTATTTGGGTATGTCAGAGAAAGTAGCTAATATAATTTTAATAGGCTTAACATTAGGAATTTCGTTTGGAGGGGGTTTTTTAATAGAAGAGTCCAGAAAAAATAATATTTCAAAAAAAGATATTTTACTGTCTTTTTCTTTTTTAAGTTTATGTCATAGCATAATTGAAGATACAATATTAATTTTGTTATTAGGTAGTCATATTTCTGGTATTTTATTTTTTAGATTTATTTATACCGTTATTATAATTCTTATAATGAAAGTTTTATTAGAAACAAAAATGCAAAAATTTATATTGAGTAAAATTACATATGGATAATTATATTCAATTTCCTCGTTACTCAATTTATCTGATACCCAATAAATTATTTATTGATCAAGTTGAAAAATTACTTTTAAAAAATAATATAAAATATGATAACCTTAAAATATCTAAGTATGGCTTTCATTATACTGTCAAACCTCCTTTTTATTTAAGCCATCTTTATAATGAAGAGGAACTTATTAATTCATTTCAAGAATATTTTTTATCTAATAAGAATAAATCTTATAAAGAAGTATTTAATGTTTTAGGCTTAAAGAAAATTAAAAATGTTTTTGCTCTAGAGATGAATTCTAATGAAAAATTTAATTTTCTATGCAATGATATTATGAGATATTTTGACTTATATAGAAAAACTCTTAACCAACAAGAAGTTCAAAAAGATATTAAGCGTTTCAGTAATTTAACTTCTTTAGAGATGGAATATTATTTAATATGGGGATATCCTTATTTATTTGAGTTTAGCAATCACCATATCTCAGTATCAGATATCACAAAAGAGATAATATTTGACAACTCAATCAAATCTTTGAATTACTCTAATATAAGCTTAATGAAACAAGATAGCTTAAATGGTAAATTTATCTCTATATGTAAAAGTGATTAGTCTTAATACTAAAATTATTTACACTACAGTAATAGTTAAATAATATATTTTGCATATGGGAATTTACGTTAAAAAAAAGAAATTTAATATTTTAAACTTTTTTTTGATTTTTTTATTTGTAATCATAATTCTTACAACTTTATATTTTTTTAACATTTTTTCAGAAAAAAGTAATTTTGATTTATCAAATATTTCAGGTTCACAGTTTGAAGAAGGTTCAAATCAAATTATCGAAACAGATCTTAGCTCTTACTTAAAAAAAGAAGATGTAAATTTTGATGAGTATTTTACCAAAAAGGAATTTGATCAAAATATTAAAAAATTTATAGATGAAAATCCAGATTATATCTTAGATGTTCTTAGAGAATATCAATTAGAGCAGAATAAATTAGAACAAGAAAAAGCTAATCAAAAAAATATATCAAGTATTAAAAATTTAAATCTTGCATATCATCCCATGTACTTAGGTGATTCAAATTCTGCAAAAGTTATTTATGAATTTGTTGATTATAATTGTGGTTATTGTCAAAAATTCCATCAAGAATTATTAAATGTAATGAATGATAATTCATTAAAACTTGTTATTATACAGATGCCAATTTTAGGGAATTTTTCAGAGGAATTGACTAAGTTGGCATTAGCTTCCTCATTGCAAGGTCAATTTAAGGTTGTTCATAATTATTTATATTCTGATGAGAGAAAATCAAAAATGGAGGATATTTTGGCTGACTTATTTATAAGAGGTGTTGATCTTGACATACTTAGGAATGATTTGGGTTCACAAGAGGTATCAGATTTCCTATCTATTCATAGAAGTTATGCTGATGAATTCAAATTTACTGGAACACCTGCAACCATAATTGGAAATCAAATAATTCCAGGCTTTATCGATGCAAATAAAATTACTGAGATTTTGGAAAAAGAATTTTCCTGAACTCAATGAAAATAAGTAATTTTTCAAAGATTTCATCAAATATTTTTGGATCTCGTGTAACCGGATTTATTAGAGATATACTATTTGCAAATTATTTAGGTGCTAATTTGATGTCAGATGCATTCCTTTTTGCTTATAGATTACCAAATTTATTTAGAAGAATTTTTGCTGAGGGTTCAATGAATAGTGTATTTATCCCTTTGTATACAAAACAAGAAAAAATGAATTCAAAATCAGCTAATGATTTTATATGGATAGTTTTCAACTTTTTTTTTGTAATTACTTTATTTTTATCTTTTTTAATATTTTTTTTTACTGAGCAAGTTATATCAATTTTAGCACCAGGGTTTTTACTAAATAAAAGTCAATTTTTATTAGCAAATCAGTTATTGATTATCACTTTTCCTTTTTTGATATTTGTGACTCTGTCATCAGTGTTGAGCTCAGTTTTGAATGTGAAAGGAAAATTTTTTTTACCTTCCTTCTTATCAGTAATTCTTAACATTTTTATGATTGTAGCTTTGGTGTCATTCAAGTCTAACTCTCATTTTGCACTAGCTTGGTCAATGATAATAGCTGGTTTCACTCAATTGATCCTTTTATTTATCAATTTAGGCACAATAAAAATATTTTGGGGTATAGGATTTAAGAGTATAAAAGTCCTGTCTACAGAGCTTAAAAAATTTTTTGGGAGATTTCTCTATTCTTTACTGGGTTCTGGTATTGTTCAGTTAAATATTTTTATCTCGATATTATTTGCATCTTTAGTGGGTGGGGGTGCTATAAGCCAAATTTACTACGCTGACAGAATTATTGACTTACCATTTGCTCTTATTGCAGTTGCTATGTCTTTTACACTTTTGCCTTATTTGAGCAAAAATATTTCAGATGAGAGTAAAAATTCAAAAGCTTTCAACGAAACAGTAATATTCTGCTTTCTTTTTGCTATCCCAAGCACATTCGGTATTTTCACTCTGAGTGAAGATATTATAAGAGCATTATTTGGTAGGGGTGAATTTAATAGCGAGGATGTGTTAATTACCTCTAAGATTTTGCTAGTATACTCTTTTTCATTGCCAGGATATATGCTCGCTCGAATTTTTAATCAAGTTTTTTATTCTTATGAAAAAGTTGAGTATCCCGTTAAAGCAGCTGTACCAACATTTATATGTAATTTTATTTTATGTTTTCTTCTTTATAAGCCTCTGGGTGTTTTGGGTCTAGCTTTATCAGGTACTTTGAGTATATGGTTAAATTTATTTATTCAAATTTTTTACTTAAGAAAAAATTTTGGTAGTTTTTATGAAAAATTATTAATTTTTGATTTTAAGAAACTTTTAAAGATCTTAATTAGCTCAATTATTATGGTTATTTCAATATTAATATTTAAAAAAATTTTGGATTTGAACATTTATTTAGATTTATTCATTCAAATACTCATTGGTTTGATAATATATTTTTTGATTTTAAATTGGCTTAAATTAAATGAAATAAAACTAATATTTCAATTAAATAAATTTAATTAGGAATTTTATTTACTAATTTTTAATTTAATTTAAAAGTACTTATCCCTATTTTTATGGGCGTGTAGCTCAGTTGGTTAGAGTACTTGCTCGACACGCAAGGGGTCACAGGTTCGAATCCTGTCACGCCCACCATTTACTTTTAAACTTGATGATGTATGATTAATTTGAATGAAAAAATATTTATTGAGCTTAATAATTTTTGTCCTTTCATCAAACATAACAACAATTGCAAATAGTTACTCTGTCTTTGGAGGCACATATGATTACGATGATGACAATACAACGAATTTATTTGGTCTAAATTATCATATGTCTAATAATGAAATAAATTTAATTAACATTTTATCCATTAACCCAGTTATTGGTGGTTTTATTACAGCTGAGAGCGCATCTATGTTTTATGGCGGGTTTGAAACAAATTTTGGAGAGGATTCAATTTATTTGAACCTCTCTTCATCAGCTGGTATTTACAGTAATGGGGATGGTAAAGATTTAGGAAATGCTCTCCAATTTAAATCTGAAGTAAATTTATTTTATAGAATATCTAAAGAATCTAGATTTGGTGTAGGATCTCATCACATTTCAAATGCAGGTTTAAATTCAGTAAATCCAGGCACAAATAATTATTACTTGATTTACAATAGAAATTTCTAAAACTTTCGAAATTATCCAATTGTTAATTTGCAAAATTCGTTTATTTTTAGCTGAATGACTAAAAACTTTTTAGCTTATTTATTATTCTCAATCTTAATTGTAATAATTCTTGTAATTGGATATGAGGAAATTAAATATTATTTTGATGCTAATCCTTACATAAATGGAATAATTCTTCTAACACTTATAATCGGTTTTCTTCTATACTCCTTTAAGATATTCACTTTAAGCTCAGAGTTTAGATTCATGAATTCTGTTGCATTTGGAAAATTAAAACTAAACGACTCATCTTTAAACAACTATCCAATTACCAAATCTATTGCAAATAATCTAGGTATAACAACCACTAACAAAAGTATAACTAAAACACTTGATGAGATACTAGATGATCTTTTGTCAATTGTAGAAAGTGGAAGTGACATATCAAAATATCTTATAAACTTAGCTATATTCTTAGGGCTCATAGGAACTTTTTATGGTTTGCTTTTAACAATAGGGAGTGTTTCGAATGTCATTGACAGTCTGTCAATTGAAGAACAAGACTTTAGTGCTTTTTTTAATAATCTAAAAGATGGTTTAAAGTCACCTTTATCTGGAATGACAATTGCCTTTAGCTCATCATTGTTCGGTTTAGTGACTTCCTTGATTTTAGGACTTTATGAAATAATCACTAGAGGCATTAAGCAGAATTACTATGAATTCTGTGAAAATCAAATTCGACTTTTTTATAGATCTAGCCCGAATACAAATAAATTTAATCAGAATTCTGATAGTACCAACTTATCTCAAAATATTGTTTCTAAGCTTGATGATTTAGTTGATGGTATGAAAAATTCTAATGAAGATTTAAAGAAAGAAGTTATTACAGAACTTAAGTCTGTAAGCAGGTCTATCAAAGACTTAGACAAAAAGTGAGCTATCTCTCTAAAACCCAAAGTTCAGATAATGGAAATATAATTTGGCCTGGATTTGTAGATGTATTGGCATCTACATTGATGGTTATAATTTTTATAATCTTACTATTCACAGTTGCTCAAGTTTATTTGGGAGATCTTGTAGTAGGAAAAAATGAACAAATACAAAGTTTAGAAAAGACAATTGATATACAAGACGAAACTATTGTGGAACAAGATGTAACACTTACAGATAAAGAGATTGAATTAATTGACAGACAAAATTTAATTGAAAAACTTGATGAAGAGATATCAATTAAACAATCGCAAATTTTAGCTCAAGATACAATTATTCAAGACCAAGCACTTGATATAGATAAACTAAATACGATAATTGCTAAAATTACTGATGAGCTATCTTTATCTTTAGCTGACAAAGAAACTCTTCAGCAAAATCTCTCTGAATTAAATAAACAACAAGAAAAATTAAAATCAGATTTAATAAAACTTGGTGGAGAAAACAGTGAGCTAGTTGGACAAATTGGAGAGTCACAAAATAGAATCGAAAACCTTCTAGAGTCATTAAGTTCCTCAGAGAATATAAATCAAGAATTGCAAAACAAATTATCTACTTTAGAGGAGAGGTCAGCAATACAATCAAGTGATTTAAATGAGGCTTTAAATTTGATATCAAATTTAGCATTAGATATTGAGATACTTAGTAATGAAATTAATCTCTTAAATAACTTACTGGAATCTAAAGAGGCTGAAATAGCTCAAAATGAGATAGAACTAGGTGAGTTAGGAGATAGATTAAATAGAGTACTTACTAGTGAATTATTCAAATTACAAAAGTATAAATCAGAATTTTTTGGCAAGTTATCTGAAGCTTTAGCTGATAGAGACGATATCCAAATTAAAGGAGATAGATTTATTTTTCAATCTGAGATCTTATTTGACTCCGGAAGTGCAAATATTCAAGAAGAGGGAAGGGTTGCTCTATCTCTTATTACTAAAACAATTATAGAAGTTACAGAGTCAATACCTTCTGATTTAAATTGGATTTTACAAATAGACGGTCACACTGATAAAATTCCTATTTCTACCTCTCAATTTCCATCAAATTGGGAACTATCTCACGCTAGAGCGCTTGAGGTCGTAAAATTTCTTATTCAACAAGGAATCCCTGCTAACAAATTGTCAGCAAATGGTTATGGAGAATATCAACCTATCAACACAGGAGATACTAGAGATGACCTTAAAGAAAATCGAAGAATTGAATTAAAAATTACTCAAAAGTAAATTTATTCAATCCACATTTTGATAATCTTATCTGGATCATCTACTAAACCATTTTTTATAGGATCGCCTTTTTTGATTGCGTCAACAAACTCCATTCCTTCAATTACTTCGCCCCAAACAGTATATTGTCCGTCTAAGTGCGGAGTATCACCGAAACAAATAAAAAATTGACTATCAGCACTATTTGGATCTTGTGCACGTGCCATACTTAAAGTTCCTCTTTTATGTGGCATGTCATTAAATTCTGCTTCAACATTGTTACCAGAACCACCTGTACCTGCTCTTCTTAAATCATAGTTATCTGAATTTGAATTACCAAACTGAACATCTCCTGTTTGGGCCATAAAACCATCTATTACTCTGTGAAAAACTACCCCATCGTAACTGCCTTTGGTAACTAGATCAGTTATTTGTTTAACATGTTTTGGAGCCTTATCTTCAAAGGTCTTTATTTTGACGATTCCGTCTTTAAGTTGTAAATTAATAACATCCTCCTTAGAATATAAATTGCTAGAAAATAGTAAAAATGAAATTGAAAATAGTAATTTAATCAAACTCATTACATGAAATTAACATAGTTTACAGTCAATTAAATTTATTTATTTGATAAATCTGTCGCTATTGATTTTATTTTTTTTCTTAGCGAATTAAGGCCATTAGATCTTGATTGACCTAGATGATTAGAAAGACCAATTTCTTCAAAAAAAGATAGGGGGTTGTTTATTATAGTTTCAGGAGTCTCTTCATTGTAAGCAAAATAAACTAAATAAAACAAACCTTTTACAATCACAGAGTCACTTGAACCAGAAAGGTTAATTTTTCCATCAATAAATTTTGGTACCATCCATAGATTTGATGTACATCCTTGAACACGATATTCCTCAGTCTTATAGCTATCTTCAAGATCAGGGAGTTTTTTTCCTAAATCTATAAGGTATTGATATTTTTCTTCCCAATTATCAAAAAAAGAGAAATCTTCTTTAATTTTGTTGATTTTTTCATGAATTAACATAGATTTTTGCCTTATTATTTATAACTAATACATTAAATTATGAAAATTAAAAGTTCTCTAAAAACAGCTAAAACCAGAGATAAAAATAATCAACTGGTTAGAAGAAAGGGTAGGTTATATGTAATCAATAAAACCAACCCAAGAATGAAAGCCAGACAAGGCTAAACTTAATCTAGATACTTCTCAACTTCTAATGCTGCCATACATCCCATACCAGCTGCTGTAACAGCCTGTCTATAAATCTTATCTTTGACATCCCCTGCAGCAAATACTCCTTCAATTGAGGTTTTTGTACTATCTGGATCTGTAATAATATATCCACCCTCATCCATTTTTAGTTGACCTTTAAATAATTGTGTTGCTGGATCATGCCCTATCGCAATAAATACACCATCTATTTTTAGATTTGAAATTTTATTTTTTTGTTTATTCAACAAGTCTATTGACTCTAAATCATCTTTGCCATTAAATTTAGTTACTTCACTATTCCAAATAAACTCTATTTTAGAATTTTGTTTTAATCGATCTTGTAATATTTTTTCAGCTCTTAATTTATCTCTTCTGTGAACAAGATAAACTTTTGTTGCAAACTTAGTTAAAAATAATGCTTCCTCAGCTGCACTATTTCCACCACCAATTACAGCAACCTCTTTATCCTTAAAGAAAAAACCATCACAAGTTGCACAAGCAGATAGTCCATGACCTTGAAATTTAGCCTCATTTTCTAAACCAAGCCATCTTGCTTGAGCTCCTGTGCTAATTATCACAGTTTTGGTATTTAGAGTTGTGCCATTATCTAAATTTAATTTTTTAATTTTTTCGTTTAAAAAAACTTCTGTTACTTGTGAATTTATTATTTCAGTACCAACATGTGCGGCTTGCTTTTGCATTTGTTCCATTAACCAGGGACCTTGGATAGGATCTTCGTAACCTGGGTAGTTTTCTACATCAGTGGTAATGGTGAGTTGACCACCAGGCTGAAAACCACTCACTAAAATAGGATTTAAATTAGCCCTAGCAGCATATATTGCAGCAGTATATCCAGCAGGTCCTGAACCTATAATAATAACGTTATTAATTTCAGCCATCTATTGGCCAGCTAGTGGGGAAGGTTACATAATTTATCTGCATGCATCTTCTCTCAACCTTAATTTCTTTTTTTTCAAGTCCGTGCCAAGTATTATTGCCTGAAGCAAAAAAATAACCAGTGTTATGTTTATAAGGAACTGTCTTTACAAGCTTCATTTCAGTAT
>CACJAI010000002.1 GCA_902591315.1 uncultured Alphaproteobacteria bacterium
GATGATATTGACGCTATATTTCCTTTTTTTGGTTTAAAAATAGAATTAGGTCCAATTGCAGATTGGGGTTTGAATTTAGAGAAAAACTTAATATCAGTGAATACTGAAAATTTTGAAACTTCTGTTCCAAGAGTTTTTGCTGTCGGGGATATTTGTATTTATCCTGGTAAATTAAAGTTAATCTTGAGTGGCTTTCATGAAGCAGCTCTTGCAGCAAAAAAAATGTTTGAATATTGTCATAGTGATAAAAAGTATGTTTTTAGATACACTACTTCTTCAAGTGATCTTCAAAAAAAACTTGGTGTAAAATAACTGTTAGAATGCTAATAACCGGCAGTTCATTACTGACTGTATGAAGATAATAATTTTTTCTAAGACTATTTTTTTACTTATTTTTTGTTTTTTAATACTTTTCAGCACCCACTTATATTCAAAAACTTTAGTAAAAACTGGAGTTTCTCTGGATAATCCCTGGGGGATGACTTGGATAGATGACTACTTGTTGATTACTCAAAAATCAGGTGAAATTTTCCTTGTGAATACAAACGATTATTCACAAACAAAAATTGATCACAACATTCCTTTTGTTCAACACGGCCAAGGAGGGCTTTTAGATATTGTAAGTGAAAAGAATTTTATATGGGTTACTGGCTCAATTAAGAAAAATGGCAAATACACAACTGCTGTGTATTCTGCAGAGCTTAGAGAAAATAAGCTCATTAATGAAAATCTTATATATGAGGCTTTACCATATTTTGGTAATGGTAAACACTTTGGTTCTCGAATAGAAATTCTTGATGATTACCTTTATGTAAGTATTGGTGAAAGAGGAAAAGGCATGATTGCTCAGGACTTCTCAAATTCAATTGGCTCAATAATCAGAATACATAAAAATGGTGAGCACCCTAAAGACAATCCTTACATATCGGGTAATGATTGGCTGCCTGAGTTATTTCAAATTGGTGTTAGGAACCCTCAAGGGATGACTTTGGACCCTCATACTAAATCTATTTATATATCTAATCATGGACCTAAAGGAGGAGACTTTATAGGTAAAGTTCTTAGAGGTACTAATTATGGTTGGAAGAAAATAGGATGGGGAGGAACAAATTACTCTGGAACTAAAATTGGAGATGGCAATGCTTGGGAACCTGGTTTTTTAAAACCAGAATTTACTTGGGTACCTTCAATTGCAGTTAGTGGTATCAAATTCTATCAAGGAGATGCTTTTCCAGAATGGCAAAATTCACTTTTGGTGTCCTCATTAAAATTCAGATATTTATCTGTATTGCATAGAGAAAATAATAAATTTGTTAAAGAGGAAATTATATTTCAAGATAAAATTGGGAGAGTCAGAGATATGGAAATAGATAGATTGGGATATATATATATTATAGCTGACGAGTCTAGCTCAAATTTATTTGTTTTAAAACCATAGCTTTAATCTATCCTAATCAAATGCGAAATATTTTACTTTTAATTTTCATATTTTTTTATTTTAGTTTGTATGCATATAATGAAGATGAAATAATTTGTATTGCAACTTATGAATTAGCTACAGATTTTTTTTCATCAATGAAAGATGAAAAAACCTCACAGGAGATGTTTCAAAAAAAACAAGAATTACTCGATAAATACGAGGATGGTCATTTTCCATTAGAAGATATAGAATTTATGAAAACAGAAATACACTATGCTTGGTCGAACAATTTTGATTTCCTCCCCCCTATTTTAGAAAATTGTGTCCAAAATATTAAGTAAAATAAGTCTATAAATAGGATAATTACTATGAATTATTTCTGCTGTCTGTATAAAATTAAAATATGAAAATTCTAGTTGTGGGTGGCATCGGATACATAGGCTCACATATGTTAAAGCGTTTCAAAGAAACAAATTATGACATTGAAATTCTTGATAATTTATCAAGTGGACAAAAAGAGAATACTCAAAATTACAAACTTCATGTTTGTGACTTATCAGATAAGGACACAGTTTATAAAATATTGTCAGAGCAAAACTATGATCTTGTAATGCATTTTGCAGCATCTATTAATGTTGAGGAGTCCTATTACGATCCAAAAAAATATCGACAAAATAATGTTATCAACACAATTAACCTTCTTGAGTGTATGAGAGATTTAAAAATTAATAAATTTATATTTTCTTCATCTGCTGCTGTTTATGGTGAACCAGAGCATCTTCCGATTACCGAACTTCATAATTTTAATCCAGTAAATCCTTATGGTAATACAAAAGCAGAAGTTGAAAATACTTTGAAAAATTATGAGGAGTCTTGTGGTTTAAAATATGTATCACTGAGATACTTTAATGCTTGTGGCGCTCATCTCGATGGCACAATAGGTGAAATGCATGATCCAGAAACACACCTAATACCACTTGTGCTTCAAGTTGCTTCCGGTAGAAAAAAACATATTAGTATTTTTGGTGATGATTATCCCACCCCTGATGGCACTTGTGTGAGAGATTATGTTCATGTAATGGACATAGTAGAGGCTCATATATTAGCTATGGAAAATTTAACGAATACAAACAAGTCTCAAGTTTTTAATATTGGCAACAATAAGGGTTTTAGTGTTAATCAAATTATTCAGATGGCCAAAGAAATTACTAAAGTCGATATTCCCTTCAAAATTAAAGGAAGGCGAAAAGGAGACCCAGCAGAGTTAATTGCTGACAATAAAAAAATAATGAATTTATTAAACTGGACCCCAAAATACTCTGACTTAGAGACTATCGTCAAATCAGCATGGAATTGGGAAAAAACGTTAAAAATAAAGTAAATTAGCTATTTTACTGTATCAATATAATTATTTTAATATAATAAGACTGCTTAATTAAATACAATCTAATTTAGATTTGTAGGAGGATAAAATGAAAAAAATCATAGCTACTTTAACAGCTATTCTAAGTATGGGATTTTCTTCTTCATTCGCAGGGACATTAGTCATTAATACTGATTTAACTGATCCAGCTCCAAAAGCAGCGTTTGAATGGGCTTTTAATAAATTCCAAGAAGAAAACCCTGACGTCACAATTGAAGTTAATAACTTCGATCATGAAGGATATAAACAAGCAATTAGAAATTTTTTAACCACAAGTCCCCCTGATGTTTTCAATTGGTATGCAGGAAACAGAATGCTTCCATTTGTAAGAGCAGGGCTTGTTGAGGATGTATCAGATATCTGGTCAGACACCGGATGGGTTGATGGAAATTTAACAGAGGGTATGTCTCACGCTAAGAAACCAATGACTATTGGTGGCAAACAGTGGGGTATTCCATACACCTATTACCAGTGGGGTGTTTATTACAGAAAAGATATTTTTGAGGCCAACGGAATTTCAGTACCAACAACTTGGGATGAATTTGTTGCTGCCTGTGCAACATTGAAAGCCGCAGGTGTTACACCAATTACGATTGGATCAAAGTATCTTTGGACAACAGCAGGTGTCTTTGACTATTTAAACTTAAGAACAAATGGTTATGAGTTCCACATGGCTTTGACAAAAGGTGAAATACCTTACACTGACCCTAGAGTGCATGCTGTATTTGACAAGTGGGATGAGTTAGTTAAACCAGGATATTTTCTCGAAAATCATGCCTCACTTGCTTGGCAAGAAGCAATTCCTCCAATGATTAATGGAGAGGCAGCGATGTATGTTATGGGTAACTTCTCAGTTGCATTATTCAAAGAGGGTGGTTTAACAAATGACAACCTCGGCTTTTTCCAATTTCCAGAAATAACACCTGGTATTCCTATGGCTGAAGAGGCACCAACGGATACGATGCACATTGCATCTGGGGCCAAAAATAAGACAGATGCAAAAAGATTCTTGATCTTTTTAAGCAGAGCAGATGTTCAAGAGGAGATGAATAAGACTCTAGGACAGCTTCCAGTTAATAGCGGCTCTAAAGTTGATCCAGATCCATTTTTAGAAGCAGGTTTGAATATGTTAAATAACGCATATGCAATGGCGCAATTCTACGACAGGGATGCCCCAGCAGAAATGGCCTCTGAAGGAATGAAGGGTTTTCAAGAATATATGGTTAATCCTGATAGAAGAGATAAAATTCTTGAGCGTTTAGAAAAAGTACGCCAAAGAGTTTATAAATAATCAATTTCAATTGGGGTGGTTTTCAACCACCCCATTTCTTAACGTGCCTAATTCAACACAAGTTACATATAGAAAGTCATCATGGTGGAAACTTAATCAACAAAGGTTAACACCATGGATTTTTTTGTTTCCAGGTTTATTACTATTTTTAGTCTATGTAATCTGGCCGATTTTTAATTCTTTATACATTTCTTTATTACAATGGGACGGGCTATCTCCAGCAATTTACGTTGGATTATCAAATTATATAGAATTATTGGATGACGAGTATTTTTATATTTCGTTAATGAATAATCTTAAATGGTTAATCTTATTTATGTTAGCTGTCCCAATAGGACTAGGCTTAGCAATATTTTTAAATCAAACTATTTTTGGTATAAGACTCATCAAATCTCTTTTCTTTTTCCCTTTTGTAATTTCCCAAGTTGTTATAGGAATTATATTTTCATGGTTTTACAATCCAAGAGGTGTTATTGGGCCTTTTTTAGATAAATTAGGTCTCAGTAATTATGCCATATTAGCAGATGAGAATTTTGCTACCTATGGAATTATCTTTGCAGGAATTTACCCACAAATTGCATACTGTATGATCTTGTATTTAACGGGCTTAAACAATCTTAATACAGATCAAATTGAGGCAGGTAGAATGGATGGTGCAAAAGGTTTCTCTTTATTTAAAAATATTATCTTACCTCAATTGAAGCCAGCCACTTTTCTAGCAATTGTTGTAACTGTGATCGGATCCCTGAGAAGTTTTGACATGGTTGCTATAATGACACAAGGTGGCCCATATGGTTCAACTAATGTTTTAGCATATTATATGTTTGAGACCGCTTTAAGCGAATATGGATATAGAATGGGTTATGGTTCAGCTATTGCAGCAGTTTTATTCACCATAATGATGTTCTATATATTATTTTTTATTTATCGGATGTATCAAAGTGAGAAAAAAGGACTTTAAATGTTTCCCATACCAATTCAAAAAAGACCTTTAATTAACAGGATT
The DNA here is from genome assembly GCA_902591315.1 of uncultured Alphaproteobacteria bacterium. GTDB lineage: Bacteria > Pseudomonadota > Alphaproteobacteria > HIMB59 > HIMB59 > HIMB59. The sequence continues at coordinate 5,141 of CACJAI010000002.1, forward strand.
TCATACAAAATACTTGTACCTGTATCTTTGTTCATTTGGTTGATCCCTCTAATAGGGATTATGCTTACTTCAATTAGAGGTCTAGGAGATATCACCGCAGGAAATTATTGGGGCATACCTAGCGAATTTTTATTATTTAGTAATATTAAAGATGTATTTCAAAATACCCCAATGTTGTCTTACATAATTAATAGTTTTAAAATAACCATCCCTACTGTAATAGGTGCTGTTGCTATAAGCTGTATGACAGGTTTTGCTTTAGCATCATACAAGTTTAAAGCAAATCTTTTTATCTTTTTCACGTTTATCGCTGGAAATTTTGTTCCCTTTCAAATTTTAATGATACCTGTTCGAGACCTGACTTTCCAAATGGGTTTGTATGATACAGTTACAGGTTTAGTTCTATTTCATGTTGCCTTTCAAACTGGCTTTTGTACTTTATTTATGAGAAATTTTATCAAAGCTTTACCAAATGAGTTATTTGAGGCTGCAAGGATTGATGGTACTTCGGAGTTTAATATATTCTTAAAGATAGTAGTTCCCCTGACAAGACCGGCTATCGCTGCATTGTCTGTGTTAATATTTACATTTATTTGGAATGATTTTTTTTGGGCAACTGTTTTAATTCAAGGACAACACGCAATGCCAATTACTGCAGGTTTGAAATCTCTAAATGGTCAATGGGTTACTGTCTATCATCTTTTATCTGCTGGATCAATAATCGCAGCAGTTCCTCCTGTGATAATGTTTTTTCTAATGCAAAAACATTTTATTGCTGGTCTTACACTAGGCGCTAGTAAGGGATAGAATTGGCTAAAATCACTTTTATAGGTGCGGGCAGTACTGTCTTCATGAAAAGTATTTTGGCAGATATTTTACTTGAGCCGGAATTAAATTCGTTTGATATTGCCTTACATGATATAGACCCAAAAAGATTAAAAACATCACAAATAGTAGCTGATAATATATGTAAGTCGCTAAAAGCTCCGGCATCAATAAAAACTTCGTTAGATAGAAAAGAGGCTCTTAAAGGCGCTGATTTTGTTATAGTTATGATACAGGTTGGAGGTTATGAACCCTCAACTGTTATTGATTTTGAAATACCAGCCAAGTATGGACTTCAACAAACAATTGCAGACACGATAGGTATTGGAGGCATTATGCGCGGGTTGAGAACAGTTCCTGTTTTAGTTGAAATAGCCAAAGATATTATAGAACAATGCCCTAAAGCATGGATGCTTCAATATGTAAATCCTATGGCAATCAATTGTCTAGCTCTCTCAGACTTTGTTCCTGAGCTTCAATATGTAGGACTTTGTCATTCTGTCCAAGGTACAGCTGCTGATTTAGCAAGAGACATAAATGAAGATTTAAGCAAAATTCAATATGAGTGCTCTGGAATAAATCATATGTCATTTTTTACAAAGTTTGAAAAAAAATTGGGTAATGGTTTAACGGAAGATCTTTACCCTAAAATTTTTAAGGCAGGAGAGGAAGGGAATTTTGGCACCAATTGGGATGGTTGTTCAAATCACGTAAGATATGAAGTATTGAAAAGGCTTGGTTATTTTGTTACGGAGTCATCGGAACATTTCGCAGAATATACGCCTTGGTTTATTAAAAATCACCAAAAAGAATTAATTTCAAAATTTGATATTCCAGTTAATGAATACATTCGTCGCTGTAAAAAACAAATTCAAGAATGGGAAATTCAAGAAAAAGAGTTAATTAGTAAACCTCAAAAAGAATATAATAAATCTGTCGAGTATGCTTCGAGAATAATTTTATCAATGGTAACTGGAAATCAAGACACTGTTTATGGTAATGTTCTTAATAAAAATTTCATACCCAATTTACCTAACAATTGCTGCGTGGAGGTTCCTTGTACTGTTCAAAAAAATGACCTCACTCCAAAATCAGTACCACCATTACCTATGCACTTAGCAAATCTAATTCAGACCAATATTAATGTTCAACAACTAACAGTTGAGGCTCTTAAAACTCTTAAGAAAGAGAGTATTTATCATGCTGCCATGCTAGACCCACACACCGCTGGTGAACTTAATTTAGATCAAATTTGGAAAATGGTTGATGAGCTACTTGACGCTCATGGTTCAATGTTACCTGTTTTCAAATGATGGCTAATCTATCGATAAAAAGAATTGATAGGGGCGATGGAAAAGAACTTATTTTATTTAGTCAAAACCCCATAAACTACAAAGTTTTTGAAGGCTTACCTCCAATCTCTGATAACAAGACTCATCTTAGGTACCACCCAACTCGCTCTGAATGGGTAGGATACTCAACATCAAGACAAAACAGAACCTTTTTACCTAAGGCCCTTGAATGTCCCTTATGTCTAATGAAAAATGACGATGCACCGAGTGACATTCCTGTTGACCAATATGAAGTTGCCATCTTTACAAATCGTTTTAGCTCATTCAAATTAGTCGAGGCTGATATACCTCATTTAGAAGTAGAAACTAATCAGGCAGTAGGGACTTGTGATGTAATTTCTTATAGTTCGAAACATAATGATGAGTTTTCTAAGTTACCTATTGAGAGAATTGAACTAATTATTCAAGCACTATCTAACCGCACTGAAGAATTATATAATAATCCAAAAATTGAATTTGTTTTACCATTTGAAAACAAAGGAAAAGAAATTGGGGTTACTTTAGATCATCCTCATGGACAAATATATAGTTTTGGACATATTCCAGAATTGATTAAAAGGCAAGCTATAGTACAAAAATCAAATCCTCTCGAAAAATATTTATCGAACATTCCTAAAGAATTAATTTTAAAAAAGAATTCTTCAGCTATATCCTTTGTGCCCCGTTGGGCTAGATACCCCTTTGAAATTTGGATAGTACCTTACCGAAGGACATCTAATATTTTTGAACTTTCACAAAATGAGCAAAAAGATCTTGCTGAACTTATGCTTGATGCCTCTAAAAGTTTAGACAAAGTATTTGATGATCCTATGCCGTATACTCTTGCATGGCAGCTATCTCCTAAAGGTTATGAGAATTCTTACCATTTTCATGTCTGCTTTCAACCTATACGTAGATCAAAAACAAAATTAAAATATTTAGCAGGTGTTGAGCAAATTACAGGTTTTTTTTTAGTAGATCTTCCTCCAGAACGCTCAGCTCGAATCTTGAGAGGTGAGGAACTTCCTGATGAATAGTCAGTCTTTATTTAAGCAGCACTTCCACTATTCTGCAGTATCATCATCAGAGGCACATGGAAGAGTAAATTTAATTGGTGAACACACCGATTATAATAAAGGTTTTGTACTTCCAACATTAATCGAACAGAAAATTGAAGTAAGTCTTAGTCCTCGATTAGACTCTAAAATAGTAGGTATTTCTGAAGAATTTGGTGAAAAGACGGTATTATCTGACTCAAATACTGATGGTACTTGGATAGATTTTGTTAGAGGAGCTTTATATTATATGGCAAAGGAAGGGCAACTAATTAAAGGTTTAGATATTGCGGTTGCCTCTAGTATTCCAACAGGGTCTGGATTATCCTCTTCAGCGGCATTTGAAATAGCAATGTTGAGGGCCTTGTGCCAAATGGTTGGACATGAACTATCATCAACTAAAATAGCAAAAATAGGACAGCTGATAGAACATCATTTTATAGGAACCTTTTGTGGAATAATGGATCAAATGTCATCATCAAAATCTAAATTTGGACAAGTATTATTCTTGGATTGTGAAAATTTGAATACAGAAATAGTACCTATCTTTAAAGATTATACTTTCATAATTATTCATTCTGGAAGCACGCGAAAACTTTCAGAAGGGTTATATAATGAAAGAAAAAGAGAGACAGAAATAGCTACTAAATTTCTTAATGTTTCGTCATTACGCTATGCAGAAATTTCTGATTTAAATATTATTAAAGATCCTAAAATTTTAAGAAGAGCTAGACATGTCATTACAGAAAACGATCGAGTAATAAAGGCTGTACAATTTTTAAAAAATAATAATGCGCAAGCATTTGGAAATTTAATGAACGAAAGTCATATTTCCATGGACAAAGATTATGAAATATCTAGTCCTGAATTAAATCATATTGTTAAAACTGCTCAGTCATACGGTGCTTTAGGCGCAAGACTCACCGGAGCTGGATTTGGAGGTTGCACTGTGGTTTTGTCGTCAAATACTCGAAGAGATGATATTATCAAAAAAATATTAGAACATTGTCCTAAATCATATTTTGTTACCAATATAGGACAAAATATTACACCTAACTAAAATGAATAAATTAAAAGTTACAACAATTCTTAAATGCAAAAATTTACTTGGCGAAAGTTGTTTTTGGGACCCAAGATATAACTGCTTAGTTTGGTCAGACATAGAAGCAAAGAAGGCATGGATGCTTGATGATAATAATCAAAGCTTTGTATTTAATTTACCAGATAGGGCCGGGTTTATTCTTCCAAGGAAAAAAGAGGGATTTATTATTGGATTTCCCAACTTTATTGCTATTTCTGATAAAAATTTTTCTTCATTTGAAAAAATATGCGAAGTTGAAATTACCAATAATCAAACTCGAATTAATGATGCAAAAGTAGATCCTTATGGAGGCATAGTATTTGGTACTTATAATGAAGATCCGGATAAAATAAAAAGAAAGCCTATTGCTAATCTCTATAGACTTGCACCAAATTTATCTTTAACACAACTTTTGTCAAACATTACAGTTTCTAATGGAATAGCCTTTTCAGAAAACGAAAATATCATGTATTTTGCTGATACTCCAACTGGTCGAATACAAAAATTCGAGTACACTAAAAATTTCAATAAGTTTTATGAATTAGAAACAAATATGATCTTTAAAAATGTCGGTGAACCCGATGGAGCTACTGTAGATATAGATAATAACTATTGGTCAGCAAGAGTCAGAGGGAAATGTATTATTTGTGTTGATACAAAATATGAAAAAATCATAGAAAAAATTAGTCTTCCAACCAATACGCCCACATGTGTAACTTTTGGTGGTACTAATTTAAACAGTCTTTACATTACATCTTTAAGAGCAGATCCTATTAGTGATAATGAAGATGGAAATCTTCATAAAATTGAAACTAGTACTCAAGGCCGTCCTCAACTTTTAACTGATATTTGATTTTAAAGAAATTTTTTATTAACTAAATTTTCCATGTTTAATTTCTTCATATTTTTCAAATAGTAGAATATATTTTGTGATGCCTCTAGAGACATTCTCTCTCTGCATTCCAGAGTTAATGCAGCATTATGCGGCGTTAATAAAATATTATCTAACTTAAAAAAAGGATGATTGGACTCTGGAGGTTCAGACACAAAAACATCCATTCCTGCACCTAAGATTTTTTTTGAGCTAAGGGCTTGATATAAATCATTTTCATTTACTATCCCACCCCTAGATGTATTTACTAGAATTGTTTTTTTTTTCATAAGATCTAATTCTGTTTGCGATATAAAATTTTTCGTATCTTCATTTAATGGTAAATGTATGCTAACAAAATCTGCTAGTACTAAACCATCATTTTTTTCTATGGGTATACAGCCACTTTTTTTTATTGAATCACTATTTAAAAATGGATCATAAACATATACTTCCATATCAAAACCGAGACATCTCTTTGCAACTTCTTTTCCTATTCTGCCAAAACCAGCTAAAAGTAATTTTTTTTTATATAATTCAAAAAAGTTTGGCAGCTCAGACCTTTGACTAAAATTTCCCCCCTTCACTAATTTATCAGATAGAGATAAATTTTTCGTTAAATACAAAAAGAACGACATTACGTGTTCAGCAACACTTACGGCATTAGATGTTGATGTAATAGAAAGAGCAATTTTTTTCTTATTTAAATAATCTAAATCAACATTGTCATAACCAACACCATGTCTTGAAATAATTTTTAAATTTTTACAATGTTCTAAAATATCTTGATCAAGCTTTGATGTTCTTAGTAGTATAGCATCAACAAACTGTAATTCCTCTTTTAGGTTTTGATTGTTAAAATTTGTTACTTCAACTACTTCTAATTCATTCTCTTTTAAAAATTCTAACCCTTTTGGATGAACTTTACCTAATATTGCAATTTTCATTTTGTTCTCTGATTAAAAGTTATGTCAAAAAAGTGTCAATTTTAAAAGGTTTTTCATTCAAATTATTTTTCTATCATGTAATATCTTTAATGGGTTTAGTTTTTGGAGGAATAATGAAAACCATCAAATTGTCTTGTGCGCATGCACTATTTAAATATTTAATTGCACAGAAAACTATTATCAATGGTCAAAAAGTACCATTATTTCCTGGTGCATTTGCAATTTATGGTCATGGTAATGTGGCTTGTTTAGGCCAAGCAATGGAAGAATTTCAGTCTGATCTCCCAGGTTATAGAGGGCATCATGAACAAAGCATGGCATTGACTGGTATTGGTTATGCACGAGCTATGAGAAGAAAGCAAATTTTTATTGCTACCTCATCTGTTGGCCCCGGAGCTACAAATATGGTAACAGCGGCAGCAGTAGCTATGAGTAATCGTCTTCCAATATTACTTCTTCCAGGAGATACATTCGCTAGCCGATTTCCTGATCCTGTATTACAACAAGTTGAAAATTTTAACTCTCCCATAGAAACTGCAAATGATACCTTTAAATCTGTATCAAAGTATTTTGATAGGATTACTAGACCAGAGCAGATTCTTGCTTCTCTTCCTCAAGCAATTCAAGTGATGCTTGACCCATCAGATTGTGGCCCTGCTACAATTGCTATGTCTCAAGATGTTCAAGGAGAGTCATACGATTATCCTGAAATTTTTTTTGAAGAAAAAATCCATCAGTTAAGAAGAGTTTACCCTGATCCAAATCAAATTAAAGAGGCAGCTGATAAATTAAAAAATTCAAAACAACCTATAATAATTTCAGGGGGTGGTGTTCTATATTCTGGGGCAGAACAAATACTCTCTAATTTTGCAAAAAAACACAATATCCCCGTAACTTCAACTGTGATGGGAATTGGATGTATGACCAAAGATGACCCTTATTACATTAGTGCTATTGGGGCTCTAGGAGAGGGCTCCTCCAACAATTTATCTAAAGACACTGATTTAGCTCTAGCTGTAGGTACAAAACTTGCAGATTTTACAACAGGTTCATGGGCAAATTTCGAAAATCCTAATTTTAAACTAATCTCAGTTAATACAGCCCGCTATGATACAACTAAGCATTTAGCTACGCCTGTTATTAGTGATGCAAAAGTGGGATTGCTACAAATATCGGAAGCACTTGGTGATTGGAGGGCCCCCGACACTTGGTATCAAAGAGCAATTAAAGAAAGGGATGAATGGGAAGCATACGTTGCAAAACAAAGTGGCCCTACAAATCAACAAGAGCCATCTTATGCTCACGCAGTTGGAGCAATTTATAGAAATTCAGATCCTAGTGATATCGTGGTAACAGCAGCCGGAGGCCTTGTAGGAGAGGTCGTTCAAGTTTGGAAGCCAAAGGAACTTAATACTTTTGAAACTGAATGGGGTTTTAGCTGTATGGGATATGAAATATCAGGAGCGCTAGGAATTAAAATGGCTAAACCAGATCAAGATGTCGTTGTATTTGTTGGAGATGGTTCTTATCTGCTTAACAATAGCGATATATATAGTTCGGTTCTCTATGATCAAAAACTAATTATTATTATTTGTGATAATGGAGGTCATATGGTTATCAATCGTCTTCAACTAGCAAAAGGAGGTAAGGAATACATTTGTAATCTTCGTGCTGCAAGAGCAACCAATCTTAAATTCGTAGATTTTGAAAATCATGCTAAAAGCATGGGAGCAAATGCTGAGACAGTAAGTTCGACCTCAGAGTTAGAGGCTGCTTTCAAAAGAGCCAAAGAGTCTGATAAAACATATGTCATAGCTATAAAAACTCACGGCTATGAATGGTTAGATGGAACAGCTTTTTGGGAAAGCCCAACACTTCAAGACCCTCTAACTGAAGAAAACAAAAAAGCATTAGATGACTTTGAAACAGGAAAGAGTAAACAACGTAAAGGCGTTTAATCTTGATTTCTAAAAAAAAAATTGTCCTGATAACAGGGGCTGAGTCTGGCATTGGTAAAAGCACATCTAAAATATTTGCCAATAATGGTTACAGAGTATTAGGAACTTCACTCAAAAAAATTAACTACAAAATTAAAGATATTGAATACTATCAAATAGATATAACCAATAATTCTCATTGGAAAAGTTTATCCAACACTATCAAAAAAAAGCACGGAAAAATTGATGTTTTAGTTAATAGTGCCGGTGTGAGACTGAGCGGAAATTTAGAGACAACCTCGATGAGTGATTGGACTTATCACTTTAATAACAATGTGACGGGCACTTTTTTAGCTTGCAAATATGCATTACCATTGCTCAAAAAAAGTAAGAAATCTTCCATAGTAAATTTAGCTTCAATAAATAGCATTAGAGGAGCAAAAAATATGTTGGCTTATGCAACATCAAAAAGTGCGATAATATCTTTTACGGCATCTTTGGCATTGGACTTGTCTAATTTTAATATTAGAGTTAATGCTGTTGCTCCAGGTGCTATTGATACTCCAATGCTAGCCTCTTTTAAAAAGGATTTAACAAAAAAAGAATTTGAAAAAAGGATGCGAGAAAATCATCCTATTGGAAGGATTGGAAAACCAGCAGAAGTTGCAAGTGTAATTTATTTTCTTGCAAGTGATGCTTCAACTTTCATGACAGGATTGACCATCCCTGTAGATGGAGGAAGAAGCATAAGATAACTTTTATTTATTGATTTTTAAAATAGTTACATCAGCTTGTTTCATGTTTTTTGATCCTAATAGAATTTCACCTTTAAAAGCGTCTGGTATAGCAACATTTTTTTTTCCATAATTAGTAAAAAATAATAGATCACCTCTTTGCCTTACTCTTAAATATTCCGGAAGTGTAATTGGTTTTAAACCTGCCATAGTCATTTGTTCTTTCATTATTGAACTTAATAATGCTTCATCTGGCCATCCACACAAATAACTTCCTTGGTTCCCGCTAGTTATAACAGGAAAGTCATCTTCTGATTTACCTTCAGATACGCCCGAGCTGTCTCCTTGTTCTCTCCATACGTGTAACTTTCCTTTCTGTCCTTTCCACTCTACTTCTATAGGAAGCTCATATGGAAGGGCATTTACTCTTTTAACTTTATAACCAAGTCCCTCTAAGCTTAAGTTTTCCGGAATTTGAAAATTTCTATTTTTTAATCCTGTTCTTGGACCAGCTAAAATTTTTGCTCCAGAAGAAACCATTTTTTTAAATGTGTCAGTTTCAAGATGTACAAAAGAGGGAACAATAATTAGTTTATACCCAGCAAAATCAGCATTCTTTCCAACAATATCTAGAGAGCCACCATTAACTCTGACTGATTTATAAAAATCAATCATCAGGCGCGTGTAGTGGAAATCTTCTGTTTGTCCATCCAGCTCAGTCATCCAACAAGCTTCATAATCATGCAATAACGCAATTTCGGATTTTTGTGTTTCTGGTAAATTGAGCATTTGTATCTCATTACTTACTTGCATGGCCTCGTGACTACCGATTGCCGGTGTATTATCACGGTACATTAGCCCTGCATGCATTTGTTCTTGTGCAAATGGCGCTTGTCTCCAACGAAAATAACTTACAACCTCAGCATCGTGAGCAAATGCCTCCCACGTCCACATCCTTACAGCACCAGTTAAAGGAATAGGATTATATTTCGCCCAATTAACTGGACCAGGTTGTTGTTCCATTATCCAAAGACGACCCATCCCTCGATAAAGGTCATGATGGTAAGATTGAAAATCAGGATCACCAATATTGTAACAGTCCTCAATAAGTTTTTTATCTTCTCTAGCGATTGTTTGCATATTTTGAAGAAAACCTAAAGGATAACTATCCCAAGCAGCTATATTTAAATCTTTACAAATTTCACGATGATCAAATTCTGTAAAGTGACCCATAAAGTTATGGCTAACGGGCCTTCCGGGAGAATAATTATTTAATATTTTTACCTGTTGATAATTAAAATTTTTTACCTGATCAGAGCTAAACTTTCGGAAATCAAAATTATGAGAAGGATTTGCCTCAGTAACTGTTAAATTAGGAAGTTCGATTTCCTCAAAGGAGCGATACTCCATAGACCAGAAAACATTTCCCCAAGATTTATTTAAATCATCTATGCTTTGATATTTTTTTTTAAGCCAAATTCTAAACTCTCGCAAGGCAGACAAGCACCAAGAGTATGTAGTTTCATGACAACCAAACTCATTATCCGTTTGCCATGCTTTCACAAAATTATTTTGTCCGTATCTCTCTGCTATAGCTTTAGTTATGCGCTGACTTTCTTTTTGATAACCAATGTGAGAAAAGGAATAGTGTCTTCGAGATCCAAATTTTCTAGCCTGACCATTTTCATCTATGGCAACCATGTCCGGCATCTGGTCAACCAACCATTTAGGAGGGGTGGCTGTTGGAGTGCACATTACAATCTTTAAACCATTATTTCCCAATATATCGACAATCTTATCCAGCCAATTCCAGTCAAAAACACCAGAACTTGGCTCGATTCGAGACCAAGCGAATTCAGCAATTCTTACCCAAGTGATACCATTTTTGTGCATATTCTGAGCATCAGTTATCCACATTTCTTCAGGCCAATGTTCTGGGTAATAACATACCCCTAATTCGGGACTCTTAGACATTTTTAGTCGATTGAAACACCAGAGGAGTCAAAAAAATGCTGGTGATTTTGATGCCAATCTAGACAAATATTTTCATTAATTTTTATTCTACTATTTACATCAAGTTTAGCCGTAATCTCATTATTCTTTTCCAGGTTAATGTAACATAATAAGTGCTCACCTAAATTCTCTATATGTCTAATGGTTCCTTTGAGTTTACAAGAGTTATCATTTGACACATTGAGATGCTCAGGTCTAATTCCTATTTTGTTTGCTCCACTTGGAATGTTTAAATTAGTCATATTTAATTTATGTCCATTCTCTAAATTTATCATATTCATTTTTGGAGAACCAATAAACTCAGCTACAAATTGATTTTTTGGAGAGTTATAAAGCTCTATAGGTGTTCCAACTTGTTCAATAATTCCCTCATTAATAACAACAATTCTATCTGCTAGAGTCATTGCTTCAACTTGGTCATGTGTTACATAAATCATAGTTGCAGCTAATTGATTATGAAGCTTAGCTATTTCTATTCTCGTTTGAACACGAAGTGCTGCATCTAAATTAGATAAAGGCTCATCAAATAAAAATACTTTTGGATTTCTCACAATAGCTCTTCCAATAGCAACACGTTGTCGTTGACCACCTGATAATTGTTTGGGTAGTCTTTCAAATAGACTCTCAATTTGCAAAATTTTTGCTGCCTCTAAAACTCTACTTTTGATTTCATCAATAGGAGTCTTAGCTTGTTTTAAAGCAAACGACATATTGTCAAAAACTGTCATGTGAGGGTACAATGCATATGATTGAAAAACCATCGCAACACCTCTCTCTGCTGCAATAATTTTATTTACAACCTCTCCACCTATAGATATCTCTCCTTCTGTAATATCTTCTAGTCCAGCTATCATTCTAAGGAGTGTGGACTTTCCACAACCAGATGGTCCAACAAAAACAATGAATTCACCAGAGTTGACATCAAGGTCTACACCATGGATAACTTCAGTTTTATCATAAGTTTTTTTTACATTTTTAAGGTTTAAATTAGCCATAATACCCTGAAAACTTTAGCATTTTTTGTATAAATATACATCAGTGACTACAGTTTTAATTTAGGCTAAATACTTTGAGAATTCATAATAAGATTTTTTTGGAATTCGTTTAAAGCTATCGAAATCAACATAGACTATTCCAAATCTCTTGGAATAGCCATATGCCCATTCATAATTATCAAGCAATGACCAAGCAAAATATCCCTTAACATTCAAACCCTCATTCAAACAACTTAATATTTGTTTTAAATGTAAATTAAAAAATTCAATTCGATCTTCATCATAAATTTCTCCTTTTGAAGTTGGTTTATCGGTATTTGCCATCCCATTTTCGGTAATATAAATTGGAATTTTACTATCATATTCTTCACTTATTCTTTTAATAAAGTAGCTTAGTCCCTCAGGATAAAATTCCCATCCCATATCTGTTTTTTTTAGCGTTCCACTATTACACTCATAATTAACACCATCGTCTGATTTTTTATATTTGATTAATGAGCGGGTATAATAATTCAATCCTATCCAATCAATTGGTGAAGATATTAATTCTAATTGTGTTTTATAATTTTCTGGTAGGTATTTTTCTAGAATTGATAAAGCTAATTTAGGATATTTACCTTTAAAGATGGCATCGGAAAACCATCTATTATGAATTTCATCAAAAAGTTTTGTTGCTTGAGTATTTTCTTCATTACTATCTATGGATTGACCGAACTGATTATTTAAAACTATACCAATCTGATGAGCACCACAGGACCTTATTGCTTCAACAGATTGCGAGTGTGCAAATAAAATATTATGCATAGTTTTAGCAGCTGATTGGATATTTTTAATTCCTGGAGCATGCTCTCCAAGATAATGACTTAACCAAGAAACACACCAAGGTTCATTAATGGTTGAAATTTTTTCGAATTGATCTCCAAATGTTTTTGATATGAAAAAAGATAAATCTCCAAAATGCTTACAGGTTTCTTGATTCTCCCAACCATTAATTTTTTGAAATCTTATGGGAAGATCCCAATGATAGATTGTTGGAAAAGCCTCTAAATCGTAATTATTTATCTCTTCTAATAATCGCTTGTAAAAATCTACACCCTTTAAATTTACATCTTTGTTGTTGTCTGGAAACAATCTAGGCCAAGCAAATGAGAAACGATAGGTCTTAAAACCCGCGTCCTTAATAAGTTTAATATCCTCTTTGAAATATTCAATATGACTACAGGCAAGCTTACCATCAATGCCATTCAATTTCCTCTCAGCAAAATCGTCCCAAATTGATTTACCACAATTGCTATATATCGTTCCTTCAATCTGATAAGAGGAAGTAGCTACTCCCAATTTAAAATCCTTAGGAAACTCTTGTAGAAGAGATAAGTTAATCAAGTCTGATTTTGTTACTAGAGTGAAATAAATTAGTTTTGTTTAAATCAAATTTAATTTTAACATCATCACCAACCTTAATTAAGCTATCTCCTGATGCCTCAACTACTATTGGATCACCCTCGTTATCTAAATAAATAAAAGTGTTTGAACCTAATTTTTCCACAACAAACGCTTTACCTCGGAAATCATAATCTGAGTCGCCAGTGATAATTATATCCTCGGGTCTAATACCAAAAATTATATCAGAATTTTCATTTGATTTAATTGTTTTTGAAATTGTAATCTTTGAACCTAAAACATTAATTCCAACTCTATTTTTATCTACTGATAAAATTTTAGCATTGACAAAATTCATCTTTGGAGAGCCAATGAAACCTGCAACAAATAAATTTTTAGGATTATTATATAATTCTATAGGCTTACCTTGTTGTGAAATCTCACCTTGATCTAACACAACAATCTCATCAGATAAAGTCATTGCCTCAGTTTGGTCATGTGTCACATAAACCATTGTTGCGTCCAAGTGATCATGCAATTTTGCTAATTCAATCCTCATTTGAACTCTCAAAGCGGCATCTAAATTAGATAAAGGTTCATCAAATAGAAAGACCTTAGGTTTTCTAGTTATTGCTCTACCGATAGCAACTCTTTGTCTTTGACCTCCTGACAATTGTTTAGGTTTTCTTAAAAGATAATCTTCAATTTGTAAAATTTTTGCAGCCTCATGCACTCTATGTTTAACTTCATCTTTAGGTCTTTTTTCTAATTTTAGTCCAAATGCCATATTATCAAAAACAGTCATATGGGGATAAAGAGCATATGATTGAAAAACCATGGCGATATTTCTTTCTTTTGGAGGGAGGTTATTTACTTCTTCTCCACCAATAGATATTTTACCCGAATTGGTTTCTTCTAACCCAGCTATCATTCTTAATAATGTAGACTTTCCACATCCAGATGGCCCAACAAGTGTTGTGAATGACTGACTTTTAATGTTGAGTGAAAAATCCTTAATAACATGGGTTTTTCCAAAAAATTTATTTATTGAGCTTAGTTCTATATCCGCCATCAGTTTAAGTATCCTAAAAATTTTGATTGTTTATTAATCATGGTATCTAAAAGTTCCTCAGCCTTAATTGCATCATGAACTATAGGATCTGACAAAAGAGCTAAATACGCACCATGTTTTGATCTATTTAAAATCGCTTCTGTTGTTAATTGTATGACTCCTGTTTGCGAATTTAAAAGCGCTCCAAAAGTTTTAGGATAATTTCCTAATTTCTTTCCATTCGCACCTTTCTTATTAATTACAGCTGGTACTTCCACTACAATATCATTTGGTAAATACTCAATTAAATTATTATTTGGGATATTTACTGCATGTTCAAGTCTATTGTCATCTTCAATAATACTCTCAATAATTGGCACAACTCTCTCATCAAGTTTTGGTTTGCTATTATCAAAAAACCTCCCATACAAAAAGTCATCCTCATAAAAATTTAAACATCTATTTTTATATTTTTTATAAAAATCTGAAATCCCATCGTGATCAGCGACGCTAAAAGCCCATTGCATGTATTCTCCTACATGGCTGTCTGTTGTAATGGGAAGATAAGAATATTTTTTAAATAACTCAAAGAAGACTCCTCTTTCAGCTCCAGGGTCTGACTCAAAACCTTCGTGATCATTAATTAAACTAGAGTAGTAGCTATTAAATTTATCTCGAATAATTGGATATCCATCTTTTTTGGTGTCTTTATACTTGACATCCAATAGGATACTAAAATGATTTAGTCCACCTGCTTCAAATTCTATATTGCTGAGGTCGGTATTGAGTAAAGTTGGTAATTGTCTTTCCATAGAATGAATTTCGTGGCACAAGCCAATTATATTTAGATTTGGAAATTTTGTGGTAAGAGCATGACATATTCTTTGCATTGGGTTCGAGTAATTAAATACAAAAGCGTCGGGACAAATCTTTTCTATATCCTCACAAATTTCAATTATTACAGGTATAATCCTTAAAGCATGAAATAGACCTCCAGGGCCTCCGTTTTCTCCATAAATTTGTTTAAAACCATATTGAAGTGGTATCCCCCAATCTTGTTCCCAGAGTTCAAATCTATTTCCAACTTCAATTGAGATTAAACAAAAATCAGCACCTTTGAGTGCCTCTTCTCTAGAAGTAGTAGCTTCAATTTGAAAATTTACCTGAAGTTTTTCTTTATATTTTTCAGCAATTTTTCTAGTTTTTTCAACTGCCTCGGGCCTTATGTCATGGAGGACTATAGTGGATCCTTTAAGGATTTGAGATTTATAAAAGTCTCCAATTATCTTCAAACCAAAGTTAGTGCTTCCTGCTCCTATAATTACAATTCTTTTTCCCATAATTTATTTACTTATTATCTCTAACCTTTTACTGACCCAGCTACAAGCCCTCTTATAAAATATCTTTGAAGCGAAAAGAAAATAAATAAAGGGACCGTCATTGATACAAAGGCACCTGTTGTTAAAATTTCCCAATTTTCTCCTCTAGATCCAAGAAGCTCTTTTAACTTTGCGGTCAAAATAATTTCACTTGGATGCTTGTCTAAAAAAACTAAACCAACAAGCAAATCATTCCACACCCATAAAAATTGTAAGATAAAAATTGATGCAAAAGAAGGTATTGATAATGGCACTACTATTTTTATAAAAGTATCGTAATGTGTCGCTCCATCAACTCTAGCTGCCTCGATCATTTCACTAGGTAGTGTTTTTAGAAAATTCCATAATAAAAAAGTAGTTGATGCAAGACCAAATCCAGTATGTGCCATCCAAATACCAGGATAAGATTTAGCAGAGACACCGAATAATGCCCCAAAGTCATTGTATATTGTTAGTACAGGTATTAAGCACATTTGCAACGGAACAACAAGAGAGGCTATTATAGTAGCTAATAAAAGATCTCTACCGTAAAATTTCATCCAAGTAAGTGCATACGCAAAATAAGAACAGATAATTAAAGGTATTAAAGTTGCAGGAAGCGCTACTGCAAAAGTATTTAAAAATGCCTGCCCTAATCCCTCTTTAAGAAGCACCTCTTTATAATTATCAAATGTAAAGCTTGGAGGGCTCTTGGCGGATACAAAAATTCTTTTGCCTTTTTTCTTTTTAAATTCTTCTTTTGATTTCCAAATATAATCACCATTTTCAAAAACTGTAATTTCTGTTTCATCTTTAAATAATGCGGTCTCACCAACCTCATATTCGTCAATGTTTTTAGAGGTAACACCAAACCGATAAATCTCTTTACCCTGTTTTTCATCAAATAAATTACTTTTTATAAAATAGTAATCTCCTTCTTTGATTTGGTCTTCTTTACCTTTTGTACGGTATATTTCATTGACCTCAGTAGTGGTAAAGGAGGTCCACCACCCACTTATAGCTAAAACATCTTTATCTCTTAGAGAGCTGATAAATAGCCCAAATGTTGGAACAATCCATGCGATTACAAATAATAATAATAAAAGTTGGGAGAATACTTTAGTGAATGTAAGTTTTTTCATACTTTTTGCTCTTGTTTATGTCTGTATAGGTTCCAAGCTAATATTGGGATAACTCCAATCAAGATACAAAAAGCAAGTACACTTCCCCTACCTGAATCACCGCCACCTCTGAACATCCAATCATACATCAAATTTGCTAGAACTTCTGTTTGCCACTGACCATTGGTCATTGCATATATAATGTCGAAAACTTTTAAAACTAGAATTGTAATTATCGTCCAAATCACCAAGATAGTCTGCTCTAGATATGGAATGATAATTGACCAGAAAATTTTCAACTCACTGGCACCATCTATCCTAGCAGCATCTAGTGTTTCATTAGGAATACTCCTAAGTGCTGCACTAAAAATAACTAGGGCAAGACCAGTTTGTATCCATATCATAATTGCCATTAAAAAAAGATTATTCCATATAGGAATTGTTAACCATGCTTGTGGTTCAAAACCCAAAGCAACTGCTATTGCATTTAATAGTCCAATTTGTTGATCACCAGGCCCTCTGTAGTCATACATAAATTTCCATATCACACCTGCACCAACAAATGAAATTGCCATAGGCATAAAAATTATTGACTTTGCAATTGACCCCCACCAAATCCTATCTGCTAGATTTGCTATAACTAAACCAAAAAAAGTACTTAACGTTGGAACAACAATTAACCAGCCCAAATTATTTATAATACTTCTTTTAAAATCAGGATCATTAATAGCCCAATTATAATTGAAAAGTCCCACAAAGTTTTCACCAACTTTATCGTAAAAACTTAACCTTATAGTTTCAAATACAGGATAAATTATAAAAACAAATAACACTATAAAAGCAGGTGCTATAAAAATAATAACCCTTATAGAATTTTCAAACGCAAAATTTTTAGATACTTTTACTCTAAAATAATCTAATAAAAAATTTGATAAATGAAAAAATAATACAAAAAAGAGAACTCCAATAAGAACGGTAATTGCAAGGGAGAAAATACTCATTGTATTAGAAAGAAGCTAAGGGCAAATAATACACTATTCGCCCTTAGTTTAGAAATTAACTATTTTTTATTGACCAGCTTCCCAGCTAGCTTGTATTTCGTCAGCAACGTCCTTGGCTGATTTACCATTGGTATAATCAACCATTCCAGTCCAGAAAGATCCTGCTCCAACCCATCCAGGCATTAAGTCTGAACCATCAAACCTGAAAGTTGTTGCATTCATTAAGATTTCATGAAGACCTCTGAATGTATCACTTGAGTATTTACTTGTATCTACATACTTATGAGGTGTTAAAAATCCGCCTTTTTCCATGAATCTTTCGTTAGCTTCAGTGTGAAGTAAGAACTTCATGAACTCAGTTGTAATTTTTCTGTCATTAGTAGGAGCCATTAAAGTTCCAGCACCAAGAACAGGTTTACCTAAGTCTTGAGAAGCAAAAGGTGGGAAGTAGAAGAAATCATAGTCTACGCCAGCTTCTGCACCTTCAGGAAAGAATGCAGGAATAAAACTAGCTTGTCTATGCATCATACACTCCGCTGGAGAGGTAAACAATCCATTAGGAGAGTCTCTAAAGTCTGTTGTTGCAACAGCTTTTGTACCACCATTAACGTAAGAGTCATTTAATGCTATTGAACCAAAGAAGTCCATTGCATCGATAACTCTTTGATCATTAAATTTCATTTCATTTGAAACCCATTGATCGTATGTATTAGGTGAATGAGTTCTTAACATAATGTCTTCCATCCAGTCCGTGGCAGGCCATCCAGTAGCACCACCAGAACCTAAACCGATACAAAATGGAGTATTACCATCACTGACCATTTGATCTGCCAATGCTAATAAATCTTCCATTGTTGTAGGTATTTCGTAGCCATTATCCTCAAAGTTGTCAGGTGAATACCACACTAAACTTTTTACGTTAACTCTATAAAAGACACCGTAAAATTTTTCAAAGCCAACTGGATCTTTATAAGTTGTAAGATCAACCCATGATTGACCTGCAGCATAATTATCAAGAACCATTTGTTTGATGTCATCACCTAATGGAGATAAACAACCAGTAGCTGCAATATTAGCTGCTAATCCTGGTTGAGGGAACACAGCAATATCTGCTGGGCTTCCTGCCTGACAGTCAATATTAATAATTGATTCAAATTCATCAGAACCACCATACTCGACGGATGCTCCTGTTGCTGCTTCAAAAATTGAAATGACATCCCTGAAATCATCATCTTGTGGTGCCAACCAAGGACCAAAGATTGTTAATTTTTCTCCCGACAGGTCAGGGCCTGTATATGCGTGAGAACCAGCATTTGCATAGCTTACTCCAAATAAAGAAATAGCCATCAAAGCTGTAAGTGTTTTAATTAATTTCATAGAAATCCTCCTCCTATAAAAATATGTGAGGATGAATTTAACAAAATGAGTATGATTTCATACACATTAAAAGCTTAAATAATATGCAATTTTCTGATATCAAAAAATTAATATTATCAACATTTATTCATATTTAATCCATAATCTAGGAGATTCTATTCGCTTTGCTATGTTTAAAATTAATGTTTACTTATAGTATCGTATTTTCTTTGTATTGACTCAGGCCAAACAGATTTCATGTAAGCTAAAATAGACCATATGTCATCATCATTTAATTTGTCGTTACCTTGCATTTTACCATCGTAGTTTTCATTATAAATTTTAAATCCATACTTAATTATATTAAAGAGTTGTTCTTGACTGTGATGCCATGTATGACCTGTACCATTTAAGGGTGGGGAGAGGTTATGACCATCTTTATCTTTTTTTGTACTCCAGTTAGGTTGACCCTGCAAGTTGTCACCATGACATGATGCACAGTGAGTTACATAAAGAGATTTACCTAGGATAATTTGACTAATTAATTTTTCATCTATTTCTGTAATGGCAGTTTCTAAATTATCGCTTTCCTTTTTGTTAGGATTTAAAAAATACAAAAGAGAAATTATTATTGCTGCGAGACTAATAACAAATACTACAATTCTTTTTAAAAGAAACGACAATGTTGTTAATTATTAAATTTTCTAAGTAAATCTTGTAATTCTTCTATTTTTTGTTTTTTTTGTTTATCGTTTTTTTTCATAGCATCTACAACACAGTGATCAATGTGCTTATTAAGTATGTTATTTTCTAGAGATTTTATTGCCGAAGTTATGGCTCTTGTTTGTTGTAAAATTTCAAGACAATATCTTTTTTCAACAATCATTTTTTCAACGCCTTTAAGCTGACCATGAATTCGATTAATGCGATGAATATTTTTAATATGATCTGGATTTTTATTTATTTTAATAATATTTGACATAAAAGTACTATACTATATACCAGTATATAGTAAATATAAAAATAATGCTTGTATCAACTCTCACCAACTTTAATTGGAAATGTAAACACACATGGAAAAAAAGTGCTCATAATACTAAGTGGTGTTTAATTGGATGTGCCATAGGAGATCTTGGTACGATATTCTATTTTCAAATTAATGAAATTGCTTGGCCTACATTAAATATTATGATTTTAGCAATTATTAATGGACTGATTACTAGCATTATCCTGGAAACAATAATTCTTTTAAGACAAAATTTTTCTCTGAGACAGGCAATTAGTACTGCTCTTGGAATGAGCTTTATCTCTATGATATCAATGGAAATAGCTATGAATGTTACAGATGTAATTTTAACCGGAGGAGCAATGCTTACTTGGTGGGTCGTTCCTATAATGCTTTTTGTTGGTTTTATTACTCCTTGGCCCTATAATTATTGGCGTTTAAAAAAGTACAATATTGCGTGTCACTAAAATTTTCTATTATTTACCTAATTTTCTCACTGTTTTTACTCGTAAATAACCTATTTGCTTCTCATGTCACTGTAGTTGATGGAGACACAATTAAATTAGGTGATGTTAAGATACGTTTTAGTGGAATAGATGCTCCTGAAATTAATCAGACGTGTGTTGCAAGTGAAGGGAAGGTTGCTTGTGGAAAAATATCAAAAGATATTTTACTTACAAAAGTTACAAATAATAAAATTAGTTGTACTGATGAGGGAAAAGACTTTTATGGAAGAGTTTTAGGTGAGTGCTTTGTCAATGGTGAGTCTTTGAGTAGATATTTAGTTAGAGAGGGCTTTGCGTTTGCATACAGAAAATATTCAGACAAATTTATCTTAGATGAGGAGTATGCTAAATCAAATAGGCTTGGAATGTGGTCTATGAAATTTCAATTTCCATGGGATTACCGAAAAAGTAATAATTGAGAGATAATAAACAAATTGCAGTAATTGGCGCTGGAATTGTTGGTCTAAGCACCTCTTATTATTTACAGTCATCAGGCCATCAGGTTACAATATTTGATCAGAATGATCCTGGCTCAGGAACTTCGAGAGGACATGCAAGTGTGATTGCAGATTACGGTGTTCCTGCATTAAATCAGCCTGATATTTGGAAAAATTTATTTCGATATACTTTTTATAACAACTCTCCCTTATCTGTAAAATGGTCTTATTTACCTAAAATGTTTCCTTGGATCTTTAAATTTCTTCAAAATTGTAATTCAAACTCAATGAACTATACAGCAGAGCATATGACAAGCCTTTTAAAGAATGCTTTACAGTCTTATGAGACATTGCTTCGTGAAATTGGGGCTACGGATTTAGTGACACATAAAGGAGTTTTATATGTTTGGATTAATGAAAAAGAAAAACCAACTTATGACCAAATAGAAATAAGAAAAAAAAATAATGTTGAGCAAGTTAGTCTCTCCAAAGATGAGATCATAGATCTCGAGCCAAATTTAAGTAGCAGCATTAAAGGAGGTTGGTATTTTCCTCGCGCACATCATACTTTAAATCCAGATAAGATTTTAAATAAGTTATTTTTAAAGTTTACTGAAAAAATGGGAAAATTTTTAAAGGAAAAGGTTGTATCAGTAAATCATAGTTTTGGAAAATTCAGTATCAATAATAAAAATTATGACTGTTTGATTGTTTGTGGAGGAGCTTTTTCAAAAGATTTAGTTAATCAACTAGAAAATAAAAGTATACCTCTTGAAACAGAAAGAGGTTACCATTTAGAGTTTCTTGGAACTCAAGATTATTTAACTCGTCCGACCTGTCTGGTTGACTCAGGTATGTACTTAACTCCTCTTGAATATGGAATTAGAGCTGCAGGTACAGTGGAACTAGCCGGTACAACAAAAAAGGTGAATAAATCAAGGCTTAATTATATTCATCATTATGCACAACAATTAATTCCAAAACTTCAAGAATATCAAAATTCATGGTTAGGCTACAGACCAACTCTCCCAGATTGTTTGCCAATAATTAGTAAGTCCCCAAGTCTTGAAAATCTTTATTACGGTTTTGGACATAATCACTTAGGTTGGACTTTAGGCCCAATCACTGGAAAAGTAATTACTGGGCTAGTGAACGATGAGACACCACATAATCCAGCTTTCTCGATTGATAGGTATTTATAGTGAATTTAAAATCTTTAATTCTCATTGTTGCTTTTTTAATTCCATTAAAGTTACTTTCTAATTCACTAGATCAAGATTACTGTGTTGGCTACTTAGAGGAAGTATACTGGTCTTTAGATCCTATTGAAGAGGTTGAAATACGAGAAAAAATAATTGAATTCTTCAACGATAATTTTGAAGGTGCAAAAAACTTAGATTATGACTTATATTATGACTCCCAATCTAAGCAATTTTTAATTGATTTGGACGGTGTAGATATTAGTAAATATAAAAAAGTCAATTATCCTAATTTTGAAATCTTAGTATTAGATGCATATATCAATCTATTTAAGGGAGATGGAATAAACTATTGTCCTGCGTTTTGGGATAATTGCAGTGAGGAGTCATTGAAGTCTTTTTTTCAAGCCTCTGAGGATTTTAGTCGATCTTGGAGTGGCGAGGAAAATGCAATGAAATTTCTCACAGATCACTTCATCAATCATCATTGCACCATGTATCTTGATACCTCTATTGATCAAAAGACTTTCATAAGCGATCTCAATATCTTAATTAATGAATTGACCAAATAATTTATTAACAACTTTTTTAATTTATGCGTAACTTCTATCAAAGACTGGTCCATATGTATGATATTTATCATTAATGGGCTGGTGGAATGGTAAAGAGGAGTTATTTGAAAATAATGAAATTCCCTATAACAAGTGCACTGAATGTGGTGATTTCAAGGAAGTCTCAAAGAAATATATCAATAAAATCAACGATGAAATGATTACGATTTGCTACGATTGTAGCAAAAAGCGCTATATTGAGTCGTTAATGGTGGTTTCTGCTATTGATGGAGTTGACGACCTTTGATGGTCGTAGGTTAAGAAAAAAAATAAGACTATAAATGCATATAGTAAGACACCTACTATTACCACTAGAGGGATGAAACCGCTTTGATAAGACATCAAAGAAACAAAAACTAGAACACTCATAGAACTTTTTTTAAAAATACAAATACAGATAATCTTGAGCGATAATTTTTGAAGCAATAAAAACCTTTTCTGGTGGGAGCTCATCATAGCTGCTCCAACCGATGTATTTCAAAGAACCATCTAGACCAACGAGTTGGCGGATTTCATCTAAGGACCGAAGAGGGTGACCCTCTAAAGATAGATCGAGAAGATATGAATGGTTCTCATTTCCTTGGACATGCAAACTCACAACCTGCCATTGATTTTGATTTTGATAGGGAAACACATATATGTACGACTGTGTTTCTATACTAATTGTTTGAGCGTAATTGTGTATTTGGTAATAAATTTTCTCTTTAAATAATTGCTTTGTTTCTTTATCTAAACTACCCAGCACAAAAATCGTTGACTGATTAATATCTGCTTTAATTTGTAAAGAAGAGGTTAGGAACATGACCACAAATAATAATTTTTTAATCATGTCCATCCCTGGCACGTATCCAAAGCACTGTTAAGAGCAGAACTGAGTCCGTTAGCTTTCATTTCTATCTCTTGTTTTTCAAACCTATTGAGAGGATCATTAATAGAAAATGAAATTTGTCCTCTTTTGGATAATAGCTCTTCCAGCTTGGAGAAGTGATGTTTATAAAAACTCATTAACTCCCAACGAACGTATCCATCGGCATTCAATCGGCTTGCATTTTCGCCTTCATAAGATTGACCTGAAAGCTTCCAATCAAAAGTTTCACCACTCATGACGTCAAAATCTTTGGGCTCAAATCCTCGATTGGTGTAAACTAAACGGGCATCACAACTTAAATTTGGATCGACAATAAAAATAATCATTTGATCTTGGTTTTCCAAGCTAAAGACTAAGTCTAAGTTTTCTTCTTTAGCCTCCATATGTATCCAATTATCAAATTCATGATGCATAGGACTACCTTCTGCTTTTAGAGAACAATTAGTTAAAAAAACACTGATAAATAACAATAATAATGCTCTCATTACTTCTTTTCTCCTGGTTTGAAATGGCTCATTAAAAATTGCTTAGGAAAGGGTACTTTAAGATAAGAGGCATATTGCCTAGTAAAAAAGTAATTTAAGGGATACTGGATAAATTCTAGATTACCATTCTCAAGAGCATCAAGAGTGCTACGAGAATAATTCAAATGCTGCATTACATCCTCAACAGAAATATTATTTTCTTGCCTGATTTGTGCTAAACAACGCAAATACTCTTCAATTTCTCTTAGGGATTGGGGTTCATTTCTTTTATTAGAGGACAACCTCCTACCTAAAGTAGGAGTAATATAATTAGACTTCATGATAACAATAATGAGGAATATTATTAATACAAATAGTCCAAAGCTTTTTTACTTTTGGACATAGATTATTGATTACCCGCTTAACATAAATTGCTATAGTGAGGTATGTCTAAAACAAAAGAAATTATCACCATTGAACATACCCTAAAAGAGGTTCTTAAAAATTTAAGTGATCAAGATATTCAAGATATCACTGGGAAGTCTAAGTCTTATATATACAAATGTGCTGATCCTGACGACAGTGATAGGAATATACAATTTAGAACTGTCATTCGGTTAGAGCATGCTATGCATAAAATTTACCAAAAAACTCCCTTTAGCAATTTTTTGAAAGATTATTTAGCAACTGCCCAACCTGAAAAACCTGCTAGTGAAAGTGAAGTACAATCAGAGATATTAGCAATTGGTGGAAGATTGGGAGATTTAATGGATGCTGTACGTGAGTCAATGGATGAGAAAAGTTCAGGAGGATCAAAAATAGTCCCACATGAAAAAGAGAAAATTTACCAAGACATCCAAAAATTAGATGATCAGTTGAGTAAAATTAAGAGTGTGTTAAAATCACTCTAATTTGTTTTTAAGGGGGATAATTTTAGGATTTTGGGTTTTCTTTTCCAGTGTTAGCTGGGGAGCAGAAATTTGTGAACGACTTCTAAAAAAAGACTTCAGAGAAACGTCTAACATTAGACTAGCTTATAACGATAGCGGTGTAGTTCTTGAGCAAAATCAACCTATTATCAACAAAAAACGCTTTGGCTCTTATGCTTTTAATACTCCTCTTAAGGCTGGAGTCCGCATCTTAGCTGTTGATCAAAAACCTGTTGCTTCCGATGATGTTGATGCCTACTTGTATTTATCCAACTTACTAGAGACATCAGCAATGAGAGATCTCTCACTAACTGTTCAACATTTAGATGGGGAAGTGGAGATAGTTGACCTTAAAAGAATTCCTTATCTAGGTCACCCTATAGTTGAGGCAGATATAATATTAAATGATTTTGAGGTCATACAACAAAGTAGTAAATCAAATTTGAATTTAGAGGTGAATTTGCAGTGGCAAAATGAAGACTTAATTCATAATTTTTTCAATTTAACAGAACTTGATAAATCACCTATTAAATGCATTTTTAGAAAGTCAGCAGAGCTTGAAAATATTTTACAAAAAATTTGGTATCCTACATTTGAAACTACTCAAACAGGATCTTTTATAAATGATATAACCTTTAAAAGTTTACTTATCACAAACGATAAATCAGATCCTTTTAATTTTGTTCTCAAACAACAAATTAATTATCAAGTTACGAATTCCTCAGATTTTAAAAAATTTCCTTTTGATAATATTTCCACATCAGCTGATTTTATCTTCCAAGACATTGATTTAAGCACGTCTTCATTATACGACCCAGAAATAATTATAAGGGACGGTAATGAAATTTTGTATGAGTGGCAAATTAATGATCACACTTTAAATTGTTGTGACTCTCAAATTTATGGACAAGGAGTGCTCCAAAAACTGGAATACAGTTTTGATCTTAATCGTAAATCCTTTTACTATATCTTAAAGATAATCCTACCTGTCATATTTTTGGTTTATTTATCATTTATGGTTTTCTGGATACCTTCACGTGAGCTAGAGTCTAAATTAGCTGTTAGTCTCGGATCTTTACTTACTTTAGTGGTATTTCAATTTACATTCGGAGATGATGTGCCAAAAATAAATGATTTCACCGTTCTGGACACAATGATATTGGCCTCGTACTTATTTACAGGGATTTCAACGTTTATTACCATTATAAATCATGTTTTTTACTCTCGATCAAAAGAGATAACAACTCAACAAAATTATGACAAAAATCTCTTCGTTATTCTGTGTTTAACCTATCCAGTTGTAACTACTTTATTTGCCTTGAACGTTTATAATTAGATATATTTCAAAACTTATATTATTGTCTAAAAAATTTAAATATCTCCCCAATCTTTATTTTTAAAATTTAGTATCTTTGTCTTCAGTGCAAAGACCTCTCTCTTCCTTTCTGTTTTCTAGTTACTCCTTCTCTAAGTCATTTCCTACCAGGTTAATAAATGACAAACAAAAAAAAGAGAGAGGAAAAATTGAGGTGGTTTTTTCATGGTTCCTTTCTGTGCTACGGCTAATCCCATCCTCCTGTACATTAGCCGTGGTGCAAAGAGGAAAATACTTAATACTAATAATTACTTCTCTATTTATTTTCTCCTTAAGCTCAGCGATGACTTTAGAAAGATTTCATGGTTGGAATATTCAATTATTGGAGGAGGAAATGATTGCAATCGAACGTAGTGGTGATGTTGAAGACTCAGAAAATATAATTTTTGTTATGACCAAAAATAATTGTGATCGCGTTCTCCAATTCTTTGAATTATTTACTTTATCAGTTCACCCTGATCTCACAAAATTATTAGATAAAGAAATTGAACTCCAGGAAAATGGTCATTCAACCACCGGAATGGTGCATGAAATATATCCATATAAGAATGGACACATGATTTTAATAGGCATGGGTTCATATAATCATGAAACGATTAAAGAATATTATACTTTTCATAAACGCTCTCGCTTAACAGTCACTGATGTAACTTTCGAGGAACCAGTCGCTTTAAGAACATTCATAGACTTACCTACAATACAGTGGGCTATGCCTCAAGTAGAGGAAGCCATGGACAGAGCGCATAGGCATTGTAAAAAAATACCTGATCCCATTTCAGCTAGCCTAAACAATTCTCAGAAAGGACTAAAAACATGACTTTTTTACATTTTTTAGCAGCAGTTATATTCTTGTATGTTGCAGATGAGCAAAATCACAGTCAACTTCATTTTGGTAAGAAATGCTTTCAAAATGAAAACGGGGACATTATTTTTTCACACATCTGGGTAACACGCCCTTTTGATGAATTACCTGCTAACAAAGAGCAATGTACATTGCCAGAGGAGCCCGAGCTCCCGGTAGTTCATAAATATGGAAAATAATATTTTCGATGAAACTAAAATTTACTTATGCGGCCTTAGCTTAAATGGAAAAGCGTCCCACACTGAGATTTCTTGCGGGAAGGGAAGATGCAGGTTCGACTCCTGATCCGGCTGCACCAAAACTATTTGGGGAGTTTTCAAAAAAACTTATAATACCTCTTATGGGTCATAACTATTTTATTGAATGTCAAAAATGTGAGTACAAATCTGAAGACATCACAATGGGAGTTGGCTTTTTATTTGGAAATATTGATGACATACTCCATGCACTTAGAGGCAATGATAAAAAAACAGTGCAACTCTTAAAATACCGCAAACAAATTCATACCCATTATTCACGAGGTTACTCTCTTTATCAGTGTAGAAACTGCAAATCACTAGAAAATAAGTGTCACCTTACATTGTACAACCAACAAGGAGATCTTATATTTCAAACAGAGTCTTATTGTCGGTCATGTCAAAAGGAGAGAGAGTATATGCCAGAGGACAGTGATAATGAAACTATTCCAGATCTGTGCTGCCCTAAATGTCATCAGCAGGATCTTAAAGTCCTACTAGGCATACTGTGGGACTGATTTACTATTTAAAAAGACACTTAGTTTCTTTTGATGAATAAAACCTTAAAAGAATTTAATAAATTTGAGTAACTTTTATCAATTTTTTTATTATCAAACATGTGGGAATTAAAATAAGAATAAAAACTATGTCAGGTATGTGACCTACAAAATAAAGCCAATACAGTGGTGGGTCTATAAATGCATACTTATAATCAAAAAGAAAACCCTCTAAATTCTCTTTGGTGTAAAGCAAGTTAAAATAATCAATAAAATTATAATATAAATAGAATAAAAATCCGAAGGCTAAAAGTAGAGATGATGCTATAACTTTGATGTTATAAACCATAGATTTACTGTAATTATTATCATCTTAATTTAAAGAGAAATCTGCATTGAGAGTAGAGCCATAGTTGATTATCATTTAGATCTAAGAGTCAATAAAGAAGTTAAATAAATAATACTCTTTAAGGCTTAATTATATCCACATTTTACTAACAATTAAATTTTAAGTCCATATTCGCTTATAAAAGGGCAATGTAAAATTTC
Source organism: uncultured Alphaproteobacteria bacterium (assembly GCA_902591315.1). Classification (GTDB taxonomy): domain Bacteria; phylum Pseudomonadota; class Alphaproteobacteria; order HIMB59; family HIMB59; genus HIMB59. Next base: position 33,736 of record CACJAI010000002.1, read on the forward strand.
AATGAGAAGAGCAATGAGGTTTTTTAATTCAAAAATATTATTGAATATATTTTTTATTTTTTTGCTCGTTTATCTAGCTTACCACATTATTAATGGGAAATACAATATACAGAATTACCTTATCAATAAGTTTGAATTAAAATTGTTTCAAGACTTTCATTATAACCTGAAGCAAAAGTCATTAGCTGTGGATATGGACTTGAGAGCTTTATACAATGAAAGTGAAGATTTTGTAGATGAAATCTCACATCAATTTTCTGAACCTGAAAATGGAGAGCAATTATTAAAAATTGATTAATGTTTAAGTAGCCATCGTAAATACTAAACGCTTGTTTGTTTTCTTAAACAATTCTCTTATCTAAGAATGGGCCATCGATAAATTAATTAGATTTATCTTTTGCCTGGGCTTCAGCAATTCTTCTAAAGGCATCCATAATAGAGGAGTCATCATAGAAGTATTTTTCAGGAAGATTTTTGAATGGATCAGTATTCCCGTAGAATTCTTTTCCTATTTGCACTTCTCCATTCTCCTCAATAAGCTTCTCGCAGAGCCACTTCTTAAACTTCATAGGTATCTCTTGGTCCAGTTCTTTATTTTTTTTGAAATCCTCATCAATTCTCCAGGGTAATTGAAGGTTGAAACAACTGCTTAATGCGTCGAGATATTCTTCTCTATTTTCGGGTTCAAAACGACCCGTAAAATAATCAAACATCTTGTATATATTATCTATCGCTTTACTCATGTGAACAATTAATTAAACAACTCATTTAATTTTAATAAAATCATATTTAGTATAGATAATTAAAATCTATGAATCTAATACTAATGAGTATAATACAAAAAATTTAATGAATGTTTTAAGTCTTTTTGATGGTATTAGCTGCGCAAGAATAGCAATAGAAAAGTCAGGCTATAAAGTAAATAAATATTTTTCTTCTGAACTTGACCTTAAGTGTTGTGAAGTCTCCAAAAAAAACTATCCAGACAACATTTTTTTAGGAGATGTAAATAAAATTGAGTTAAACGCCTTACCAAAGATTGATATTTTGATTGGTGGAAGCCCTTGCCAAGATATAAGCCATGCCTTTAAAGGCTCTGGTCTTTATGGTTTAAGATCATCCTTATTTTATAAATTTGTAGATTTAAAGAATAAATTAAATCCAAAATACTTTTTGTTAGAGAATGTCAAAAGCAAATGGAACACGATGATGGATGATGCCATAGGTGTTGAAGGTGTAGAGATAAACTCCTGTTTTTTTTCAGCTCAATTTAGACCTCGTGTTTATTGGACTAATATTTATTTACCTAATATTCCAAATGAAATTTCAGATGATAAAATTGATGACATTCTTGATAAATCTGTAAAAGACAAAAAATATTTTTTTAATCCATCTATCGACAAGTATTTCAAAGACTCACCATTATCTTTTTATAAAACACAAGGAGGCATATTAAAAGTAGGAGAGATTCCGAGAAAATTATTAAAGGATAATGAACGACAAAGAAGAGTATACTCTATTAAAAGCAAATCCCCAACTTTACTTGCTAGAGCTGATACGACTAAGATATTATATAAAAATAGAGTAAGAAAGCTTACCCCATTGGAATGTGAAAGGCTTCAAGGTATTCCAGATAATTTCACATCTGGTTTTAGTGATACAAGTAGGTATAAGATGATAGGTAATGCCTTTACCGTTCAAGTGATTTCCAAAATAATATCAAACATTGGAAAAAAAAATTCTAAACCTCGACAAGTAGGACTATTTGCTTGAAGTTCATAGATTTATTTTGTGGATTAGGTGGCTTTAGACACGCTCTAGAAAAACATGGAGCAAGGTGCGTATTAAGTAGTGACAATGATAAATATGTTGCTGAGTCATACTATTTGAATTTTAAAGATAATCCCTTAAATGATATTACTAAAATATTAGTAAAGGATATACCCGAATTTGATTGTTTAACAGCTGGTTTCCCTTGCCAACCTTTTAGTATAGCTGGTCATAGAAAGGGTTTTGAAGATGTAAGAGGCACATTATTTTTTGATATTGTTAGAATTTTAAATGAAAGAAAACCTGAATATTTCATTTTAGAGAATGTAAAAGGTTTAATTAATCACGATAAGGGCAGAACTTTTAAAATAATGCTTAATACTTTAGCTTCTAAAATTAACGGTGTGGAGAACTCATTCGTTCATAAAGACTGTCTAGATTATAATGTTTTTTGGAGTGTCCTTAATGCTTCTGACTATAACGTACCTCAGAACAGGGAAAGGGTTTTTATAGTCGGTTTTAGAAATAAGAGTGTCAAATATCAGTTCCCACAACAAGAAAGACTCAAAAACAAACTTGAAAATATTATTGAGGACAGACCTAATCAATTTAAACAAATCTCAGATCTATCTTATAAATACATAATTAAGTATTTATCAGAGCATAATAAATATAATGAAATTAAAAATCTGAAATATCTAGTCGCTTCTGAGATCAGAAGGAGCAGGGTAAATTTCCGTTTTGACAACATATCACCTTGTTTGACTACTAAAATGGGTACCGGGGGAAATAATGTGCCTTACTTAGTTAATCAGAAAAGGTTTTTTACTTTAAAGGAGTGTCTTTCTCTTCAATCTTTTCCCAAAAACTACAAGTTAGTTGATAATTATTCTGAATCTTTAAAGCAACTAGGAAACACAGTTGTAATCAAAGTAGTAGAAAAAGTTTTTTCTAATATGATTAGATATTCTTCTACTTAGGTTTTATCACTATTGTTGGTGATTTTAATCTCCCAGATCCAGTAGTGACAGTAAAGTCATAAGGTCTTAACTCTGTTATTTTCCCTCTTTCGTACAACCAAGATGCACAGTATGGTTCTTCAAAATACCCCTTCCCGGAGAAAATATAATTTAATTTATTTTCATTACTGGTTATTATTAGTTTTATTTGTTCATTACTTAATTTCTTAATTTCTGATAATTCAGTCTCATTTAATTGATCAAATTTTTTTAAAACAAATTTGTGGTACTTCATAAACTCAGCTTCTTCACATCTCCAAATTTCTAAAATTTTTCTATTAAATTTCGTTTTATCACCTTTAATATAGATAGAACTACCAGCAGCTAATGCAGGAATATTAATAAACTTAAGAAATGAACTAACTGTAAATTTATGTATTTGATATTTTTTTGAGTCTTCTCTTTTTATTGAAATTCCTGAATTTAAAAGTTTTTTTAGATTTAGCTCTTTTGTGTTTTTTTCATTTAGTAGGTAGTTATGTTTATTTAAAAATTCACTGTTAAGATTACTATCTACCAAATATACATCAGATTTGGGCAATACCTTGTTATTAGACAGAACAGAATAATGTTTTTCTTCAACTCTGACAGCATAAATGGATTGTTTAATATCAAATTTTTTTTTAAATTCCGAAAAAGAACCTCTGTTAAAATTTATAACAAATTTTTTTTCCTCTTCTGTTCCTTCTTTGGTGCCTTTATTCAATTATAAATTCCCCAATGTCCTTTGATTTAAACTGTATATCTAATCGATGTTTTTTACCTATTTTTTTTGGACAACTAGCGTCACATTTATGAGATGGATGCCCATGATCTTGACCTCTTAAACAAGCCCAACAATTCTGAAATGTTAAAAGGCCTATACTTCCATTGCTTTCAGTCATATTTAGGTGTTGATATAAAATTTTATCAAAATTTATAAGTGAGGGCTTGCTATTAATGTTATCTACATGAATGAGGTATTGAGGTTTATTTTTTGAACCAACCCATACTCTAAAAAAAATTTCCTCTTTGTAAGTCCTTAGGGTTTCCATATATTTTTGGTACTCAATAGGGAACATATTCTTAAATTTAGTCTTATTTACTCTATCTTTAATTGAACCAGTATTGTCTAGTGTGCCATCACACCAATGAAATTTGTTTATTAGATTAATTTCATATTTACTTAGTTTTTTTATATTGTCTAGAAAGGAGATAAATGTTGATAAAGCCTCCTGATGAATTGAATTTTGATTGCCGTGCTTAAGACTTGTATTAATTCTTCGCCCATCAATTTCAAATGTTAAATCATTTTTTTTCTCTAATTTGATGCCCTCCTTCTTGATACACTTAACTATTGAAGAGTTATTTATTTCATAGCCAAACATTTTGTTGATTAAGGGTTTGTAAAAAGGACTTAAATCACATATTTTTTTGTTATGTATCTCTTTTTGTATTTTCTTTTCAAAATTAAAGCCTTGATTTTGACCGATTACTCTCATGTATTTGATTCACAGTTTTGAGTATTATTTTAATTGAAATATAAATTGATGGCCAAAAGTAATTTAAATTTTGATAAAATAAAAAAATATTTATTTGAAAAAGACCCGAAATTAATAAGAATTATACTGGATAAAAATTGTATTTTTTTTTTTGATCAGACTAAGTTTTCTAATATTACACTTTCTTTACATATTTGTGAGTCTATCGTAGGACAGCAACTTTCTGTTAAATCAGCAAAATCTATTTGGAAAAAAATATATTTGAAAAATAATAAAAATACTCTTAAAACAATTTCTAAATTTTCAATCAATGATTACAAAAAAATAGGTCTCTCAAGAAGTAAAATCTCTTTTATTCAAGATATAGCTAGAAATACTCTTAATAAAAAAATTAATTTTAATAAATATTATTATATGGCAGATGATCAAATAATTGAGGATCTTATAAAAATCAGGGGTATTGGCAGTTGGACAGCAGAAATGTTTTTAATTTTTTCAATGAGAAGAATAAATGTATTCTCCAAAAAAGATAATGGACTTATAAGTGCAATTAAAAAATTATATAAAATCAATAATCTTAACGAAAACAGATTAAATCTAATTATAAAAAGGTGGGAGCCATATAAGTCTATAGTTTCTATATACCTTTGGAGGGCTTTAGATAGTAAAATTATTTAACTTCACTATTAATGATTAGTTCAAAATCTTGCCTTTGAATAATTTTAACTCCTCCAATTAAGTCTAATCCATAGTATTTTGGTTTTCTGATAAAATTTAGTTTTTCTTTTATCGATCTTATATCGATTGGTTTTGAAAATAACTTTGTAACCTTAAAAGTTATAAATTGACTTACATACTGATTATATTCTGGGTCATAAAAATCGTCCGATTTTTCAATTTCTTGAATTTCGCCAATTGCATAAAAGCTTTTTGAGAATTTGAATTTTCCAGCGATATAGAAAATTATTTTAGTGCCTATAATTAAATGTTCTTTATCACGGGTTTTGTCAAATATTAACCACTTCTTTTCATCAATTCTTTCATTAAGTATTTCAAATGCTATCTTTCCTTTAAAATCTGATGTAACAAAAATAGCGTAGTTCATGTATAATTTTAATTATCTAAATGAAACACATCATTCTTATAACTTCTGACTCTCATAACGGACAAGCTTTAGATACATTAGAATCAAGATTACTATTAAAAAAATGGGAAATATACCAAAAAACAAATCTTAGAAGGCAGTTCGAAGTCAATGACATTGTTTTATTTTACATTGGTGGAGTTGGTAAGCTATCACAACATTTTTATGGCGAGGGTATTATAAAAAATATTACTTTAGAAAATGAGTCATACAGTGAAACTTCAAATGTTAATCTCTATAGCACTCTCTCACTTTATAAAATCAGAACATATGAAAATCCTGTTCCTATTAAAACTATATTGAATAAACTTAATTTCATTAAAAATAAATTATACTATGGCGTATATTTAAATGGTGGTGTTAGAATAATTAATCAAAAAGAATATGAATTGATTTCTAAATATAAGGCCTAAAAAGCATTTAATTTAAATAAAAAATAATGTTATCGTAACAAAGTAAAAAAAGCACTTGGGCTTTTATTGATTTAAAAGCCCATTCAAATTAAATATTATAAAGTGCCCAAAAAAAAATCACTATATACCCCTCATCAGAATGAAGCTTTTGAATTAAGTCGCTCTAAACTTCAACTTTTTATGGAGTGTCCTAGATGTTTCTATTTAGATAGATCTGAAAGGTTTAGAAAAAGTAGACCAAGTGGGCCAATGTCTTATATTCCTACAGCTATAGATTTACTTTTGAAATCTGATTTTGATAAATATAGAAAACTTCAACAATCTCATCCCTATTTAATTTCAAATAAAATTAACCTAGTGCCATTCAACCATGAGGATATTGACGATTGGAGAAATAATAGAAAAGGAGCAAGATATCACGACTTCGATACTAATCTCATAATTTATGGTTCAATTGATGACTGTTGGTTTGATATTGAAAATAATAAATTGCATTTAGTAGATTACAAAACCACAACTGCCTCATATGAAAAAGACGCATCAATTAAAAAGGTTGATCTAGATGAAAAAGGAGCACCACATAAATTTTGGTACAAAAAACAAATTGAAATTTATAGTTGGATCTTCAAAAAGAAAGGCTTCGACATATCTGATACTGCTTTTTTTTTATTTTGCAGTGCTCTTTACAAAGGAAAAGAAAGTTTCGATAATAGATTAGATTTTAAAATCGATATAATTAAATATCAAACTAACGATAGTTGGGTAGATGATACTATTAAGTCTGCAAAAAAAACTCTTGATTTGAATGAACCACCTGAAGTTAATACTAAGTGTACATATTGCAACTATATAAACAGCTAAAAATTGAATATTAAATACCTGTAAGTTCCAAAATAATAAAAAAAGAATTTGGACCTAATCAAAAAATATACTTCTTAGAAATAGCTTTTAGTAAAAATTTCAAGATTATAGGCTTTGCAACACTGAAGATCACCTTCAATCAACATTTCTTTACTTACAGTCCTTATCTTGATTACGACTTCACTGTTGGTGCTGGATATATCGCTTTGAGTTAGTTTACAAAATCAAAAGGATGTCAAAAAAGTATGAATAATAACAAAATCATTTATTTAGATACCCCTTAGTTGTTTAAAATATTTTGAAATTTCTGTCGATTACTCTTAACACTATTGTTCTTTTTGCTATTATCTCGTGTTTAATCATGTCCAAGTTTAAAAAAATCGTTGTAATTGGTGCTGGTACTATGGGCTCAGGTATTGCTGCCCATTTGGCTAATTCTAACCGCCAAGTAGTTTTACTTGATCTCAAAGATAAAGACAAACCCAACCAAATTTCTGAAAATGCGATTGATATTATCAAAAAGTCAGATCCGCCTCTTTTAGTTGAAAGGTCTCGAATTGATTACATCAAACCCGGCAACCTTGATGATGATTTTGATGAAATCAAAGATGCAGATTGGGTTATCGAAGCTGTTGTTGAGCGTATCGATATCAAGCATAAGCTTTACTCACAAATTGATAAAGTTCGCAGCCCCAACTCTATTATTTCATCTAATACTTCGACAATTCCTCTTTCAATTCTCACACAAGAGATGTCTGATACCATGAAAGCAGATTTTTGTATTACTCACTTTTTTAATCCTGTTCGATTTATGAGATTATTAGAGATCGTTGAAACACCAACGATGAATAAAGACAAGATGAGTGGACTTCGAGACTTTTGTAAAAATGAACTAGGCAAAGGAATTGTCAATTGTAATGATACACCTGGTTTTATTGGTAATCGAATTGGTGTTTACGCGATGCAAGTGGCAATGTATGAGGCTTTAGAACGAGGCCTCCCAGTAGAAATCGCAGATGCATTATTTGGCCGACCATTAGGAATTCCTAAAACAGGTGTTTTTGGACTCTATGATCTCATTGGTATTGATTTGATGAAAGATGTGCTTGCTAGCTTTAAAAAAGAATTACAAGAAGATGACCCTTTTATGGATGTAGTGAAACCTCATCCTTTAGTCGAGCAGTTACTTGATAAAGGTTATAACGGAAATAAGGGCCCTGGAGGTTTTTATCAGACAACGATTGTTGAGGGTGATGAACATGTTAAAGCCATGAACACTGCAGATATGAGTTATTATGATTTTGATAAAGTAGATTTAGAAATCGCAAGAAGAGTTGAGAAAGAAGGCATCAAAGCACTTCTTGATGATGATAGTGAGTATGGTCGATATGCTTTTGCAGTTTTAGCAAAAATTATTAATTATAGCGCTTTTTGCATTCCTGAAGTTTCTTCAAAGGTGACAGACATAGATGATGCTCTTCGTATGGGATTTAACTGGAATGAAGGGCCATTTGAATTATTAAATGAGTACGGGCTCACCAAATTTGTCCAACGACTTCAAGATGAAAAACAAGAAGTACCAGAATTACTTACAACCATGATTAGATTAAAACAAGAGCCTTATGACTCTACTTCTTCACGCGCCTATAATCATGAAGCAGGTATGAAGTTTATCTCTAGAGGAGCGGGTGTTCGCCGATTAGGTGACCACAAAAAATATGCAAATCCATTATCTCGAAATTTTGCTGCAACTATTTGGCAATTTAATGATGAACCTCGAGGACAGAAGATACTGTGTTGTGAATTTCACACTAAGGCAAATGCCTTAAACGCAGATGCAATGAAAATTCTAGATGAGTCAGTTAACCGTCTTGAACAAGATAATTATCAAGGACTAGTTGTTTATAATGAGGCTATGAACTTTTCTGCAGGAGCTGATTTAAATACCATGATTGGTTTAGCTGACGTGAAAGATTGGAAAGGTATCGATAAATACCTATCTGATTTTCAATCTGCATGTATGAAAATGAAATATGCATCGAAACCAACAGTTAGTGCTGTTGCTGGATTAGCTATTGGTGGTGGTTTTGAAGTAGCATGTCAAACCTCTAAGATGGTTGCACACATGAATAGTACTTTAGGTTTAGTAGAAACAGGTGTCGGCCTTGTTCCTGGTGGCGGTGGGTGTAAAGAATTATTATGGAGATGGGTACAAGACAAAAAATATATAAATGACCATGATCAAGCAGCTCTTCAAGTATTTGATATTATAGGGTATGGCCTAATGGCTCATTCTCCATTGCAAGCTAAAAAGCATAAATTTTTTCTAGATGATGATATTTTTGTTTTAAATAGAGATAATCTTCTTGTGGAAGCCTTTAATCAAGTATCATTATTAAAGAATGGATATTCAGCTCCTGAAAAGCCAAAGTTCACGCTAAGCGGAACTGAGGTAAAAGAGAAAATGCACCAAGTTTTATTGGATTTAGAGCAAAAAAAGATCATTTTTGGCTATGATGTTGATATTGGTCTTCATTTAGCAACCGTACTTAGTGGGGGTGATACAACTAAATCAAAAGAATTGTCTGAAGCTGATCTTTATAATTTAGAGCGACAGTCTTTGATAAATTTAATACAATCCAATAAGACGAGGGATAGGATCCATGCAATGTTGTCTACGGGGAGAAGACTAAAAAACTAATGAATAATTTTGAACAGGGAATGCATAAAAATGATGCAAACTTTGTTCCTTTAACTCCCATCAGTTTCCTTGATCGAATAAAAGATGTTTACCCCGACTATGAAGCCATAGTTTATAAAGAGAGAAAATATTCTTGGAGAGAAGTTTACGATCGATGTACTCGATTTGCTAGTGCCTTAACAAAAGTTGGAATTGGCAAAGGTGATGTTGTTTCTATTATGGCAGCAAATACACCTGAATTATTTGAAGCGCATTATTCTGTTCCCATGACAGGAGGGGTTGTTAACACAATTAATACTCGATTAGATACTAGAACAGTTGCCTACATACTAGACCATAGTGACTGTAAAGTTTTTATAGTAGATCGACAATTTCACAATGTAGCAATTGACGCTATTGCTCAAGTTAATCGAGAGATAATCGTTATTGATATTGATGACAAGCAAGCAGGTCTAGGAGATATTCCAGCAATCGGAAAATTAGAGTATGAAAGTTTCCTACAAACAGGTGATGAGGGGTTTGAATGGATAAGACCAGATGATGAGTGGCAGGCTATTTCACTTAATTATACATCTGGAACGACAGGAAACCCAAAAGGTGTTGTGTACCATCACAGAGGGTCCTATTTAATGTCAATGGGAAGTATCACTGCATGGAATATGCCTAATCGGCTCACCTATTTATATACAGTGCCAATGTTTCACTGCAATGGCTGGGGGTATCCATGGACTTTGGCGATGCTCCATGCCCGTGTAATATTTATACGAAATATTGTTGTTAAAGAAATTTTCGAATTAATTGATAAATATGAGGTGACTCACTTTGGAGGTGCTCCTATCGTATTAAATATGATAGCAAATGCTCCTTCAGATGATCAAAAAGCATTGAAAAATAAGGTTTATGTTATGACTGCTGGTGCACCGCCCCCTAGTTCAATTCTTCAAAAAATGGAGTCTTTAGGCTTTGAGGTTATGCATGTATATGGACTGACTGAAACTTACGGTCATGTTGTTCATTGTGCTTGGAATAAGGACTGGGATAATCTAGCAGATGAAAAGCGATCTGAGCTAAAAGCCTATCAAGGAGTTCGCTATCCGCACACAGAAATGGTATCGGTCATGAACCCAGAAACACTCGAACCTGTCCCTTCCGATGGAGAAACTATGGGGGAGATTATGATCCGAGGAAATACTGTCATGATGGGGTACTACAAAAATGAAGAAGCTACTCAAGAGTCGATGAAAAGTGGATGGTTTCATTCAGGCGACTTAGCAGTAATGCACCCTAGTGGGTATATTCAGGTTAAAGATCGATCAAAAGATATCATTATTAGTGGTGGTGAAAATATATCATCCGTAGAAATTGAAAATATTATTACAAAGCACCCTGCAGTATCATTAGCAGCAGTTGTTGCTAGACCTGATGAAAAATGGGGTGAGACACCCTGTGCTTTTATAGAATTAATTGAGGGTCAAACGGTAGAAGAAGATGAGTTAAAGAAATTTTGTAGAGAGCACTTAGCTGGTTTTAAAATGCCCAAAACTTTTGTATTTCAGGTCTTACCAAAAACATCAACTGGTAAAATTCAAAAGTACGAGTTAAGAGAAACAGTCAAAAATCTCTAATTTAATTTTTTATTTTTATCTTCAGTATTTATCACTTTAATAGATTTTAGTTTTTTATAACACATGTAACAGACAAGATTATGATGACTTTTAATTAAATTTTGAACTTTCTTAGGAGCTGTTCGAATTTCAGATTCAATATACACACTATCCATGACTGATAGCTCTCCCTCGCAATATTTGCATTTCTCAGCCATGACTAATATTTTAAATTTTTCTTAATTTTGTTCCAATACTGAAAAAATCTTTTTGCTGGATGAAGATAATTCTCATGCAATAAGAAGTAATCGGGTAACTGCTCTAAATCATATTTTTCACCTAATTTTTGAAATAAATTTTGGTAAATAGGTCTAAAAGTAGATTTTGTTATAATTTTGGATATGGTGTTTTGGTTATGAATTTCTTGCAATATCTCATATGTATTACCTCTATAGATTTCAGCCCCTGCCTCTTTAGCTAAAAAGTATCTATTTTCAATGATTTTGTCACTAAGCTCATAGCCTTCAGTTAAAGTATCATCAAAGATGTAAACAGGATTACCCTCAATACCGGCTGGCACTCTCATAAACTCGTCATATAAATAAATTAAGTTCATAAATTGGGAAAGAGCCTCGAGCTAATTTCTTCATAGCTGCCATCTATTTCTCTATTCTTCTCAGGTATAATATCTATGCTTTTGTGACAGTATTTGTGAACATTTTCTAAATTAAATATATAAGGTTTTCCTGCAAAGGTACTCGCGATCCACTGCCAAGAGAAGTTATTACTTGCAATATCTCCATCCAGTAAATGACTCATAAAAAACTTCGCTCCAGCTTGCCATTTCACTCTTCTAAAGTGAATAATATAAGAAGCCAAATACATACGTGCATGGTTATGAAGGTACCCAGTGCTAGTGAGTTGCTCGATGAAAATATTAATAATTTGTGTTGGTGTTGTTGCTGACATAACATCCTCAGGCAAGTTATCTTGATATTCTTGAGCTTGAAATCCAGTTTTATATTCTTCTACATCTGTCCATAGTTGATCAGGATGATGGTAGGCATAGCTTCTCCAAAAATCTCTCCATGCTAATTCTTGAATAAACTTTTCACTCTCAACAAAATTATATTTTTCTCGAATATATTGAAAGAGCTCTTTGTTAGTGATGATTCCATATTTTATATGGGCTGATAATCTTGAAATTTGTCCATTCAAAAAGTTTCTTGTTTTTGCATAGAGAGCAGGATTAAAAGAATTGAATTTTTCCAGTGCATCATGTCTTGATAACATGGTGCTATTCGAATTTTTCGATATTGGTATTAGATCTTGAACACTTGAGATTTTCACTTTTAATTATACATAAAATCTGTGCTAATAGATTGTTTGTAAATCGAAGGTGATTTTGGTTTCAGGGGGGAGCTGAGAGATTCTTGAAATATCCACTTCATTTAAAATTGCAATTTTTGGATACCCGCCAGTACAAGGAATGTCCCGCATTAATACAATGGGTTGCCCATCACTTGGCACTTGAATAGACCCAGGTAATATTCCTTCAGACAAAATATCATGAGACTGAGAACTAATGAGACTCTCACCTTTGAGCCTGATACCCATTCGATCACTTTGATTAGTTATCGTAAAAACACTGCTAATAAAAGATTGTAGAGTATTGTCTGAGAAATATTGAAGTTGAGGACCAGGATAAACTTTGAAATTGGTTACCTTTTCTAAATCAGGTTTTGGTATAGAGATAAGATCCCAAGAGCCTACATCTTTGCTAATGTGAAATATATCTTCATCATTTAAAGGTCGATTAATCGAACCTATTCCTGCTTTTGTGTCAGTAGAGTAGCTATTAAGACAAGGCTCTAACCCAAGTCCATGCTCAAAAGCTATGTATCCATATACTGAGTCTATTGTATTGTGAATAATCAATTCATCGCCCTCAAATAAATTAATACTTTTATAGGGCTGGCACTCAAGCTGGCTGTTGTTATTTTTCTGAATACTCATATTACAATTACCACCAACACAAATCTTAACAGATCCTTCTTTTACTTTTATTGAAGGCCCCACATAAGCAAATTCTAGAAATTGATTTTGATGATTGGGTATAATTTTTTGTAGCTCTGTAATAATTCTTTGGTCCATTGCTCCACTTGGTGAAACTCCTAAGTGCTGATATTGAAATCTTCCAAAGTCTTGAATCGTTGAATGAGTCCCTGCACGAGTGATTATGATTGAGTTCATGACGAGTATTCCTTGATCAATTCATTTAATGAAAAATTATATTTTCTAATTTTTTCAAACTCTGAAAGTGATACGGAGTAAAATTTTACCTCATCACCTGGAAGAAAAAGGGAAGGGTAAGAACTTTGTAAATCAAAAATATCAAATGGTATTTGTCCAATTATATTCCAACCCCCAGGTGAAACTTTTGGATATATACAGGTATGGTTTTTTGCTATGCCAATGGATCTAGCAGGAATTTTTACCCTTGGAGTAGCTAACCGCGATGTGATTAATTGGGAGGGAACATCCCCTAAATATGGAAATCCCGGCATGAAGCCTATATAATATGTATAGTAACGAACTGATGAGTGAAGATTGATAACCTCTTCTTTTGTAATCTGGTGTAGTTTTTGGATGATCTTTATATCTAAAGCAAAATCTTCATTATAACATGCCGGTATTTCCCATGTTTTAGTAACTTTTTTGTTAGTTTGAGAGTTTGTATCTTTCATTTTCATACTAATTTTGTCTTTGTTTTGATCTCTAATTTTTGAATTTTCAAAAATTACAACTATTTTATTGAAGGAAGGAATAATGTTTAGTGGTTGAAGATTAAGGTTTGAAATATTTAAAAATGTCTCATTTACCTCCTGTGATATAGATTTTGAGGTTTCATTCCCAAAATCTAAGACTAAACCACGATCCCCATAAGAATTTATTCCTTTGAAATACACGCTAATATCATAATGTAACTTTGGTGCATTTGAATAAAATTAATTTAAATTCTGATATCGCAGAAAAAGATCTCAGTTTTTTCGAGACTGTTGATGCGCAGTTAATAAATAAAATTAGCTCTGCTAATCTTTCTTGTTTATATCATGGGGGGTCAGAAGACGTTGTTTTTAAAGCACTAAATTACTGTAAAACAAAACGTGTTTCAGTTGGTGCGCATATTTCTTTTTTAGATAGAGATAATTTCGGGCGCACAAAAATTAATTGGAACAAAAAATTAATCCAAGAAATTGTCAAAGACCAGTTAATGTTTATGCATAATCTTGCCTCTAATATTAATTTTCCATTAACACATGTTAAGCTTCATGGAGCTTTGAGTAATATGGCATGCGTTGACCAAGACCTTTCTAGTGAAATAGTAGATGTTTTAAAAAAAAATTACCCATCAATGATATTACTTGCACCTGCTTTAAGTGAACTTGCTAAAATCGGTATGAATTGCAACATACCCACCGCCCTTGAGATTTTTGCAGATCGCACTTATGAAGATGATGCTACTTTAACACCTCGTTCCATTAATGACTCTTTGATAACAGATCCTAGAAGCGCCAAGGAGCATGTAAAAGCCATGCTTATACAAGAAGGGATTATTTCACGTTATGGGAATACTCTCAAAACAAACATTCATTCAGTGTGTGTTCACAGTGATACGCCAAATAGTGTTGAAATTTCTGAACAAATTTGCATACTCCTTCATGAAATGAAGATAAAAAAAGCAGCTCTTCCAGAATTTTTCTAAGACTAAAATGAATAATTATTTTTTTTACGGCACTCTACGCTCTATTGCAATATTAGAGAAGGTTATAGGAGGAAAAACTGATCACTTAAAAATAACTAAAGCTTTTGTACCAAAAAGTGAATTGCGTTTAGTCATTAATGAAAACTTCCCTGTAATAATCTTCGGTGAAAATTATTCTGGCGTTGAAGGTATAGTGGTTAAAGGATTAACCGAAGAAGATATAGCACGTATACGTTTTTTCGAGGATGTAGAGTTTTCTCCTAAAACAATGATTATAGACATAGGGGGAATTCATGAAGAGGTCAATTATTTTTCACAAAAAGGAGTTGAGCCCTCTTTAGACCCTTGGTTCTATGATGAGTGGAAAGAAAAAGAGGAAGCTTTATCTTTAGTGACAACTGATTTTTGGATGCAACTTTACGGAAAATATACATCTGAAGAGGCAGATCAATATTGGAATGACGTAAAAAAGCAGGCATATCATCATTACCTCTCACAACAATGAAAATTGTTAATTTCTTTTTCTTAATTTCTCTTTTTTTTACATTTAATTCTTTATCTGATGAAACAACAAGTTGGGAATTATTAAAAGAGGGTGGTAAAGTAGCTTTTATTCGTCACGCATATGCTCCTGGAGGCGGTGATCCCAATAATTTTGAATTATACGATTGTTCAACACAAAGAAATTTAAATGAACAAGGAATTAATCAATCTAAACGAATGGGTATATTATTTTCTAAATATTCTATTCCAATAGACTCTGTTTATTCCAGCGAATGGTGTCGCTGCAAAGAAACCGCTCGTCTGGCATTTGGAAATTTTGAGAGTTTAAGTGCCTTAAATTCAACATTTTCAGCTGATTATCAAAAAAACCATTCAAAACAAATGTATGAATTAAATCAATTCATTAAAAATTGGGACGACAGTCAAGGTAATTTAATTTTTGTAACCCATTATGTAATTGTTGGTGGTTTTCTTGATTATTATCCAAGTTCAGGAGAAATGGTGATAACAGATAAATCTCTATCAGTTCTTGGCACTATTAAAATAAATTTTTAAAAGAATACTCTTTCAATAAACCAATATAAACCAATCATTGAAATTATAATCGAAATAGGAATTTGCAAAAATGCTCTATACCAACTTTGACGTGAAGGTATTATAAAGATAATTGATGCTAAGATAATAATTGCTATCTGTGCTATTTCTACACCAATGTTAAATGAGATTAAACTTAAAACAAGTTGACTAGTATTTAACCCAATATCTCCCAGCACAAACGCAAAACCTAAACCATGAATTAATCCAAAAATAAAAATTATTAAATACCGAAGTAAAGTTGAACGTCTTTGAAATATATTCTCAATTGCAACATAGCTTATAGACAATGCTATTAACGGTTCAACAATAGTAGCAGGTATAAAAATTAAATTAAAACTAGCTAGAATAAGTGTGATCGAATGCGCAACTGTAAACATTGTAACTTGAAGTAATAAAGGTTTAAATTTGATAGCGTAAAAAAAGATACCTATTATGAATAAGATATGGTCAAGTCCCTTAGGAACAATATGCTCTATCCCTAAAACTAAATATTCAATTGTTGTACTTAAAGCTGAAGACCGTGTCTGTTGGGATATGAGTGATGATCTTTCAGCAGGTTGTAAATAAGTTGTAAATAAAACAGACTCTTTTGATAAATCCTCAAAATGTCTAATTACCACGGGACCCAATTCTTTTTCAAATTGAATGGTAAAAGACTCATCTTTTATTTCAAAACCTATGTTTAAAGTTGTATCTCTGGGAAATTCATCGTTTATTTCTTGAAAAGTATCTACATTTCTTAAAGAAAGCGGTATAGTTTCATCTCCGATATTGATTTTAATCTTATCTGTAAATTTGTTTTCATTTTCTATGACCATTTTCTCTACTTCTTCAGTGGAAAGGGTCCGTAACGCATCATATTTTTGGGATTGAGGTGAGTCGTTGGTATCCTGATATAAAGAGGCATCAATTTCAGAAAGAACAGTTTCTGCATTTAATTTAAATTCGATTGATGCATTTCCTTCAATAATGGTAATATCCATCATCGCGGGTTTAATTTCGTGCGAATGCAGAGGAGAGCTCAATATTAAAATTAGAAAAAATAAGTACTTAATCATTCGGTCATGTTTACCAAAATTCATCTAAAAATTCTTTATATTTTTTTGCTCCTTATTGCTTATTCTATTAGAGCAAACGCTCATGAATTTTGGATCGAGCCTACGCAATATCAACTTAATGATGACTTAATAAATGCTCACTTGAGGGTAGGACAAGAATTTCAAGGTATGGTTTTAATGTATAATCCACAAGATTTTAAAACATTTAAAATATTATCTGGATCCAAAAATAAAAAAGAAAAAATAAAGGGCATACTAGGTGATGTGCCTGCAATTAATATAACGACTAATTTAGACAATTTATTAATTATTTATCATGAAACTAAAGATAAATATGTTGATTATAAAAAGTTTCAAAAATTCGAGGATTTTGTTAATGAAAAAGGTTACCAGCAACTAATCAATACCCATTTTGAGAAAGGATTTCCCGAAAGTAATTTTATTGAGAGTTATCGTCGTTATGCAAAATCTCTTATTACACTAAATGGCAGTGAGGGGAAGGATAAAAATACAGGACTTCTATTTGAATTTGTTTTAGACCAAAATCCTTACAAAGAATTGAATTCAAAGCAAATGAGTGGAACTTTATATTACAAAAAAAAACCACTAAAAAAAAATCTTGTTACAATTTTTTCGAAATATAAAAATACAAAGTTATCAATTGTAAATACCATAACGGATGATAAAGGAAAATTCACGTTTGATATTGAACCAGGAAGGGAATATCTTTTAGACTCAGTTGTGATTTATCCATTAAAGGCAGACCCAGAAAAAAATGAGCCAATCTGGCATAGTGATTGGGCATCAACAACTTTCTTGATACCTGAAAATAATCTTTAATTATTATTAATTAGTATAAAATAGATAATTATGATTTTTGCTTTAAAAGTTTTATTAGCTGCTCTTGTGATTGCATTTGCAAGTTGGCTTTCCGGTAAAAAACCTGAGCTATCTGGATTTATTATTGCTCTTCCAATAGCAAGTATAATAGCCATAGCCTTCTCTTTCTTAGAGCATAAAAATACTGAAAATACTGTAATATTTGCAAAAAGCATTCTTATTGGAGTACCTGTCTCATATTTATTTTTCTTACCTTTTTTCTTTGCAAAAAATCTCAATATGAATTTTTGGTTAATTTACTTGATTGGATTGACTTTACTCGTAATAGGATACTTCGTTCATAAATATATTATGAGTCTAATTTGAATGTTTGAGTTATTCGCAGACTCAACTCCAAATGCAAGAAAAATTTCAATAATGTTAGAGGAGATTAATGAGAGTTATGATTTGACTTTAATTAATTTAAATAAGGGTGAACAATTCAACGAGGAGTTTAAAAAAATTTCTCCATTTTCAAAAATTCCTGTTTTAAGACATGATAATAAGACCATATTTGAGTCTGGTGCTATCTTAATTTACTTGGCAAATTTATCTGGAGAATTTTATGGCTCAAATCAAAGTTTAACAACCCAGTGGTTGATGGCTCAAATGGGTTATATAGGCCCTATGTTAGGTCAGCATCATCAATTTCATCATTATAACCCTGGTAAAAGTGATTTTGGTGAAGATAGATATTTTAAAATTTCAGAAACGATATACAAAAATTTAGACGATCATTTATCTATAAATGAATATTTGGCAAATGAATATTCAATTGCAGATATTGCAACATTTCCTTGGATCGCTAGACACCCAATTCATGATATAGGTCTGAATAAATACATCAATCTATTGCGATGGTATAATCAAATATCACTTAGACCTGCTGTCTTAAAGGGATATGATCTATTTAAAGATGGCTCAATACCACCACCCGCGTAATCAAAATGAAAGTATACTTTAATGGTTCATGTAATATTTGTAATGCAGAGATAAGTCACTATAAAAAGAAAACCTTAGATATAAACTATGTTGATATTTCAAAAAATAAAGATGAACATATAAATCATCTCTCCAAAAAAGATTTATTTAGAAGAATGCATGTATATCATGATGGAAAAATTTTTTCTGGATCAGAGTCCTTTTTAGTTTTATGGGATACAATTCCAAGATGGAGATACCTGTCTTTATTGTTGAAGCTACCATTATTTAGACAACTATGGAAAATTGCATACGAAGGGTTAGCTTTACTACTTTATTTGAAAAACAAAAAGAAGATTGAGTAGAACCATTCTTGAAGAAAACCACAAGAATGGTTCTGGAGGATTAAGGTTAGTTATTAATTATTACTTTTTTTGAGAAAAATTAGATCAATCAATATATTTTTATAAATGGGGATATTTTTGCTATTTGGCACTATATAGCGAGAAAATCTAATTTTTTAAACGATTTAATTTTATCACTTCACCAATAAAATATAATGATCCTCCAAAATAAATTGTGGTCTGATTTGATGAGAGTTTATTAATCATTTTAAATGAATCTGTTAAGGAATTTGCAAAATAGAGCTTAAGGTATTTGGGCATCAGATCCTCAGTAATAGAGTTTTCCTCATTCATTTTAACAACAATTATTTTATTGAAATGATTTGATAAGTTAGAGAGCATTTGAGTATATTTTTTATTATTTAAAAAAGAGCATATGAGTATTTTCCTATTCTTTGGTAATGATTTAATTAATGCTTTCATGCCATCGATATTGTGAAAGCCATCTAAGTAAATATTCTTATATTTCTTTATTTTTTTATTTAAAAGTCCGCTCTTAATTTGCTGCAATCTCCCAGGCCACTCACAATTCATCAACGCTTTTTCTGTTTTTTCTATTACAAATTTTTCTTTCAATATATTCCTCGCTAAATGTATTGCTAATCCAGCATTAATTAATTGATGTGATCCTAATAAACTTAATTTTGATAAATTAACTCTTATATCATTCGATAAATAAAAATTAGATTTTATTTTCCAATGAATATTAAATAGATTTGCAGTTAATTTTCTTTTTTTTAATTGTGACTTAATATATTTCATAACATTTGTTTTCTGTCGATTAATAAAAATCGTACTTTTTGGATTTAATATTCCTAATTTCTCAAAAGCAATTTGATACAATGAATTTCCTAAATAATCTTGATGATCTAAAGAAATTGGAGTAATAGCTGCATACTTTGATTTTTTTAAAATATTTGTAGCATCAAACCTTCCTCCAAGCCCAACTTCTAATATTAGATAGTCAGCTTTATGATCTTGAAAAGCTTTAAACGCCGCCGCAGTAGTGATTTCAAAAAATGTTATCAAATTTCCTTCATTTTTATCTTCGCAAAACTTCAAATATTTTAATAATTTTTGATTGGAAATTTCTTTAGATCTTAATTGAATTCTTTCATTAAATTTTACTAGGTGAGGAGTGGAGTACACGTGTGTTGAATAATCATGATGATTGAGAATTGATTTTAAAATAGCTGCTGTTGAGCCTTTTCCATTAGTACCAGCTATATGAATGACTTTGGGCAGTAAATTTTCATCAAAATTGATTTTCTTTAAAAGTTTTTTAATTCTCCCTAAAGATAAATCTGAAAATTTTGGATGTAGATTTAGTAGTCTTTGAAAAATGGGATCTTTCAAGAATTTATTTTTTTACGAATGATAAAACTTTTGAAAGTGTTTGACTTAATTCTTTTCGATGGACAACCATATCAACCATTCCGTGTTCAAGAAGATATTCCGCTGTTTGAAAATCCTCAGGTAATTGTTCTTTGATTGTCTCTTCGATAACTCTTTTTCCAGCAAAACCAATCATACTTCCTTTTTCAGCAATGATAATATCTCCAAGCATCGCAAACGAAGCACTCACACCTCCAGTGGTAGGGTGAGTTAGAACACTCACGTAAGGAATTTTATTTTGATCTAGCATATTTACAGCTGCAACTGTTTTAGGTAGTTGCATTAAACTTACAATACCTTCTTGCATCCTTGCACCTCCTGAGGAAGCAACAGATATAAATGGACAATTCAAATCAACAGCGTTTTGACAACCAATTTTAAATGCTTCGCCAACAAATTGACCCATTGAACCACCCATAAAATTAAAATCTAAAATAAAAACTACAACTTTTGTGCTTCCAATTTCACCTTTAGCTAAAATGGCGGCATCTTTTTGATCAGTTTTTTTTTGTGCAGCTTTCATCCTGTCTGTGTATTTTTTAAGATCTTTAAATTTTAGAGGATCATTATTTTCAAAAGGTACCTCGATTAATTCATAATTTTCGTTATCAAATAAATTTTTTAATCTACTATTTACATCCATCCCCATATGAAAGTCACAATATGAACAAACATTTAGATTTTCTTTTAAATCACTTACATACAAGGTTCTTTCTCCACATCCACACTTGGTCCATAAATCAGACGGAGGATCTTTGCGATTAACAAGGGAGCTTAATTTAGGTTTTACATAATCTGTGAGCCAGTTCATTTTTAGATCTTAACTTCTTGAATAAATTTTTTAAGGCTTTTAAGGTACTTATTAAAATCCATCTTTATATCAAAATATTTTTGAATTAGAGCTGAGCCAATTATAACACCATCTGCATTTGTTTTTTTGGATATATCAATAACATCTTTTTTAGACTTGATCCCAAATCCAACTAAAACAGGAACAGAAGACATTTTTTTTATAGATTTAACATTTTTATTTATTTCTTTGTAATCTAATTTATTTGAACCTGTAATTCCAGTTGCAGATATATAATAAATGAAACCTTTTGAATTTTTTAGAAGTTTTTGAGATCTTTTTTTATCAGTCATTGGAGAAATTAACTTGATCAAGTGTATGTTATTTTTAGACAATGACCTTTTGATTGCATCTTCTTCTTCAAAAGGCAAATCAACAATTATTATACCATCGACAATACTTTTAATATTTTTTATGAATTTATTTAATCCAAATTTACGGACAGTATTTAAATAACACATAATAACAAAAGAGGTATTATTTTTAGATTTATTAAATTCTTTAATTAAATTAAGTGATTGTTGTGTTGATAATTTTGATCTAAGTGCAAGTTTATTTGCCTCTTGGATAATAGGGCCATCTGCCATCGGATCAGAAAAGGGAAGCCCAAACTCAATAATATCTGGTTGATGAGATAACATTTCATTAAAAACCTTTTTACTTTGATTTAGTGTAGGAAACCCACACGTCATAAATAACGAGAGTATTTTTTTTTTAGGAAGAGAGTCTAGATTATTCATCTGCATCAAATCCTATTGCTTTAGCTGCAGTAAATAAATCTTTATCACCTCGTCCACACAAATTTAAAATTACAACTTTGTTTTTTTGTTTATTTTTAAATGCTTTAATTAAGTAGGCTAGGGCATGGGAAGGCTCTAGTGCAGGAATAATTCCCTCTAGTTTTGAACATATTTGAAATGCTTCAAGAGCTTCTTTATCAGTTATACCAAAGTATTTAACTCTTTTAATATCCTTTAAGTAGGAGTGTTCAGGCCCCACACCAGGATAATCGAGGCCAGCAGAAATAGAATGAGCCTCTTTTATTTGCCCATCATTGTCTTGTAAGACATAACTGTAACTACCATGTAAAATACCGGGAGTTCCAGATGTCATTGTAGCAGCTGTTTCTTCTGTTTTGGCGCCTTTACCAGCTGCTTCAACTCCAATAATCTTTACATTTTTATCATTCAAAAATGGATAAAACAAACCCATGGCATTTGACCCCCCTCCAACACAAGCAATTAAATAATCTGGTAGTTTTTTCTCTACTTTTAATATTTGTTCTCTGGCTTCTTTTCCAATTACAGACTGAAAATCTCTTACCATTTTCGGATAGGGGTGAGGACCTGCGGTAGAACCGATAATATAAAAAGTATCTCTAACGTTTTTAATCCAATCTCTCAAAGCTTCATTCATAGCATCTTTTAAAGATTTACTGCCAGACTCAACAGGAATAATGGTGGCCCCCAGAAGCTTCATTCTAAAAACATTAGGTTTTTGTCTTTCGATATCTTTTGACCCCATGTAAATATAACAAGGAAGACCAAAAAGAGCACAAACAGTAGCTGTAGCGACTCCATGTTGTCCAGCACCTGTTTCAGCGATAATTCTTGTTTTGCCCATTTTTTTTGCTAGGAGTATTTGTCCTAAGCAATTATTGATTTTATGGGCACCTGTATGATTTAGCTCATCTCTTTTAAAATATACTTTTGGTCCATTAATATATTTAGATAAATTTTTAGCATAGTGCAACGAAGAGGGTCTACCTACATAGTTTTTAAAAAGATCATTTAGTTCTTTTTTAAATTTTTTATCTTTTTGAATTTTTTTGTAAGATTTATCTAAATTTAATAATAGTGGCATTAATGTTTCTGAAACATACATTCCACCAAACTCACCAAATCTTCCAATAGTGCTAGGTTGTTTATATTTTTTCATTAATTATAAATTGATGAAAGAATGCCGTCTATCAAAGTAAGGCTTTTTTCACCTGGTTGTTCCTCTACACCAGAATTTATATCAACAAAATCCGCACCTGTTAAGTTAATTGCCTTTTTGATATTAGTGACATTTAGACCTCCTGATAAAATATAAGGAAGTTTTTTAATATTTTTAAAATCAGACCAATCCCAAGTTTTATTGTTTCCTCCAGGCATCTGTTTTGAAGAGGGCTTCGCTTCAATAAGGAACTGATCTACATTTATCAACTCAGTCTTTTTAAAATCCTCTGGGGATATTGATTTATATATATTTTTCTTAAAATTATTTTTAACTTCGCTTATGAAGTTTTGATCTTCATTCCCATGAAGTTGAATTGTATCAAAATCAAAAACTTCTAATCTATTTTTAATTTCATCAATTGATGGATTAACAAAAACACCCACAAATTTATCTTTATGTGATTTAAAATATTGGTTAACAAGAGATAGTGTGTCCATATTAATAAACCTTGGACTCTTTTCATAAAAAATTAATCCTTGATAAGAAATATTTAAATCAAGACAGTGATTAATAATAGCTGGATTATTTTGTCCACAAATTTTTATTTTTATTTTGTTCGCCATATTCTTTTAACAAATCTAAGGGTTTTTTGCTTTCTATTAATTCTCTACCTATTACAACAAAGCTTGCACCATCTTGTAAAGCATTATGAGCAAAAGCAACTCTTTTTTGATCATCATTTCTAGCAAACATTTTTACACCAGGTGTTATTTTAATTAATTTATTATATTTTCTTAAAACTTTCAGGTCATGACCTGAACAAATAAGGCCATGAATGTTTACATTATTTGCAATTTTAGTAAATTTTTTTACAAGTTTTTGCGTATTTCTCTCTTTATATATTTTTTCGCTATCTTTTCCATCTAAGCTCGTCAATAATGTTACACCTAAGATTTTAGTTTTAAGTTTATTTTTTTTAATAGAGTTGAATGCAGCTTTTATCATCTCGTTACCTCCAGATATATGCAAAGTAAGAAAATCAGGATTTACATTCGATAAAGAGTCAATTGCACTACTAACTGTATTAGGGATATCATGAAGTTTTAAATCAAGAAATAATTTGCTTTTTTTCTTTTTGATTTCTGAAATAAGCTCACTTGAACGTTGATTATAGAAAGACCTATAACCAACTTTAAAACCATACACATGGCGATGGAGTTCATTTACAATTCTTATATTTTGAACATTAGATTTGAGATCTAAAGCAATAAAAGATTTAAATTTTTTCATTTAATTTTTCGTTTATAACTTCGCTAGTCTTGAATGTAACTTTCCATTTAGGCGGTATATAGATCTTTTTTTTATTCCTAGGGTCAGTGCCGAACCGAGGTTCCATAAACTTAGACTTAAATATACCAAAATTTCTTAATTCTATAGTTATGTGTTTAGAAATATTATTCTTAAGAATTTCAAAAAACTTGTTAAATATAGCTTCGTTAATTTTGGGTGTTAAATCAGTTTCTGACTGTAAGAAAGCCTCTAAAAGATCTGACTTATTCTTCTTTGGAGTCCTTATCTTCATCTAAAGCCTTGCCTAGAATATCACCCAAAACAGATCCAGAGGATTTAGAACCATACTTTTCTAGCAAACTTTGCTCTTCATCGATCTCTAATTGTCGAATTGAGAGAGCAAACTTCCTATTAGTTAGGTCTATAGAGCTTATTTTAGCATCTATTTTTTGTCCTTCATTATATCTAGATATGTTTTGCTCTTCTTTATTTTTTGAGAGCTCCTTTCTCCTGATAGTAGTTTCAATAAAACTAGCTACCTCAACATCAATTCCATTATTATTTATTTTAGTTATTGTTGCAGATACAATATCCCCTTTTGACTTGTCTTTAAAAAATTCGTGAAAAGGATCTGCTGATAGTTGTTTTATACCGAAGCTAATTTTCTCTTTCTCAGGATCAATTTCTAATATTTTTACCTTTATATTCTGCCCTTTTTGATATTTTTTAAGAGTTCTATCTCCATTAGAGTCAGTCCATGAGAGATCATTTTTATGGATAAGCCCATCAATGTTTTCATTGAGCTTTGCAAAAATACCGAACTCTGTAATATTTTTTATCTCAGTGTCAATTGTTTGATCTTTTTTGTATTCATTTAAAATATTTTCCCAAGGATTTGGTTCAGTTTGTTTTATTCCAAGGCTTATTCTTTTCTTCTCTTTATCAATCTCTAATATTTTTACTCTAATATTAAAACCAACCTCTAGTATTTTATTTGGATGAATATTTTTTTTTGTCCAACTAATATCATTAGAATGGACTAAACCCTCTAAATCTTTATCAGATAATTGAACAAAAGCACCATAATCGGTAATATGAGTTATTTTTCCATCATAAATTTCATTGATTTTTATTTTCTCTTCGATTTTTTCCCAAGGGTCATCCTTTAACTGTTTATAGCCTAAACTAATTTTATCTGAGTCATCTGAAACTTTAAGTATTTTAAAGTCATATTTCTTTCCAACTTCTAATACGTCAGATGGGTGTCCAATTCTACTCCAAGAAATATCACTTAAGTGTACTAAGCCATCAATACCACCGAGATCAACAAAAGCTCCATAATCTGTAAAAGTTTTTACTTTGCCACTAACAACTGAATTACTTTCAGATTTTTCTAGTATTTGTGCTTTAATTACTTTTTGCTTCTCTTCAAGAATAGCTTTCCTCGATACGACGATATTTCCTTTAGAATAATCCATCTTTAGTATTTCAAATGTTTCCTCAGTTTTTATTAAGTGACTTACATCTCTGACTGGACGAACATCTATTTGACTCAGGGGCAAGAATGCATTGGTACCCATAATTTTTACATATAAACCTGCTTTTGCTTTACCTACTATAAAACCTTTGACTCTCTCTTTGTTGTCATAAAGCTTTTGAAGCTTTTCCCAGGACTTCATTTTAATTGCTTTTTCGTGGGAGATTTTAACATTGCCCTCTCGATCTTCTAATTTTTCAACAAATACCTCAATTACTTGACCTGTTTTCAAATCATCAGAAGAGCCAGTGTTGAGAAATTCTTCTTTAGGTATTTGACCTTCACTTTTGTATCCTATATCGACAGTTATATGTTGGTCGCTTATTTTAAGAATAGTTCCAGAAATTATTTTATTAGCAGAGATGGTTTTTTTGGTATCGAATTGTTGGTCTAGCAATTTACCATATTCGTCGTTAGAAATCATAAGTCATGTTTTACCTTTCAAGTTAAGTTAGGTCGTTTTAAAGTTTTATTAGTGTTTTTCAAGAGAAATTAATTAATTAATTTGGATATATGTTTGAAAAAGGTTGGATAGCTTGTTTTTACGCATGATTTATCTTTTATTATGTTGTTTTTTTCACAAATCATATTAGCGATAAAAAAAGCCATTAAAATTCTATGATCATTTTCGTGTCTAATAACAGCATCACCCTTTTTGAGTTCATGATTACCATAAATATAAAGATCGAATTTTTGAATCTTAGACTTAACACCAATTTTTTTTAAATTTTCATGTATAAGTTTCAATCTATTACTTTCTTTAACTGTAAGCTCTTTTAATCCTTTGAATACACTCAAACCTTTAGCAAATGAAGCTGCTATCGATAAAATTGGTATCTCATCTATCTGTAGAGGAACATCTATTGATTTTAAAGTGGTTGAATTTAAACTTTTATTTTGTGCTATCTTCAAATCAGCCACGTTTTCATTATGAATTTTTCTCCTATTTGTTATTTTAATATTTCCACCCATTGATTTTAAGGTTTTAAGAAATCCAACTCTTGTTTTGTTTAAAAGTATATTTTTAACAATTAATTTAGAGCCAGGTTTTAAACACGCAGCAGTTATTAGAAAAGCAGCTGATGAAGGATCTCCTGGTACAGTATATTTAATTGTTTTAAGTTGTTTATCATTTATCATATCTATGTATCTATATTTTGAGTCTTCTTTAACCTTAATATTATAACCCATTGATTTGAGCATATTTTCTGTGTGATCTCTTGTTGATTTAAATTCCTTTACTTTTACTCTTCCATTAGTATTTAAAGCTGAAAGCATGATTGCACTTTTTATCTGAGCCGAGGGAATTGTTATATTAAAATTCAACGGTACTGAATTACCAGTGCCCTTAATTTTAATTGGGGGATAAATATTTTTTTTTAATTCGATAACTGCACCTATCTTAGATAAATGTTCTGTGACCCTTCTCATTGGTCTTTTACTAAGAGAGCTGTCGCCAATTAAATTTACTTTGATATTATTTGATGCAATTAACCCTGATAATAATCTGATACCAGTACCAGAATTACCAAAATCTATAGACTGATTGGGTTGAAATAATCCACCTGGTGGCAAACCAAAAACATGGTATTTATTTAAAACTTTTTTTATAGTAACACCCATCAATTTCATGGCCCTCAAAGTATTAATTACATCTTCGGCTTCTAATAAATTTGAAATTTCTGATTTACCAATAGCTTGTCCTGATAAGATCAAAATTCTATGACTAATTGATTTATCCCCAGGAGGAAGGTATGTGCCATTTATTTTACTTAGATTATTCAGAGGCATAAAATCTAGATATAATTTTCACCCAAATAGATTTTTTTTACAAATTTATCAGAAATAATTTCTTTTGGACTCCCAGATTTTATAATTTGTCCATTATAGATTATGTAACCAAAATCAACGATACTTAGCGCCTCTTTTACATTATGGTCAGTTATAATTATTCCAATATTCATTTTTTTTAGTAGTGATATCGAAGATTTAACTTCTTCTATTGCTATAGGGTCTATACCTGCGAAAGGCTCATCAAGCAAAAGAAATTTTGGACTACTCGCTAATGCTCTCGCTATTTCAGTTCTTCTTCTCTCACCCCCAGATAACAATTTACCTTTAGTTTTTTGAAAATTTTTAAGAGAAAACTGATCTATAAGTTTTTTAGTAATTTTTTTTGCATTATCTTTATTATGAAATAATTCTGCAATTGAAAAAATATTATCAAAGACAGTTAAATCTCGAAAAATTGAAGCATCTTGTGGTAAATAAGAAATACCTAGCTTTGTCCTTAAGCTGAGACTTTTTTCATTTAAATTATATTTATCTAAAAAAATTTTTCCAAAATCAGGATTTAAAAAACCAGCTACAATGTTAAAAAGAGTGGTCTTTCCACTACCATTTGGACCAAGTAATCCATTTACTTTGTCATTAGAAAATTCGATGTTTATATTATTAAGAGCTTTTTTAGACTTAAAGCTTTTAGAAACTTCAATTAGTTTAATCTTTTGCATTATTTTCTAATAAAACTTCAACAAGAGAATCTTTATTACCTGAATTGAGGATTCTTTTATTATTATCGATATCAGCAATTAACTCGTTGCCGGTTAGTAACCTTGATGGCGACTCTATTGATACATTCCCGGTTAGTTTTATTATATTATCTTTACGTGTATAAATGGCATAATCTCCTTTAAAAATTTCATCGTTGAATTTAATTATCACATTATCAAAAAGTTCAATTTTAGTAAAAATTTCTTCATTTTTTTCCTCTTTATAGTAAGCAAGCATTTTATCAGAGAAAGCAATAAATTTATCATTTTTAAATTCAACATCACCTAAAGCTGTGTAACTTTTATTTTCAGAGTCCCATATAAGACTATCTCCTGCTTTAACAAAGCTCTCAGAATATGCATTTGGAAAAAAAATTAAATATATAAAAAAAAATAAATATTTATTTATTGATGACAAAATTTACCTCACCTTTAAAAATAATTTTACCATCATAATCAAGATTCTTAAATCCTTTACCTTTCAAAGTTCCCATTGAATTAATTACTTCTACAGGATCATCACTATTTGATATCTCTTTTGATAGGTTAATTGATATGTTTTTACCATATATTTTATAATCTTTATTTTCTAAGTATGAATTACCCTCTAAAAAAATATTATCTTCATCTATTTTATTTAATTTTTCTGATCCAATTTTATTTATTCCAGATTTGCTTAAAACAATACTTGAAAAATTCTCAACTGTGATTTTCTTTTGACTAAAATTTTCTGTTAATGGTTTTTGATTATAGATATATATTGTTAACTGTATCCCTAAAAAAAAAATTATCAAAATATTAATTATTTTTTTGTTCAAGTTAAGAGTCATTTTCTAAGCATTTTTTAATATTTACAATACCAATAGGTTTATTTTGATTAGCAATTATAAGACTTGTAATAGAGTACTTATTCATTAGAACAATAGCAGATGAAATTAATAAATCTCCTTTTGCAATAATTGGTTTACTTTTCATAATATTTGTTGCTTTCTCTTTTATATTGATCCTAGCAATCGATCTTCTTAAATCTCCATCTGTAATAATTCCTTTGATTTTTTTATTTTTATCTAATACCACAACACACCCATATTTCTTTGCAGTCATTACTAAAACCGCATCAATTATTGATGATTCTGACTGAATTATAGGAATATCAGTATCCATAATGTCTCTTAATGTTTTCAATTTTTTTCCAATTTTTCCACCTGGATGAAGTTCACTAAATGATTTTTTATCAAATTTTCTTAAACTCAAAACAGAGCAACAAAGTGCATCACCTAGAGCCAAAGCCATTGTAGTCGAAGTAGTAGGAATTGTTTGTAATTTGTCAGCCTCTATATGAGAGGGTAAAATTAAATTTATATCTGAATTTTTTGATAATAAACTTTTATGTGTAGATGTTATTGAAATTATTTTAATTTTTTTTTTCTTACTAAAGTTGATCAGATCCGCTAATTCATGTGACTCACCTGAATTAGATAAAATCATAAGAACATCATTTTTATCAATAATACCCATATCTCCATGACTAGCATCAACAGGGCTTAGAAAGATTGCTGGTATCCCAGTCGAGGTAAAAGAAGCTGCAATTTTGGCAGCAATATTTCCACTTTTTCCTACTCCTGAAATAATTATTTTACCATTCTGATTGGAAATCAATTCCACAGCCTCAACAAATTTATTATTCAAACTATTTGAAAGTTTAGCTAAAGCCTCTGACTCTAACTTAATTACTTTTTTACCCTCTTTTTTAATTTTAGACTTATTCATTACTTATTTATGTGCAAAAATATCTATCCCTTCCCATCCTTGTAAATCTAAATCTACTCTTATTTCCATAAATTTCATAATAGATTTAAAAAGTCTAAACCTTTTTTGATTAATTAATTTTTCATTAAGAGAATTTTTTATTTCTGATAAATATAAAACATCATTCATAGCATACTCAATTTGTTTTTTTGTGAGTTTTTTTTTACTCCAATCAGATGATTGTTCTGTTTTGTCCAAATGAATATCTAATATTTCAGAAACTAGATCTTTTAAACCATGTTTTGAAGAGTATGTTCGAGTTAATTTTGATGCGACTTTTGTGCAAAAAATATTTTTGACATTTATTTTTAAGTTCTGTTTTAATACCGCCATATCAAATCTCCCATAATGAAATATTTTTGTAAGACTTTTATTTTCAAGTAATGTTTTTATATTTTTGGATAATTTTGGTGACAAACCCTCATCAAATTTTATTAAATAGATATTTTGATCTGTTTCATTTTTTAATTGAATGAGACAAAGTCTATCCCTTTTAATATTTAAACCAAGAGTTTCAGTGTCGATGGAGATATCCCCTTTAAATGATTTTAAGAGCTTACTTGGCAGATCATTTTGGAATAATTGATAATTTGACATCCTAGAACTTATATTTATATAAGATAGATAAAACAATGAAAAACAAAAATATCTTAGTTTTTGGATCTACAGGTTTTATAGGAAGAAGTATTACCAAAAGGCTCCTACAAAATGGGAACAAACTATTATGTCCTGTAAGAAACGCAAGTAGGGTTAAAAGAAATATTCTCTCTGGCGATATAGGACAGATAGAAGTAATAGATTTTGATATTAAAAATTTATATGAAATTAAAAATCTAATCGAAAAATCAGACTTGGTAGTTAATTTAGTTGGTATTCTTTATGAAACAAAAAGTATATCGTTTGAAACAGTTCATTATTTATTACCAAAAAAAATTGCAAGCTATTGTGAGTTATACAATAAACCTTTTCTTCATGTTTCAAGTTTAGGTTCAACTTTTCAAACTAAATCAAATTATTTAATAAGTAAAAAAATGGGTGAAGAATTTATCGAAAACAACAATTCTAATCATATTATTTTAAGACCGAGCACTGTTTATGGTGAGGAAGATAATTTCTTTAATTTATTTGGTAAGATGGCTAAAATTTTACCTTTTCTTCCACTTATTAAAAATGGTTTAACTAAATTTCAACCAATATATGTAAATGACTTATCACTTCTGATTTTTAATTTGTTAAATAATTTTGATAAGCACAGAAACCTCAATTTAGCTGCAGTTGGAAACGAAATATTTACCTTTAAGGAAATATTAAGTCATATTTTCTTAACTTTGAAAAAAAAAGAGAGATTTTTTTTTATGCCCTCTTTCCTTGCAATCCTTCAAGGTAAAGTTTTAGAAAAGCTTCCAAAACCTTTATTTACTTATGATCAGTATGTCACTTTATCTCATGATAGTATTTCACAAGGAAGTCAAAAATTAGTTACTGAAATATTGAATCAAGATTTATCAAATATGAAGATTATTACATCAGAATATCTAAAAAAGTTCATAGATAAAGTTTAATTAATTAAAGCTAACAAGACGATACCTATTAAAATTCTATAAATTACAAAAGGTGTAAAACCAATTTTATTTATCACTTTAATAAATACAGATATTGTAAAATAAGCTGCAAAAAATGTAGTAATAAAAATTAATGATAAATTTTTATCTACAATAAAATTATCAAATTCTTTAATATTGGAGAAAAAGGACAAAAAAATTATAGGTATACCCATATATAAACTATAAATAGATGAGCGTTTTCTATCTTCTCCTAATAGTCTGAATGCAATTATACAACTTCCTGCTCTACTGAAACCTGGTAAAAAAGCTAGACATTGAAAGAATCCAGCTAGAATAAATTTGGTATTTTTATTTTTAATTTTTAATTTAAATTTTTTTGTTTTATCTGAAACATATAGTAATAATGCTCCAGCAATTGAAGTGTATGCAATTAACTCTAAACTAATATAACTTAGATCGTAAAATTTAATTATTAAACCGAGAACAATTGCAGGTATGGTAGAAATGATTAATATTTTCAAGTAAGCTTTGATATTTGATTTTGAAAAATGTTCGTTTGCGAGTAAATATAATGATAAAGCTAATAAAGAGGCAAAGTGTGCTGATGTTTCATATAAATAATTTCTAGATTCTAAGCTTTTAAAAAAGATTTCTAAGATATTAAGGTGACCACTAGAACTAATGGGGATAAATTCAGTAATTCCTTGGATTAAACCATAAAAAATATAAAAAATATCATCATTAGTCATAATTTATTATCATTTATTAGTTTACTATGCCTTGAAATCTTTATATTAATACCATCCAATTTGTTTATAGGAAAATAAAGTAATATTTTATTATCATGTTAGAGTTTCATAAAAAAAAACCAAAGAATCCATCTAAAACTGAACCTGAGAAAAGAATAAAGGATTTTCAGGAGATTTACAGTCAGTTTGATAAAATTGACTCTGTTGAACAATCTTCGAGGTGCTCACAATGTGGAATACCATATTGTCAAATTCATTGTCCTCTAAATAATAATATACCAGATTGGCTTCGTTACATAGCTGAAGGCCGATTGGAAGAAGCTTATCAAGTATCCGCTTCTACAAATGCATTCCCAGAGGTATGTGGGAGAGTCTGTCCTCAAGATAGATTGTGTGAGGGCAACTGCGTTGTGGAACAGGCGGGCTTTGGTGCAATTACAATTGGTAATTTAGAAAAATACTTAACAGAAATAGCATGGGAAAAAGGATGGGTTAAAAATCTATCATCACAAAACCAATACAAGCAGAAAGTTGCAATAATAGGATCGGGCCCTGCAGGAATGGCCGCTTCTGCCTATTTAACTCAAAATGGATATCAAGTAGATGTCTTTGAAAAAAATGACCGAGCAGGTGGCTTGATGATTTATGGCATACCTAACTTTAAATTAGACAAAAAAATTGTTGAGAGAAGAACAGAGTGGCTTACTGATAGTGGTGTTGTATTTAACTTAAACACTGAAGTCGGAAAAAATATTTCTTTTCAAGATTTGGAAAAAGATTATGACGCAATATTAATTGCAACTGGTGTTTATAAGGCTAGAAAATTAGATATTGATACATCTTCAGTAGACAATAGCATTCCTGCTTTAGATTTCTTAATTGAGAGTAATAGAACTGGATTAGGTGACTCTCCATCAAATAATAAATTTCTCAACGCAAAAGATAAGAATGTAGTTGTTATTGGAGGCGGAGATACAGCTATGGACTGTGTTAGAACAGCGATTAGACAACAAGCAAAAGAAGTTACTTGTCTTTACAGAAGAAATAAAGAAAACATGCCTGGATCAGCAAGAGAAGTTTTAAATGCTGAGCAAGAGGGCATCAAATTTAATTGGTTATCTGTTCCATCTAAAATTATTAGCGACAACTCTACTGCAACAAGTATGACATACAAAGTCGCTGCACTAGGTGAGGTTGATGAGAGTGGAAGAAGAAAACCGGTTGATACAGGTGTTGAAAAACAAATAAAAAGTGACTTAATCATCCAAGCTCTAGGTTTTGAACCTGAAGATTTGAATCACAATTTTAAAACAAATATTGAATTAACAAGCTGGAAAACAGTTAAAGTTGATTTTAAGAAATTTCAAACGAGTAATCCAAAGATTTTTGCTGCTGGGGATATTGTTAGGGGTGCCTCCCTCGTCGTATGGGCAATCCACGATGGCCGTGAAGTTGCAAAATCAATTCATAATTTCTTACAAAGCTCAAAAATAAAAAAAGCATCATGAAAGACCATTCACTAGAAATCTATAGAAGAAATAAGCAAAAGCTAAAAGACAATCACGTTTATAATGAAAAACATGAACATGATAATTGTGGTGTCGGTTTAGTTGCCTCAATCAAAGGTGAGTCAAGAAGAGATATAGTTGAAAAAGGTGTCGAGGCACTTAAGGCTGTATTCCATAGGGGTGCGGTTGATGCAGATGGTAAAACTGGAGATGGTGCTGGTATAATGTTGGAAGTTTCAAATTCTTTCTTCAGTAAACAAGTTTTAAAAATGGGTCATAGAACTAGCCAAGACTCTATATTGGGCGTGGGTATGATATTTTTACCAAAAAGAGATTTCGGAGCACAAGAAAAATGTAGAGCTATCGTTGAATATGAAATTATAAAAGCTGGAATGAATCTTTTTGGATGGAGACAAGTTCCAGTTAATACGGAGATCATTGGTGAAAAAGCTAATTATACGAAACCAGAAATTGAACAAATAATTTTTTCCCCTAAAGAAACCACACCCGATATTGAAAAGAAACTTTATTTAACAAGAAGAAGGATAGAGAATAAAATTAAATCTCAGAGTATTAATGACTTTTATATTTGCTCTTTATCGACAGAAACAATTGTTTACAAAGGTATGTTTTTAGCTGAACAGTTATCTGAGTTTTATCCAGATTTGCTAGATAATGAATTTACATCTAAATTTGCCATTTACCATCAAAGATATTCTACCAACACATTTCCTACATGGTCTTTGGCGCAACCATTTAGAGTTTTAGCACATAACGGAGAAATCAATACTTTAAAGGGAAATATAAATTGGATGAGCGCACATGAACCAAGAATTACACACCCCTTTTTTAAAGAGAGAATTAATGATTTGAAACCAATACTCGACCCAGATGCCTCTGACTCCGCATCACTTGATGCTGCTTTTGAACTCTTTGTTCAAACTGATAGGGACATGCCAATGGCAAAATCAATGATAATTCCTGAGTCTTGGTCAAATCGATCTGATTTAACTGATCAATTAAAGAGCATGTATGCTTATTGTAATGCTGTCATTGAACCATGGGACGGACCAGCAGCAGTCTGCGGGAATTTTGGAGATTGGATAATATCTGGTATGGACAGAAATGGTTTAAGACCGCTTAGGTTCATATTAACAGATGACGACCTATTAATCTCAGGATCTGAAGTGGGTATGATTAACATCGATGAAAAAAATATTCAAAAAAAAGGAAGAGTTGGTCCGGGTGAATTAATTGCAGTGAATTATAAAGAGAATAAATTTTATGAAAGCTCTGAATTAAAAGAATTACTCAGTAGCCGTAATAATTATTCAGACTGGAACGAAAAAACTATAAAGTTAGAT
This sequence comes from uncultured Alphaproteobacteria bacterium, assembly GCA_902591315.1. Taxonomy (GTDB): domain Bacteria; phylum Pseudomonadota; class Alphaproteobacteria; order HIMB59; family HIMB59; genus HIMB59. The sequence continues at coordinate 69,418 of CACJAI010000002.1, forward strand.
AACATCCTATCTAATGACAAAATTTATGAACCATCACCAGAGGATGAAGAAAATGTTTTTCAAATAGCAAAATCATTTAATCTAACATTAGAAACTCTTGATTTAATTTTAGATCCTATGGTTAAAACAGGTCAAGAGGCTATTGGATCAATGGGTGACGATGCACCCCTAAGTGTACTAACCGAAAGGTACCGAGGTCTTCATAGTTTCTTCAAACAAAATTTTGCCCAAGTGACTAATCCTCCTATTGATAGCCTTCGAGAAAAAGTGGTAATGAGTCTTAAAACTAGACTTGGAAATTTGGGAAATATTGTTGAAGAAGACTCTGAACAGTGCAATTTGGTGCTTTTAGAAAGCCCTTTTTTACTAGATAACGAGCTTGAAACTCTAAAAAGCCATTTGTCAAAATTTACAACTGAGATTGATTGTACTTACAATATAAATGAAGAGACAAATTTCTTAAATGAAATTCAAAGAATATGTTCTGAGGCTGAGCAGGCAGTTAGATCTGGTTCTCAACATCTTATCATAACTGATAGTAATATTAATAAAAACAGAATTGCTTTGCCGATGATACTTGCTACTAGTGCTGTGCATAGTTACCTAATCAAAAATAATTTAAGAACGTTTACTTCATTAAATGTTTCCTCTAGAGAATGCCTTGATGTTCACTACTTTGCAGTACTTATTGGTGTTGGAGCCACTACAGTTAATGCTTCATTAGTAGAAAAACTTATTTCAAATAGGTATAAAAAAAATATTTATCAGAATACAGATTACACTCAACTAGTTAAAAACTTTAAAAAATCCATAGAGAAAGGATTAAGAAAAATTATAAGTAAAATGGGAATTTCAGTAATCAGCTCATATCGTGGTGGAAGAAACTTTGAAATAATTGGCTTAAGCAGAAGCATGGTAGAGAGTTTTTTTCCAGGAATGTCCTCTAGAATCTCTGGTATTGGATTAGATGGATTAGAAAACAGAGTAAGGCGACAGCATGAGTTATCATTTAAATCTGATAATGTAATTTTAGATATAGGTGGTGAATATAGATTTAGAGCTAATAGTGAAGCACATGCCTATGAGGGCGTTTCAATACATATGCTTCAAGAAGCTGTAACCAGAGACTCATACAATCTTTATAAAAAATATACTTCAAGAATTTATAGCTCCAAACCAATACAAATAAGGGATTTACTTCAATTTAATGAAAGTAGCAATTCTCTGAATTTAGATAATGTAGAGAGTATTTCTGAAATAAGAAAAAGCTTTGTCTCTCCTGGAATTTCTCTTGGGGCTCTTAGCCCCGAAGCTCACGAAACTTTGGCCATAGCAATGAATAGAATAGGTTCAAAGTCTGATAGTGGAGAAGGAGGAGAGGATGCAAGAAGATATTCCAAATTAAAAAATGGTGATAATCCAAGTTCAGCGATTAAACAAGTTGCAAGCGGAAGATTTGGTGTGACAGCAGAATATTTGAATAACTGTTCAGAATTAGAAATTAAAATAGCTCAAGGCGCGAAGCCTGGAGAAGGTGGACAATTACCTGGGTTTAAGGTCACTGATTTAATTGCAAAATTAAGACATAGCACTAAGGGTGTAACGCTTATTAGCCCTCCTCCTCATCATGATATTTACTCCATAGAGGATCTTGCCCAACTCATCTATGACTTAAAACAAATTAATCCAATAGCAAAGGTTTGTGTAAAACTAGTTGCGCAATCAGGAATAGGAACTGTTGCTGCTGGTGTTGCTAAGGCTAAAGCTGATGTAATTTTAGTTTCAGGACACTCAGGTGGAACAGGTGCAAGTCCTCAGTCAAGTATTAAGTATGTTGGCCTTCCATGGGAATTGGGAATAAGTGAAGTTCATCAAATCTTGGCCTTAAACGGTTTGAGAGACAAAGTTATTTTAAGAACTGATGGAGGTATTAAAACAGGCAAAGATATAGTTATTGCCGCTATATTAGGAGCAGAAGAATATGGAATTGGTACAGCATCATTAGTTGCAATGGGATGTATTATGGTTAGACAGTGTCATTCAAATACATGCCCTGTAGGTGTGTGTACTCAGGATGAAAAACTTCGAGAAAAATTTGGAGGCACTCCTGAAAAAGTTGTTAATTTATTTTCATTTATAGCTGAGGAAGTAAGAGAAATTCTTGCCTCTTTAGGTTACAAATCTTTAAAAGATATAATTGGAAAAACAGAATTGTTATCTCAAATTCATTACGGATCTAGTGATTTAGATAATCTTGACTTAAACCCTATACTAACAAAGATAGATGATGGCAAAATTTATGATTACCATTCTATAAAAAAACGAAACGAAGTACCAAAAACACTTGACGATCAATTTGAAAAAGATGGAAAAGACTTTATTAACTCAGGTCAAAAAATTGAATTAACATACAATATACAAAATACATTAAGAACTATAGGAACTAAAATTTCATCTATAATTACTAGAAAATATGGAATGAATACCTTATCAGAAGATCATGTTACTCTAAAACTAAGAGGCTCAGCTGGTCAGTCTTTGGGAGCATTTGCTGTTAGGGGTCTTACTTTAAAAGTGTTTGGTGATGCTAATGATTATGTTGGTAAAGGTCTTTCTGGAGGAAAAATTATTGTTCAGCCAAGAAATTCATTTACTCAACCTAGCCATGAAAATGTAATCATCGGAAATGTCACCCTTTATGGAGCTACTGATGGAAGGTTATATGCTTCTGGTCAAGCAGGTGACAGATTTTGCGTCAGAAATTCAGGCGCACTAGCAATTGTTGAAGGATGTGGTGCTAATGGCTGTGAGTATATGACGGGTGGGTCTGCAATTATTTTAGGAGATGTTGGTGATAACTTTGGTGCTGGGATGACTGGTGGCTCTGCTTTTATTTATTCTGAACAAAAGAATATTTCTGATTTGATGAACATGGAAACGATAGGACTTTATGAAATAGATAACAAAGATTGGAAAAACCATCTTCTAGATCTTTTAAAAGATTTCTACAAAGAGACTAAATCAAAAAGAGCTGAGTTTATTATTGAAAATTATGACTCTGAGATCAAAAAATTCGCTCATGTTGTTCCTGATGAAGTTATTGATAAACTAGAATTTCCAGTTACAAAAAAATCAAAAATAGCCTAAATAAATTTAGATAGGGTTATTAAACTCTCTCTATCAGATAGACTGTGATCTGCATGTTTAATAAGAATATTTTTAAAGTTTTTAAATTTATTATTAAAATTGAAACTATCATTATATCTATATGGAACAGCTTTATCTTGACCTCCATGAAGAAAAATAGTTTCTCCTAAAAAATTACCCTTAATTTTTTCAATAAGATATTTCTTACTTCTTTTAAATAGTGCTGGAGAATAATAATAAGAAAAATCAGAACTAACCTTTTGTTTTACGATCTTATTATTTTTAATTTTATTTTTCTGATGAATATTAAAATTTTTCCAAATTAATTTTGTAGTAAAATCTGGTGCAGGGGCAATACCTATAAGTTTTGTAACTTTACTTGGATGTATCAAAGTATATATGATTGCAACCCATCCACCCATACTACTTCCAACCAGAATGAAATTTTTTATTTTTAAGTATTTTATAATATTGACTAAATCATTATACCAATCATTAATACCAAAGTTAGTGAACTCACCACTAGATCTACCATGCCCTTGAAAGTCAAAACACAAATATGAAATTTTATTTTTTTTACAATAATTATTTAAAAAATTAGACTTTTTACCACTCTTATCTGATAGTAAACCATGTAAAAAAACCAGAGTTTTTTTACTTCTTTTGTAATATCTATAAGATATTTTAACATCATCTTTTTTATAAAAGCTTGGTTGTGACACAGATTAAAAATACAAAAAAAATAACTTGTTTACAAATAATTCCAACCATGGGCATTGGAGGTATTGAGACAGGGGTTAGAGATATAGCAAAATATCTCAATAAAAAAAAAATAAAAAATTATATTTTATGTGAAAGTAGCAATAAGAATCTAAATACCCAAGGTATTAAATTGATAAGATTAAATAATTTAAAATTTAAAAATATATTCGATCAGATAAAAATTAAAAAAATAATTAAAGAATTAATTATTAAGAAAAAAATTAATGTAGTTCATATTTCCTCTAGGGCGCCAGCTTTTTTCCTCATAAGATTTATACAAAAATTAGATATAAAAGTTGTAACAAGTGTTCATAATAAATATCAATCCAAGTCTTTGCTAAAAGATTGGTATAATAATTTCTTATTAAAAGGTGATGCAGTTATATTTAATTCAAATTTTGTAAAAAAATTTTATAAAATCAATTTATATAAAAAAAACAAAATATTTATAATTCCGCGAGGCATAGATATTAATTTTTTTTATCCATCTAAAAAAAAATTATCACATAAATTTATCTTTTTACCCTCAAGGGTATCAAGATGGAAGGGTCATGATCTTTTACTAAAATATTTTTCACTAATAGATCAAAAGTACAAAAATCTATTCAAAATACATTTGATATCCTTAAATCAAAGTAAAGAAGAAAAAAAAATAAACAAATTAGTTAATGAATTAGGTTTATCAAAAAATGTTGTAATTACAAAACCTACTTTAAAAATAAATAATTTATACCATGACTCTTTTTTAGTAGTAAATTTATCAAAAAGACCAGAGGGTTTTGGAAGAACGATCTCAGAAGCTTTGTCCTCAGCTAAGCCTATTATCGCTCCAAATCAAGGAGGTACAAAAGAACAACTTTATAACTTTGACAAAAAATTATTATTCAATGTTAATTCTTACAGCTCATTCCTTCGAGCTTTTAAATATGTAATAAAAAATCATCAGCTAATTTCAAAAAAAGGTAGGAAATTTGTTAAAAAAAATTATTCATCTGATCTTATGTGCAAAAAAACATTAGAAGTTTATAATTATGTAGTAAATCAGTGAACATTTTAATAATCAAACATGGCTCAATAGGAGATTTCGTAATTTCTATCGGTGCAATGAAATCAATAAGACATAAATTTCCAAAAAAGAAAATCTATTTACTAACTACTACATTAATGAAAAATATTTTTTATAAAATACCATTCATAGATGAAATTTTTTTAGATGATAGGAATTCAAACTTTGATCTAATAAAATATTTAATTAAATTAAAAAAATTGGATATTTCACTTGTAATTGACTTACAAAACTCTACGAGGACTGAAATTTATCATTTTTTCACAAGATCACTTTATAGAAATATAAAAATAAATAGCTCAAAAAAATTTGCTAATTTTAGATATAAAATACAACCATATCGATTTGAGCATGTGAGTGATGGCCTGAATAATCAATTAAAATTAATTAACATAAATCATTTTTTTAAACCAAATGTAGATTGGATGAAAAATAAACATTTTAAGAACCCTATATCAAAAAAATATATAGTTTTAATACCTGGGTCCTCAAAAAGTGGTCTTAAAAAGAGATGGCCTGCAAGAAGTTTTTCTGATCTTAGTAATTTATTTATTAAAGAAAATTTCGATGTTATAGCAACTGGTACAAAAACTGACCAACCAATAATTGATGATATTATTAAATATAATCCTTTGGTAAAAAAATCTGAAGAATTATCGAAATTTAAAAACTTTATACACTTGTGTGACGAGTCTAGTTTGATTGTATCAGTAGACACTGGACCTGCTCATATAGCTGCTCTCTCACAAAAACCATTTATATGGTTAGTTCAAAAAGGATCTTATGATTTAACTAATGTTCCTATCTCGGAAAATATTTCTGTTATCAAGTCAAATCACATAAAAAATATTTCAGTAAAAGATGTTATTGAGGAGTCAAAAAAACTTTTAAATATAAGATAAAATTTTATTGTTTAATTTAGGACCAAAATCACTATTAATTTGAATAATTTTTTGGGCTAGATAAGGATGGTACTCTTTTTTTATAAAATTTGATTTATTGTTTCTATCATAAATTACGACAGCTTTCTTATCTAAAATACCACATACATGAGAACATCCACATTCAGGTGTTATAATTAATTTAGATTGATCTAATAAATTTATCCATTTTTTGAAACTAGGTTTCAAAAAAAAATTGTAGTTCTTGTTTGATTTTAAGATTTTAATTATTCTTTTTATGTCACCACTTATGGTAAGATCAGTTGAAAAAGAAATATTCTTAGTTTTTTTTGAAATTTCTTTAATAAGCGAAACAAGGTCATCATAAAAATATTCATTATTAATCCATCTATTTGATAAATGAATTAAGCAATCATATTTCAATTTATTTTTTAACTTTAAATTTATTTTCTCTGGCTGTTTAGAGATTGATAAACCCTCATAATTTAAAATTTTATCCATAAAAATTGTGTGGTGAATTAAATTTTTTATATTATCTCTCTTGTATAAATAGTTAGAGTTAAAAAAAAAATTTAGTAAAAATATTCTATATTTATAATTTGAAAAACTTTTTTTGTATCTTGAGGAATAAATTATGTTTACTTTCCGTTTTGCTTTCAAAAAAAATTTGTATGATTTACCTTTTAAAGGTGAAAAATTTAAAATTAAGTCAAAATTTTTTGAATTAATCTTTTTTATAGTTTTAATAGAATTTTCAATTACTATGATATCATCAATAAAATTAAACATTTGTAGTAAATTTTTTGAAATTCCAGATATAATCATAGTTATTTTAGATTTAGGAAAGTCTTCTTTTAATTTTTTAACTACAGGTAATGTTAAAATAGTATCACCTAATCTGTCATCTCTAATAATTGCTATATTTGATCTATTTTTAATTTTCATTTTTTTATTTACAAATTTATAAATAAACTCTATTTATTTCTAGATGCATTATATTTATACTCTCTCAAACACTCTATAATTTGACTCTATCTAACATACATTTTGAATAGACCCTTTAATAGAAATAATAACTTTCGTGGAAAGAAAGATCTCCATAAGATAAATAACTTTATTAGTTCTGAAGAAGTAAGAGTTATATTAGATGATGGTGAACAACTTGGGGTTATGAATAAAAAAGAAGCAATAAGTATAGCTCAAGATAGAGGTATGGACTTGGTTGAAATTGCCCCAAACAACAAACCGCCTGTATGCAAAATTGTTGATTATGGTAAATTTAAATATCAAGAACAAAAAAAGAAAAATGAAGCAAAAAAAAAGCAGAAAGTAATTGAAACTAAAGAACTTAAAATTAGACCAGGTACTGGTGAACATGATTATCAAGTAAAAATAAAAAATGCTCAAAAATTTCTTAAAGAGGGAAATAGAGTTAAATTTAGCTTAAGGTTTAAGGGTAGAGAAATGGAACACTCAAACTTAGGCATTGAAATGCTTAAAAGAGTAAAAAATGACCTAGAGGATATTATAAGAGTTGAAATGGAACCCAAAATTGAAGGAAGACAAGCTTTCCTCGTTGTTGCACCAAAATAAATTTTATGATAATTAATTGAATTCGATTAGTCGAACAGGCTTTGACAATAGGGTATGCCTTAAGACTTAGTAAACAAAACTAAAAGGAGATAAAATGCCCAAACTTAAAACAAAAAGTAGTGTAAAAAAACGCTTCAAAAAATCCTCATCAGGAAAACTAGTTGTCGGGAACGTTGGTAAACGTCATGGCATGTCTAAAAGAACAAACTCTTTTATTAGAAATTCAAAAGGTACAAGAGTTTTATCAAAATCTGCATCAATAATAATTGACTCAATGATGCCATATTCTAAATAGGTTAAGGAGATATATTATGCCAAGAGTTAAAAGAGGAGTTATAGCAGGAGCTAAACATAAAAAAGTTTTTGAATTTACAAAAGGTCATCGTGGTAGAAGAAAGAATGTGTATAGAGTAGCTACACAAAGCATGGATAAAGCCCTCCAATATGCTTACCGCGATAGAAGAAATAAAAAAAGAGATTTTCGAGGACTTTGGATTCAAAGAATTAACGCTGGTGTTAGAGAACACGGTTTAACATATGCAAAATTTATTAATGGATTAAAGAAGGCAAATATAGAAATCAATAGAAAAATTCTCTCTGAAATTGCATTTCATGAACCTGCTGCTTTTAAATCAATAGTTGAGAAAGCAAAGGCTAATTTAGCCAACTAAATTAAAATGGACATTAAAAAAGTCCTAAACCAAGCCAAAAAAGATATAGAACTGTGTTCTAATCAAAGAGACTTACAAGACATCAAAGTAGCTTATTTAGGAAAAAAAGGAAAAATAACTGAGTTACTAAAAAGTTTAAAAGATCTTTCGTTAGAAGAAAAAAAAAATACGGGAGCAAAATTAAACTTGTTAAGAATTGAGGTTGATAATCTTTTAAGAAATAGATCTGATAAATTAAAAATCCAAGAAATTAATACAAAATTACAAAATGAAGCTATCGACATAAGCTTTCCTCCTCCAAATTCAATAAATTCAAAAGTTCACCCAATATCAAAAACATTTGATGAGGTTATTAATATTTTTGGATCAATGGGCTATTCAGTTGCTGAAGGACCTGATATTGAAACAGATTATTTTAATTTTTCTGCTCTCAATATACCTGAAAATCATCCTGCCCGAGAAATGCAGGATACTTTCTATATAAATGACAAGGATAAAAATCACAAACCTTATGTTTTAAGAACACATACAAGTCCAGTTCAAATTAGAACTCTACTAGATCAGAAACCCCCAGTAAAAATAATTGCACCAGGAAGAACTTACAGGTGTGACTCAGACTCAACACATTCCCCGATGTTCCATCAAGTTGAGGGATTATTGATAAATGAAAATGCGAATATGGGAGATTTGAAGGGAACTCTAATTGAATTTTGCAAACAATTTTTTAATGTGCAAAATTTAAAAGTTAGGTTTCGACCTAGTTACTTCCCTTTCACAGAGCCTTCAGCAGAAATGGACATCGCTTATGAGATAGTAAATAACAAAATTCAATTAGGCCAAGGTGAACGTTGGCTTGAAATTCTTGGTTGTGGGATGGTAAACCCTATAGTTTTGAAAAATTGCAATGTAGATACAAATATTTTTCAAGGTTTTGCATTTGGAGTAGGCTTAGATAGAATCACAATGTTAAAATATGGTCTAACTGACATAAGATCATTTTTTAGTGGAAATTTAAGTTGGATTGCTAATAACGGTTTTACGATAGGAGATTATTAGTGAAGTTTAGTTATAGTTGGTTGTGCGAACATTTAGAGACAGATAAAACTGCAATTGAAATCGGTGATGCGCTGACAAATTTGGGACTTGAGCTGGAGAGTTTTACTGATTATTCCTCATATTCAAAATTCGTTGTAGCTACAATTAAAGATTTTAAAAAACATCCTAATGCAGATAGATTAAATATTTGTAAAGTTGACGATGGAACCAATACATATCAAGTAATTTGTGGAGCAAATAATGTAAAGAAGGGATTAAAAGGAATATTTGCTAAAGATGGAATGTATATTCCAGGAACACAGATACATTTAAAAAAAGGTAAAATTCGAGGAGAAATATCTGAAGGTATGCTTTTATCAGAGAGAGAACTTAACTTGAGTGATAATCACGAGGGCATTATTGAGTTATCAGGTAATTTTGAAAATGGCACTTCAGCAATAGAAGCATTGAAATTAAATGATCCTATCTTTGAAATTGGCATTACTCCAAATAGAGGAGACTGTCTTGGCATTAGAGGAGTTGCAAGAGATTTATCTGCTAAAGGCATTGGAAAATTAAAGCCTTTAAAATTTGATAAAATTGAGCATTTAGATTTTGAAAGTCCAATCTCATGGAATATCAAAAATGATGATAATAGCTGTGAATATGTAGTAAGTAGGTATTTTAAAAATGTGAGCAATTCCAAATCACCAGATTGGTTACAAAAAAAACTCCTAAGCCTTGGCTTAAGACCTATCAATGCTTTGGTTGATATTACAAATTTTATCACTCTTGATTTAGGCAGACCTTTGCACGTTTTCGATGCAGATAAAGTTGAAAAACAACTTGATATGAGACTTGCGAATTCAAATGAAAAAATTCTTGCTTTAGACAACAAAGAATACAGCTTAGATGGAAACACAACTGTTATAGCTGACAGTAAAAATACTCTAGCTATTGCAGGAATTATTGGTGGCGATTTCAGTGGATGTACTGACGATACTAAAAATGTATTTCTTGAAGTAGCTCTTTTTAACCCAAATAGTGTAGCAAAAACAGGGAGATCTCTTGGTATAAATTCAGATGCCAGGTATCGCTTTGAAAGAGGCTTAGATAAAAATATGGTAATTGAAGGTTTGGAATACGCGTCATATTTAATAAACAAAATTTGTGGGGGAACAGTTAGCAAAAATATAGAAGCTGGAAAACTACTAAAGCATGAACATAAAATAAATTATAATTTTGATTATTTTAATAAGGTAATCGGTTTCGAATTAGACTCACAAAAACAAAAAAAAATATTAAGTAACCTAAAATTTCAAATCATTGAGATTAATGATAAAGAATGCGATCTCTTAGTACCAACATGGAGGAATGATATAAAAAATAAAATCGATATTGTTGAAGAGATTATAAGAATTTATGGATATGAAAATATAAAAGTAAGTGTACCATCTACATCAACAGATGATGTATCAAAAATAAATAATTCATCGATTAATAAAAAATTTAAAGTAATAAAGAAACTAAAAAAAACCTTGTTAGCAAATGGCATCTCTGAAGTTGTTACTTTTTCTTTTCATTCAACTAAAGCTCACGATATCTTGAAAGGAGATGCAACTCTAAAAATTTCTAATGCAATAAGCGATGATCAATCTTTTATGAGAAATTCTATGATATTTAACCATTTAGAAAGTGCGGAATTAAATTTTAAAAAGGGTTTTAAAAAAATAAAATTATTTGAAATAGGACCTATTTATAACTCATCTCAATCACAAGAAAATATATTATCAGTGCTTATTTCTTCTGAAGAAAATACAAATTCTATTTATAAATCAGAAAAATTTAATTTTTATTCTTTATCAAAATTATTATCAAATTTAATAAGCTCTTTAAATTTTGATATAAAACAATTTCATATTTCAAGATCAACCTCGAATATATACCATCCAGGTCAATCCGCTGAACTTTATATGGGTAAAAAATTAATAGCCAGATATGGAAAAGTGCATCCATTAGTTATGGAGGAATTCTCTAAACTTAAAGACACTTATGCGATTGAAATATTCTTTGAAAATCTTCCAATAGACTCAATTAGTAGAATTACCACTAACAACATATTAGACTCTCAATTTCAATTCAGTGAAAAAGACTTTTCATTCATATTCGAAAAAGAGCAAAATTTATTTGAAGTCCAAAGATTTGTTAATGGTGTAGATAAAAACTTAATTAAGAGTGTAGAATTTTTCGATTTGTATGAATCAAAAGACTTAGGGGATAATAGTAAAAGTGTAACTTTTAGGGTCACTATTCAATCAAAAGATAAAACCCTTGAAGATAAGGATTTAGATCAACTCCACAAAAATATTTTAGAAAAAGTATCTAATAAATTTAAAGCAAAAATTAGAAGTTAATGGAAATTTCTAAAATTAGAAATTTTTCAATAATAGCTCACATTGATCATGGCAAATCAACACTTGCTGATAGGATAATTGAAATTTGTGGAGGAATGGATGATCGAACAAAAAAAGATCAAGTTTTAGACTCAATGGAAATCGAAAGAGAAAGAGGGATCACAATAAAAGCACAAACAGTAAGATTAAACTATAAAAATAAAAAAGGTGAACAATATCAGCTCAATATACTTGATACACCTGGACATGTTGATTTTTCATATGAAGTTTCAAGATCTCTATCTGCATGTGAGGGTTCCGTATTAGTTGTTGATAGCACACAGGGAGTTGAGGCACAAACACTTGCTAATGCATATCAAGCAATTGATGTAAATCATGAAATACTCCCAGTTCTTAATAAGGCAGATCTACCTGCTTCTGAACCGGATAGAGTAAAAGAGGATATTGAGCAGACAATAGGAATAGATACCTCGGAAGCACATCTTGTTTCTGCAAAAACTGGACTTGGTGTTAAAGATTTATTAGATCAAATTGTTGAAAAACTTCCCTCTCCAAGCACAAATGAAAAAAATCTAAAAGCCCTTTTAGTTGATAGTTGGTATGACAATTATTTAGGGGTAACAGTTTTGGTAAGAGTTCTAGATGGTGTAATGAAAAAGGGAATGAAAGTTAAGTTCTTATCCAATAATCAACAATACAACATAGATAGAATTGGATATTTCACACCTGAAATTAATTATTGCGACGAACTAGGCCCCGGAGAAATAGGTTTTATTAATGCAAGTATAAAGTCAGTTGCTGATTGCAAAGTTGGTGACACAATTGCAGAATTAAATGATCAAAAAATTAAAGCACTTCCTGGTTTCAAGCCATCATTGCCAGTAGTATTTTGTGGAATATACCCAGTTGATACATCAGACTATGAAAGGCTCAAAGAAAGTTTCGAAAAACTTGCCCTGAATGATTCTAGTTTTACATATGAAAATGAAACTAGTGCAGCTTTAGGTTATGGATTTAGATGTGGTTTTTTAGGACTACTTCATTTAGAAGTTACAACAGAAAGGCTCAGAAGAGAATTTGATCTAGATTTAATCACAACTGCACCCGGAGTTGTCTACAAAGTTATAGATAGGAATAAAAATGAGAGTGTAATAAGAAATCCATCTGAGTTACCTGATCCAGCAGAAATAGATAAAATTTTAGAACCATGGGTTAAATCTACAATTATAGTACCACAGGATTATTTAGGCGGAGTTATAACACTTTGCATTGAAAAAAGAGGCAAACAAAAAAACCTCAATATACAAAACAACAGGGCTATTTTAGAAATGGAATTACCTTTAAATGAAATTGTTATAGACTTTTATGATAAATTGAAATCTTACTCAAAAGGTTATGCTAGTTTTGATTATCAAGTTCATGACTATTTTGAGGGAGATTTAGTAAAACTAAATATTCTTGTAAATTCAGAAACTGTTGATGCTTTCTCAAATATTGTCCATAAAACTAGAGCTGAAACAATTGGTAGAAGGATATGTAATAAGCTCAAAGATCTAATTCCAAGACAAAACTTTCAAATTCCAGTTCAAGCAGCAATTTATGGAAAAATTATTGCCAGAGAAACCATTAAAGCTTTTAGAAAAGATGTTACCGCAAAACTATATGGAGGAGATGTAAGTAGAAAGAAAAAACTACTTGAAAAACAAAAAAAAGGTAAGAAAAGAATGAAACAGTTTGGTAACGTTGAGATACCCCAGACTGCTTTTTTTGAGGCTTTGAAAATAGGAGACAACGAATAATTTCGATGCAATATAATAAAATATTGTAATTTAAATTAATCAATATTTAATTAATTTCTACTAACTTTTAATTATTAAATTTTAGTATTATTTCTTTTCTGTTTTTCTTGTTAGGTTTATCTAATTTATCAGGTAAGCTTATGTAATTTCCTAGTCTTTTTGGAGACCTAGAAAATGATATTTCTATAGTCTCTGGCACTCCTTTTTCATCACAATCATCATTATTGTTTGCGTGTATATGAGATAACTCTAAATCAATTTTTTTTATAAAATCTGAAATTCTATCTAAATTTTGACCACATTTGTGAAACTCTATAATAATACCAACAAATTTTTTTTGATGATGAATTATTTCATTAATAATTTCATATTCACTCCCCTCTATATCAATTTTTAAAAATATATTTTCTTTCTTTGTAAAATTTAGTGCTTCTTCAAATGAAATAGAATTACTAAGAGTATTACTAATAAATTTAGGTACAAAATTTTTATTATTAAAAAATTGATAAAATCTTTTTTTTGTTAAATAATTTCTAAAATATTTTGCAAAAGATAATCTCTTAAACTTTTTTAAAGCTTCTAATTTCTGATTTTCCCAAAAGGTCTCATTTATTGATCCATCAAATGCAATTAAATCAATTTTATTTTTATTTAAAAAATCTTTCTCAAAATCCCAATTAGTTGAAATTCCAAAACTAATTAAACATTCTGATTTGTAAAGAGAGTTACTTTCAACTAAATAACCCCCATCATAACGACTACCAATTCTTAGTAATTTATAACTATATTGAGGTTTAAAAATACTAGGAAGCATAAAACGTATTATTATTATTTAAGATATATCAATTTTAGCCTATAAGATATATCTATGGAGAGATGGCCGAGTGGTTTAAGGCGCACGCCTGGAACGCGTGTATAGGGGCAACTCTATCGTGGGTTCGAATCCCACTCTCTCCGCCAAAAAAATGACAGAAACAATTGGGTATAATCTTAGAAAATTTGTAAGAAAATTCACAGAGTTTCCATTGGTTGAAATCAAAGACAGACAAACTCAATTCAAATCAAATAATAAAATCCCACCAAATGTCTACCAAACATGGGAGTCTAGATTACTTGGAAAAACTCATGCTAAATCCATTCAAGAATTTAGAGAAAATAATCCAACATTATCTTTCTATTTATTTGAAAAAGAAAAAAGAGACGATTACATGGCGTCAAATTGGGGTAGGGAGGATATTTCAAATATTTACTTTAAGAGTATTTTTGGTCCAATGAAAGCTGATATTTTTCGTTATTGTATTTTATATGAACTAGGTGGTTATTATTTTGACATTGCTAAAGGTTGCAAATGTCCACTAAATCAACTGCATGATAGTAATCACATAGGCGTTCTAACATATGAAGACACAATTTGTTATTATCCACCAAATGACCCCAAACTTTTTTCATTAATTAGACCTTTTAATAATATTCTACAATGGGGACTTGCATTTTCAGAAAAAAATTTATTTTTAGAGAATTTAATTAATAATATTTGTTCAGACTATAAATTATACAAAGATAAAGTTTTTAATAGTCCAAAGACAGCTATTTTAAACTTTACCGGGCCTGGTATGTACACAAAAGTGATGAGAAACTTTATTTTAAAAAATGATATATCTAATATGTCTGAACTAGATATAAAATTTAATAATAATGGAATATTTAAACTAAAGGGCTCCTCAGTCAGACATTACATAGTACCTAGTTATACCTATCAGAAAAACTCAAAAATAGTCAGTTAGTTTTAAGTGACTCAAGAAAATCAATTAAAATTTTTTCATAAGTATTTATTGGAAAATTTTTTATTTCCTTATAACCATAGTCTTGTATCTGAATAGTTTTGGAAAAACCAGGTCTTGAAAATTTATTTTCATTTGTAACTCCAAATATTTTAAAAGTTTTGACACCCACAAATTCAAACATCCAAGCAGTTCCACTATCATTACAAAGTAAACAACTCATTTGTTTTGCTAAATTCATCGTGAAAGTAATGTCATTAGAGATCAATTCACCATCTTTCCATTCTGGGCACTTGAAACCATTATCAAGACAGGTATTTAAAAGATTTTTTTCGTCAGGACCTAAAAAAAAGAATACTTCGTAACCATTATCTCTCAATTTGTTTGCAATGTTTAAATATTTTTCAAAATTCCATTGTCTAATTTTATCACCAGCACCTGGAGAAATTGCAATATTTTTTTCAATATTTTCATATTTGAGAGAATTTTTAGTACCTTTTGGGAGTTTTATATCGGGAATATCTTTAATTATTTTATTCTGGATAGTAGACAATATATTAAAATAAAATTGTTCAATATAAACATCTTTAAACTTTAAATTATATTTATTCTTTATATTAGAAAATAAAAAATTTGCACATGAGCTAAAGAAATAATTATGTGGAATCCTTTTTAGACTTAAAGTCCTTAAAACAACCTTTTGTAAATCAATGACTAGATCGAAGTAAAAGTCTTTAAGTTTATTATTTTTTTTAAATATATTTGAAATAGATGAGTTTATGCCATTATTTTCAATAATTTCAAATATAATATCTTTAACTAATGGATATAATTTGTTCTTAAATGTTGTTGTATGAGTAGTTGTATAATAAATTTTTGAATTTGGATAAATATTTTTTAAAGTTTGTAAGAAAGTTACCTTTTGTAAACCATCTCCAATTTTATCATTAAAACTATATATAAGAATATTCATTCATTAATATTTAACTCAACTTTTGTTTTGGCTCCTAATTCTTTAATTTTATTTGCTCTGCTTAATAAACTTCCTTTACCATCAATAATATATTTTTTAGATTGATTTATATTTTCAGTTGACTTAATTAAGCTTACTTCAGTTTTTTCAAGTAGATTTAATGTCTTAGCAATCTGATCAAACATACTTCCTGCAATTTCTGCAATCTCTTTAGAATTCTTGTTTTGTTTTTCAAGTCTCCATATACTTTCAACGAGTTTCATACACATAATAAGAGTAGAAGGTCCGACAACTATTACTTGTTTTTGCTGCGCATAATTTGAAATACTTTGATCGTACCTTTGGGCAGTAATCAATGCATAATCATGAGGCATAAATATAAACACATAATCTGGTGAATTAACTTTTATAAGGTTTGAATAATCTTTCTTGTGTATAGCATTTATATGACTTTTCATTGAATTAATAAAATTTTTTATAGACACTTCTTTTGCCTTTTCATTGTCAGTATTTTGGTAATCATACCAATCTTTCATTGGTAATTTTGAGTCGATTATAATATTTCTTTTCTCAGGTAGAAAAATCACTACATCTGGTCTAAATATTTGTCCACTCTCGTTTTTATCAGTAAATTGTGTCTTGTAATCTCTATCTTTGGTCATTCCACAATCTTGTAAAATATTCTCTAAAATAGTTTCACCCATGTCCCCCATATCAGAGATATTTGCTGTCATAGCATTAGTCATTTTTTTAGTTAAAACTCCAATCTCATCTATTTTGGAATTTACGTATCCAGTTTGTTCAAGCGTTTTGTTAAATAAGTTTGAAAGATTTTCATTAATTTTCTTTAAATCCAGCTCAGTATCATTGTTACTTTTAGAATTAAACTTTACTAATACAAAAATTAAAAGAATGATAACAACAATTAAAAAGAGAATTATTAAAATATCCAAGTTCATGTAAGTCTAAGTTCTATTTAAGAGTAAATTTTATGAATTTTATCAATATTACTCTTTAATTTATTCTTTAATATTTCTAAAGACTCATAATCGAATAAATTTTGTTCTATAAATTTATTATAACTTTGTTTTATTTCTAGTGAGATTTGCTCAATTTTTAAAAAATCTTCAGGTATATGATTTTTTAATTTTTTTACTTCTTTATTGAAATCATTAAGAGCATTTTTGAAATGTTTATCGGAAAAAGTTTCAAGTTTATTCTTAATATTTGAGATATTTAAATTAGTGTCAATTTTAGACTCCAAGTCATAAACAGTTAAACTAAAATAGTCAAATATTTGATCATATAAATCGTAAAGTTTTTGGGAATTTATAACTTTTGGTATATTCATGTAGAAAGATTACATTAGATACTTTTGATATGTCAAAGAAATTTTAAAATCAAAAAAGCCTAAATACTTATTTATCTAGGCTTTTTAAAAAAAAAAATTAATATGCCGTATCTCTTCCATCATCTTTTGCAATTTCTCGTGCATTTGGATTCACTGATGGCCTAAAAGGTATTTCAACTATTTCACCATCTACTGGTGATCCTGGTGTTTCACAATACTCATCAGGTAAATGAAATTTAAACTTATTACCTAGACCTTTTTTTTCATAAGGAACATATCCCATAGCAATATTGGTTTCCAATTCTGGAGAATACCAAGGTGATGTCAGATACCCTATTGGTGTAGATCCATCTTCAGATATAAGCCAAAAATCCGGAGCATATTCATCAATGGGTTTACCACCTAATCTAAATCCAACTAATTGGTTGCTATATGGTTTCTCACCTGCCTCAATTTTTGCTCTCATAGCCTCTAATGCTTGTTTACCTATGTAATCTGCCTGTTTCTTTCTTGGAACCTGATAGCCGAGGTTACATTGAAACGGATAAGTTTCAGCATCAAGATCTTGACCCCAAGATAAAATTCCTGCAGCTATTCTTCTGTGATGTGCAGGTGCGATTACTTTTAGATTGTGTTTTTTTCCTGCCTCTAAAACAGCATTCCACATATCATCCGCATACAAAGTTGCATCTCTCAGGTAGATTTCATATCCCTTTTCCCCAGTAAAACCTGTTTGGGAAATAATACAATCTCTCCCTCCAACTTTTGCTGCCATTAAGCCATAGTAAGGAATGTCTCTAACAGCATCTCCAACTAAATCTGCCATAAGATCAATCGACTTTGGTCCTTGAATTTGAACAGGAGATACATCTATTTCATCAATTTCTACATTAAACTTTTTATCGTGATTTACACCTTGAAGAAAAAACATAATATCAGAGTCAGATAGTGAAAACCAAAACTCATCTTCTGCGACTCTTAGTAATATAGGATCATTTAACACTCCTCCTTTGTCATTACAAAGAATTACATATTTTCCTTTCATTACATCAATTCTCGTTGCATCTCTTGTGATAACAAAATTTGTAAATTTTAATGCATCAGGTCCTTTTACACGAATTTGTCTTTCGACTGCTACATTCCACATGGTTACGTGATTTACTAATGCATCATATTCGACCATTGCACCACCATCTTCAGGTTTTACATAACCTCTAGGATGATACATTCTATTGTACACAGTGCATCTCCAACATCCTGCTTCCACTGATAAATGCCAATAAGGATTTTTTCTAACTCTGGTAGAAATCAGCATTTGTTGAGGTGTTGGTCCTGATTGCCTTAAATTGAATGGGACTTTTCTGTCAGATTGGTCCACTGAACTTGGTTGCTTTAGCTTCATATATCCTCCTATAAAAAATGCAGTAGCAATTTTTGAAAATTAATTTCTTTTTAAGGTCTATGCAATCGAAAAATTTGAACTTAAAAGATTTTGTTGTGGAGGACTATTTTGTCATTTTCCATTGTAAAATCACCATTTTGAAGAGCATTTAACCAATGACAGGTCTTCTCGAAGCCACCAAAAGGAAAGCAGTGAAAATTTTTAAATAAACTTTGTTCTTTAGAGAAATTTGCTAACTCAATAAACATTTCATCGTTTGAAGTTTTTGTTAGAAGGTCAGTTACTTTAGATGAGTTCTTTTTTAGAAAACTTAATGAATTTCCAACACCACTCATTATCCCAAAATTAAGAAGTGTTTTAAAAGACGCTGGGCCTGGAAAACCTACTCTGACGGGTAATTTTATATTTAAATTATCTAAAAATTTACACCATTTAATAAATGGTTCAGCATTAAAAAAAAATTGAGTAACAAGTTCTAAACTTAAATTTTTACTTTTTGATAATTCATATTTTTTATTTAAAAATTCGTTAACTGTATTTTGATCAATATCAGGTGAACCTTCTGGGTGTCCAGCAATTCCTATCTCTTCAAAATCATTATCCTTTAATAAACCAGACTCTAGTATTTCCAGCGAAGATGATACTGATCCATTCTGATTACCACCACCACCAATAACAAGAATTTTTTTGCTATCTGTTCTATTTCTTAGTTTTTTTAGAAAGTCTGAAACATGATCTAAATCTCTCATTGTTCTTGCAGGTAAATGAGTAATAGGAGTTAATTCTTGTTTAGATACAAGATCAACAGTTTCTAAAATGTCATTTTCAGTAGCATCAGGTAAATATGTTATGTAGACATTATTTTTTTTATCTAGAGGGATTGACTTTAGTTTGTGTCTTACTTTTGGGTTAAACTCTATAGTAAAGCCATCAACTAAAGAAACAATATTTTCTTTGATCATATTTTTAAAATATAACAGTTAAGATTTTAATCTATTATTTTCTGGATCCAGCAAAGGTTCTTCAGTAACTGTTAATGGATACCTTTTGCCAAAGTACTCGACCTCTAACTTATTTCCTTTTTTTGAAACTTCTTTTGGTAAATATCCATAAACAATGTGTTTATCAACAAAATAGCCATAATTTGTGCTTGTAACGTACCCTACAGCTTTATCATTTGAATATATTGGTTCTGTTCCTAAGGCCATTCCTTCAGGGTCATCAATAATCATACAAGTAAGTTTCTTTTCAATTGGTTTTTCTTTTATTTTTTGAAGTGCAGTCTTGCCAATAAACTCATTTTCTTTATTAAGCTTCACCGTAAAGCCTAAGCCTGACTCATAAGGGTTGTAATTAGTGTGAATATCTGTACCGAGTGATCTATAGCCTTTCTCCAATCTGAGTGACTCAAAAGCACCAGCTCCAGAACAAATCATGTTAAACTCTCTGGAAGTTTCTCGAAGTTCATCCCACAATGATAATCCATACTCAGTAGGTGTATATATTTCCCAACCTAATTCACCTATATAAGATATTCTTACAGCAACACAGGGAATGTTACTGATAGAAATCTTTTTAATATGGAAAAATGGAAAACCTTCGTTAGATACATCATCGTCATCACACAGTTTTTCAAGTACAGATCTTGAATTTGGTCCCCATAAGCCAATACCTGCAAAAGCGGATGTCCAATCTATGATTTGAACACTTCCATCATCAGGTGCATTTGCTCTAAGCCAACTTATGTCAATCATTCCATTGCCAGCTCCAGCCAAGACCCAAAATTTATTCTCCTCAAGTCTACTAATTGTAAGGTCACTCTTTATACCACCATAAATATTAGATATTACGCTATAAACAACTTTACCTACGGCAACATCAATATTATTTGTGCAAACTTTTTGTAATAATTTTAGAGCACCTTTTCCGCTTACTTCGATTTTTACAAAACCTGTGATATCAAACAGAGCACCGGTTTGTCTTGTTACAAGATGTTCAGCTGCTTGAATTGGTGACCAATATTTTGCAGCCCAGCCAGTTCTATTCGGAAAGTTTTTACCTTTTATTAATTCAGCATTTGACTCATACCATTGAGGTCTTTCCCAGCCCATAGTCTCGAAGAAATGTGCTTTTTGTCCCTCTAACCTTACATAAAATGGACTTCTTCTTAATGGTCTTGGCTGCTCCATTTGTTGAAGTGGGTGAATAATGTCATATACTTCTTTATAATTCTGCTTACCTCTTGACCTTAAATATTTCCTAACATGATGATGTTGATGAAAACGATTTATATCTCCTTGACGAACATCAAGTTCAGGCTCACCATTCACTATCCACTCCGCCATAGCTTTTCCAACACCACCTGCATGTGTTATCCATACAGCATTAGCGGTCCACAAACCTTTTACACTTGTCTCACCCATTAAAGGGTTACCATCTGTTGTAAATGAAAAAATTCCATTAATTTTTTTTGTAAGTTTTTTTTCAGAAAATCTTGGGAACAACCAATTAGACTCTTTATGTGCTCCCTCAAAATCATCAGGTCTAAAGTCTACCAAAGAGGGCATTTCTTCAGCATCATCAGGTTTCTTTAGTTCTTCCGACTCTAAAATTCTTGGTTCATGTCTATAATTTCCGATAACATAAGTATCATTCCATTGTCTAAAATATAGACTGTAATCTTGGTGACGCATCAATGCGTGTTCAACCAAAGCTTCTTTGTGATCAGCTTTAAATTCTTTCAATTCTTCAAAAGGTTCTAACCACACCATTTGATGTTCACATGGAACCAGAGGCAATGATATGTTTGCAAGTCTTCCCATTTTTGGAGCCCAGATACCAGTTGAGACAAGTACAATATCGGCTTCATAATCACCCTTAGATGTTTGCACTCCACGAATTTGATTATTTTGAATTTTAAAACCATTGACTGCCGTATCTCCAACAAATTCACCTGCTTTTAAATCAATTACATATTTTGCCATTGCTCTAACTGCTCTTACAGGTGCCGCTAAACCATCAGTTGGTACATAATATCCCCCGTGAATTTTTTCTGGATCAATATAGGGGCTCATTTTTAAAACTTCATCTGGAGTAATTATTTTTGCATCAGTTAATCCATAACTGTGAGCTATACCTAGTTTTCGATACAGGTCTTGATGTCTTTCTTTTGTCTTAGATACCTCAATTCCCCCAACAGTATGAAAACAAGGTTTGCCCTCAAATGATAAGGATCTAAGTAAGTCAACTGTGTACTGTGCAAATTTACACATCATTCGTGAAGGATTAGTTTGAAACACACCTCCTGGTGCATGACTTGTAGAGCCTCCGGTTTCAAACAATGGCCCTTGATCAAGTATAACCATATCTTTCCAACCCAATTGAGCTAAATGATAGGCGGTGCTTGCTCCAACAATACCACTACCAACGATTATTATTCTTGATTTTCTTGCCATTTGTTCCCTTGGAAATACCTAATCAGTTCCAAAATTTGATGTCAATATGAAAAAAAAACTTAATAGTTAACCGCGTCAATAAGACGATCCTCAAGATAGTCAGCAAATGATCGATTACAACTAAGTAACAATTTAAGATCAAGATTAAAAATAGAACAGTCTACTCTAGCTAATAATGTTTGTGCGGCAGTAGATTTTTTAAAGGATTTTTCTCTAAAGTCAAAATGTGTTAATTTATTTAATAAATCAAAACTATTTTTACCTTGAATTTCAAAAAATACTTGTGAGTCAGAAATATTTGTAGCTAATATTAAGGGTGATTTATTTAAATCATCTAAGATTTTGTTGAGCTTTTTAATTTCAATTTCCTTTTCAAATATTAAATTCCATTGATCAAAAGACATTTTTGCTAAAGTATAATTATCATTTGAAATTATCCTTAAATTATCTGATGGTGGTAAAAGTTTTAAAGATTTATTTATGTGATTATTAAATTTTGAGTCACCAGATCCTCTTAACAGAATTTGTTGAATAACTTTTTTTTTTATTTCAATACCATCAGATCGGATTACTTCAGTCATGAAACTAACCTTTTATTATCTTCATCATAAAAAACAGGTTTTACTATATCCACACCAGTTGTACTCATACTTGATGTAGAAGCGTAAGCTTTTGTTCCAATCATAGAGTGGCCATTTTTGATAACAGCTAATGCAAAATCATGACCTAATGTAGAACTATAATAACAAGATGTAATATGACCAAGCATTGGGACAGGAGATTTAATTTCTTTATCAAGAATGATATGTTGTCCTTCCTCTAGTTTATCGACTTTATTCGAGGGAATGATACCAACAAGTTGTTTCCTATCTTCTCTTATAGTATCAGATCGAGTAAGTGATCTTTTACCTAAGAAATCTTTTTTTGATTTACCAATCATCCAACTAAGTCCCAAATCTATTGGTGTTATAGAACCATCTGTGTCTTGGCCAACAATAATGTAACCCTTTTCTGCCCTTAAAAGATGCATTGCCTCGGTGCCGTAGGGAGCAAGACCAAATTCTTTTCCTAAACTTTGAATATTATCCCAAATTTTAGGGGCGCTATTTGACGGAATATATATTTCGTAACCTAACTCCCCGGTAAAACTTGCTCTTAGAATTCGTATTGGAACACCATTAAATTCATGAAATTGGAAAGTCATAAATGGAAATTCCTCATTGCTAAAATTGATATTTGGAAATGCTTTTTTCATAATTTCTCTGGTATTTGGCCCACTAATGTTGAAAGTTGCATATTGCTCTGTAATCGAGTTCATATAAACTTTTAAATTTGGCCACTCGGTTTGAGCATATTCTTCCATACAACCTAAAACAGTAGCAGCACCTCCAGTAGTTGTAGTGGCAATAAAATGCTGATCAGAAATTTTACAAATTATCCCGTCATCTTTTACCATTCCATCTTCCCCCAACATAAGAGCATATCTTGCAGAACCTTGTTTCATTTTAGTAAAACTGTTTGTGTAAATTAAATTCATAAATTCCAACGCATCCTCACCTTTGATCTCAATTTTTCCTAATGTGCTCCCATCTAAAATACCTGCGTTTTCTCTTACATTTTTGCTCTCTCGTTGAACAGCATCATGCATCGACTCATCTTTATTAATTTGAAAATACCATGGCCTTTTCCATTGCCCAACATCCTCAAAAATTGCACCATTTTTTAAGTGCCAACTATGTATTGGTGATTTTCTCTCTGGGTCATAAAACTCATAGCAATTTCTACCAGCTATTGCAGAAAAACTTAAAGGAGCATAAGGTGGTCGATAAATAGTTGTGCCAACTTCATTTACTCTTTTATCCAGAAGATCAGAAACTATTCCCAGTGCGTTAATACTACTAATTTTACCTTGATCAGTTCCCATGCTATTTGTTGTATATCTTTTTAAATGTTCAATTCTATCAAAACCCTCTGTTATTGCTTGACGGATATCTTTAGTTGTTACATCATTTTGTAAGTCAATAAATGATTTAGCCCATAATGATTTCTTTTGCGGAGAGACCTCCCACAATTTTTCAATGTTATACTTAGTGTTTGTATTTAACTCGAGTTTTACATCTAATTTTTTAACTTTAAAAGTTTTCAATTTTTCATTTATATCAGAATTTAAATTATCAAAATTAAATTGTCCTGAAGCAGAGCCAAGAGTTATGGTAGGTTGAAAAGGTTTCGATGGCTTGTAAGTTAAATCTTTCTCATCCCAATCTAATAAACCTTTTGATTGAGTAAACAAGTGAACATCTGGATTTATTCCACCTGACAAACATAAGCAGTCACATTTAATTTCATTTAAAGCACCAGAACTATCCTCAACAAGAATTTTTTCAATTTTTTTATTTCCAAATGCTCCTTTTATTTGTGAATTTGTGTAGAGAGGAACATCATTTTTTCTTATTAAGTCAAATAAATTTGGCTCAATTTCTTCCCCGGATCGTGAGTCGATATATGCTTTTGGTTTTAAACCAGCTTTTATAAGACTATAAACCAAGCTGTTTGAATTCGAATTATTACTGAAAATAACAGGTTCTTTAGAAGGTGCTAGTCCATATCGGCACATATATTTTTCAAAGGAAGAGCTTAGCATTATGCCTGGGAGATCGTTATTTTGAAAAGATAAAAATCTCTCAATGTGTCCATTACATAATATTGTGTGGCCTGTACGTATCTTATGTAAAGTGCTATTAACTTTTCCTTCTATCGGTTTAGAGCCAACAAATCTATCTTCAATGGCTATAAGATGATTAATGTAATTATAAGTTGTAACAAGTGTGTTTTTTAAAATCTTTATATTCTTAGAGTCTTCTATTTCTTGTATAGTTTCTTTTAACCAATCTTTAGGCTCTTTATTATCAATTAATGATATTTTGTTTGAATTATTTATAATTCCACCAAGTTGTTCCTCAAAGTCAATTAACAACACATCATAATTTGAGTTGATGAAAGATTTAGCTGCGAGAAGTCCATTTAGTCCTCCCCCTATAATTGTAACATCGACGTTATGATGGATATGATTGCTTATGCCTTTGAAATCTTTGGGAGGTTTACCTAATCCAGCTGCTCTTCTAATAAGAGGTTCATATAAATTTTTCCAAAATTTCTTATGTGGTCCCATGAACGTTTTATAGTAAAAACCAGCAGTAAAAATTGGAGAAAATAAGTTATTTATACTTCCAAAATCGTTTTCAAGAGAGGGCCATCTGTTTTGACTTTCAATTTCCATCCCTTCATAAATTTTTTTTATAGTTGCTCTTGTGTTTGGTTCGGAATATTCACTAATTATTTGGACTAGAGCATTTGGTTCTTCTATGCCACAGGTATAAATTCCTCTTGGCCTATGGTACTTAAAACTTCTTCCAACAAGGTTAATATTATTTCTTAATAGAGCTGAGGCTATAGTATCGCCTTTGTAGCCAAAATATTTGACCCCATCAAACTTGAAGCTAATTTTTTGATGAAACTGAATAAATTGATTTTCTTTTAAATTTATAGATTTCATTTTTCAACCGTAAAATTACCCGACCCAACTTCTGGTTCACCAGAGGGCGTTTTAACAACACTTTTAAAATTATTTAAATTTGGTTTTTTTTCATCGAGCTTGTAGGTCACCAAAATTTCATCAGTAGATGTATCTCTTACACAATTAAACCATTTACGACAACCATGTGTGTGTACCCAGCGCTCATAAAACAAACCTTTTGGATTTGCTCTTATAAATACATATTCTCCCCACTCACTATCACCAATTTCTTTTGATCCATCGGGTCTTTTTACATGTGCCTCTCCTCCATTTGAAAATTCCGATTGATCTCTCGGGCCGCAATAAGGGCAATTAATTATGAGCATATCTATTAATGTGCTACGGCTGCAGCACCGTGTTCGTCGACTAATCTTCCACTTGCAAATCTATCAAGATTAAAAGCGCTATTAATTTGATGAGGTTCATTTTTTGCAATGGTATGTGCGAAAACATTTGCACTTCCAGGTGTAGCTTTAAAACCACCTGTGCCCCAGCCACAATTAAAAAATAAACCCTCAATGTCACATTTACTAATAATAGGACTAGCATCTGGGCAGATGTCAACAATACCACCCCATTGACGAAGCATTTTCATTTTGCCAAATACTGGATAAAGCTCGACCATAGCTCGAATAGTATCTTCAATAATATTAAAACCACCTCTTTGAGTGAAAGAATTATAACTGTCGGTTCCTGCTCCAATAACTAATTCACCTTTATCAGATTGACTTACATAAGCATGAACTGCAGAGGACATTACCACCGTATCAATAATAGGTTTGATTGGTTCAGAAACAAGTGCCTGAAGTGGCTTACTTTGTAAAGGTAATCTGATACCTGCACTCTCTGCTAAAACACCAGTATGACCTGAAGCAACAACTCCAATTTTATTTGCCCTTAAAAAACCCTTGGAAGTTTCGACACCTTCTATTGTTCCATTTTTAGTCCTTATTTGATGTGCCTCACAATTTTGAATTATATCAACTCCCATCTCATCAGCACGCATTGCAAAACCCCATGCTATTGCATCATGTCTTGCTACACCACCGCGAGGTTGGTAAGATGCACCTAGTACTGGATATCGAAGATTGTCAGTATTCATTATAGGAACCTTTTTTTTAATTTCTTCTTTAGATAACCAAAATGAATCAATACCATTTAAATTATTTGCACTCACTCTTCTTTTAATTTCTTTTATATCATGTTCGTTATGGGCTAAATTCATAACCCCTCTTTGACTAAACATCACATTGTAATTTAATTCGCTTGATAGGTTTTCCCATAACTTCAAAGAGTGTTCGTACAAATGAGCACTATCATCCCATAAATAATTTGATCTAATGATAGTGGTGTTTCTACCTGTGTTACCTCCACCAAGCCAACCTTTTTCTATTACGGCAATATTTTTTAATCCATGTTCTTTTGCTAAGTAATATGCAGTTCCTAGTCCATGACCCCCACCACCAATTATTATGACATCATAAAACTCTCTAGGTTCGGGGCTTCTCCACATTTTTGGCCACTCTTTATGGCCAGATAGTGCATTTTTAGCAAGACTAAATATTGAATATTTTTTCTTCACAACAGCAAATTAGCAAAAAATAAAATAATCAGCTAGTTATTTTCAGGGGCGAATTGTCGTTAATTTTTTTAAAAATTTTAGGGAACTTCCATTGCAAATCGCAGTCTACATTTGGGGCTTGAGCTGAACTATTTAAGTCGTTTTCACAAATAGTTCTAATTTCAAAGCTTATCCTTGTATTTTCAGACTTTTCTTTTGATGAGCTATGTAAGTGGGCACCTGAAAAACATAAAATTTCTCCAGGTTTGATAGTTACTGGTATTTTCTTAATATTGCTGGGCAAGTCCTCTTTTAATTGTGGAGCAGAGGGATAAGAAAAATCGCCTTTTTTTCTATTTGCTAAATAAATGTTTAAGTCCCAAGTCGAAGTAGTATTTTTAACTGGAACATCAAAATAATCTGGATAAAAAATCATAGTATTTTTTTCCTCTATATTGCTAACTGGTGCCCACCAATTAATTTGTTGATACAAATTTGTGCCCCAAGTATCACGATGAATATTTATTCTAGATGCTTCTCTGTAAGGTAAATTATTTTCTGCTGGTGCTACTCTTACCACAAATCGATCCCAAAAAGTTCCACCTTTATTGTATCCAATTTCATATAAAAAGTTTGAAAATAGTTTTCTGAAATCTTCATGGTTTTTTAATTTTGATACAATATCCTTACTTATATCCTCAGAATTTTTTAAATAGTGTATTTTTTCTATTTCACCATCATAAATATTTTGTATTTTATTTTTAATTTGGGTTATTAAATCATTTGAAGTTTTTGATTTTTGAAATACAAAAACTTTTCCACTAAAAATATCTTTTTTAAATTCTTGAAGATTAGAAATTTTTTCTATTGGTATAAACATTCACTTTATATCACCAACATATACCCCAAGTGCTAAAGCAGTTTCAATCAGAGGATCAGATCTATCTACAACTTTATAAGTAGAAATTCCTTCACTAATTGGAACATCTACAACTTTTCTATCTCTCCAGGCAACCATTCTTCCAAATTTTCCATTTGCTATTAAATCAACAGCATAAACGCCAAAGGCACTTGCTAAAATTCTATCACGCGGAGTAGGAGGCGCACCTCGCTGAACATGCCCCAAAGAGGTGACTCTACATTCTATATCAGTACTTTTCATTATTTCTTCTGATAGATAATTTCCTATACCACCTAATCTTTTTTGACCATCTGCGTATTCAACAGTATAACTTTTTCCGTTTTCTGTTTTTACTGCTTCTGCTACTACAATAAGTGAATGAACTATTCCTCTATTTTTCATTTCTGTGAGTTTGTTGACAATTCCTTTAATAGAGTAATTTAATTCAGGAATTAGGATTACATCTGCTCCACCTGCAATGCCTGCGTTAATAGCTATGTGTCCTGCATCCCTTCCCATTACTTCTAAAATCATCGTTCTTTGATGACTTGCAGCAGTTGTTTGTAAGTTATCTAGTGCTTGGGTAGCAACATTTACAGCTGTATTAAACCCTATGGAGCTTTCAGTGGCTCCCACATCATTGTCAATTGTTTTAGGTATAGCTACAATATTCAAGTCACCTCTTTTGGCAATTTCAGTTAATATCGACATGCTTCCATCACCGCCAATAACAATAAGCCCATCAAGGCCTAATTCTTTGTAACCATCAATAATGTCTTGAGATCTATCTTTATATTTCCCGTCTGGCATGGGAAATTTCAAAGGATTACCTTTACTAGTTGTTCCCAAAAATGTTCCCCCTTGTCTTAGAAGGGATCCACTAAAAGTTTGATAGTCTAAGGGAACATAAGCCACGGGTCTTTGCATTAAACCAACAGTACCATCACGAATGCCCATAACTTCCATCTGATATGTATTTTTAGCTCTAAAAAATATCGATCTAACTGCCGCGTTTAAACCACCACAGTCTCCACCACTAGTAAGAATTCCAATTTTTTTCATTTAAAATTTATCTGAGTCCCACAACCACGCTGCCCCTCTAACACCGCTGGAGTCACCGTGAGTATTTCGTAAGATCTTATTTCTTATCTTATCACTAAATGTGTATTTAGGAAGTAATTTAGGTATATTGTCATAAAGTCTACCAACGTTTGACATACCTCCACCAAAAACTATTACCTCAGGGTCAACGATACCTATCATTACAGATATTAATCTGGCAAAACGATCTTCATATAATTCAAATTCTTTTTTTGCTCTTTCATCTCCATTTGCTTCCAAAGCGACTATTTCTCTTGTTCTTAAAGTGGTGCCATATTTCTCGTTAAATAATTTTGTAAAACCTATTCCTGATATAAACTGCTCAGCACATAAGGGTCTTTTGCAATTCCCTACATTACATTGGACATTAGAATTAATTTCCTCCTCAGTAGGATAGGGTAATGGTTGATGTCCCCAATCTCCTGCAATTTGGTTAACGCCCTCTATGACTTTCTTTTCATAAACAAATGATCCGCCAAAACCAGATCCAATAATTACACCCCAAACTGATTTATAATTTGCCCCAGAGCCATCGATAGCTTCAGATAATGCGAAACAGTTAGCATCATTCATGATACGAATTTCTCTATTTAAACTTTTTTCTAAGTCTTTATGAAATGGTTTGTCATTAATCCATATACAATTAGCGTTGTTTACTAAGCCAGTTTCATATGAAGAAAATCCTGGAATGCAAACCCCTACAGAATTTTGTTGATCTGTAAATTTATCAAATTCTGAAACTAAAGATTTTACGGTATTTAAACCACTTTCGTAATTTTTTTCATAAGTAGATCTTTTTCTCAGAATTTCTTTACCATTTGAGTCTATTAAAATACCCTCAATTTTAGTACCACCGTAATCAATGCCTATTTTAAAATCACTCATTTTTAAATAGA
This sequence comes from uncultured Alphaproteobacteria bacterium, assembly GCA_902591315.1. Taxonomy (GTDB): domain Bacteria; phylum Pseudomonadota; class Alphaproteobacteria; order HIMB59; family HIMB59; genus HIMB59. The sequence continues at coordinate 99,805 of CACJAI010000002.1, forward strand.
TACCATAAGTTATAAAATATATGTATGAAATCTTTTAAATATATGTATGGATTGTATTCAAATAGGTTTAAATTTTTTTTATGAATAAAAGAATTATTAATTGGGGCATATTAAGCACTGCTAAAATTGGTTGGGAGCACGTTATACCTGCAATAAAAAAATCTAAAAATAGTCAGGTTATAGCGCTCGCTAGTAGAAATTTATCCAGAGCAACAGCCTTAACAAAAAAATTTAAAATACCAAAAAGCTATGGTTCTTATAAAGAGTTATATGAAGATAAAGATGTAGATGTAATATATAACCCTCTTCCTAACCACTTACATATAAAATCAAGTATTGAGGCCTGTAAAAATAAAAAAAATCTCCTATTAGAGAAACCATTATCTTTAAAATCAAAAGATATAGACCCATTAATAAAAATTGCCTCACAAAATAAAGTTATTGTTAAAGAAGCATTTATGGTCAGGCATCACCCCCAATGGCGATGGGTTAAAGAATACATAAAATCAGGCAAGATCGGATCAATATCAAGTATATCAACAGTGTTTTCATACAATAATAAAAATCCAAAAAATATCAGAAATATCAAAAACTTTGGTGGAGGGGCCATCTATGACATTGGATGTTATCCGACTGTCATATCAAGATTTCTATTAGATAAAGAACCAAAAAGAGTTATTGCAACTTCTAAAAATGATAAAAAATTTAAAACAGATATTTTATCATCCGCATTGTTAGATTTTGGAGATATTTTCTCAACCTTTACAGTTGCTACACAAAGCACATATTCACAACAAGTAGTCATTCTTGGCACAAAAAAAACAGTTGTTATTGAAAATCCTTTCAACGCAATTGCGAATAAACCAACTACAGTTGTTATCTATAATGGAAAATCAATCTATCGAAGAGACAATACAACAAAAGTATTTCCAGCGACTGATCAATATGAACATCAAGTTACAAAATTTTCTAATGAGTTAATTTATAAAACTAAAATAGATTATGGATTATTAGATGCAAAAAAAAATATGAAAGTATTAGATGCAATTTTTATGTCTATTAAGAAAAAAAAGTGGATTAAAATTTAATTTATTAGTTAGATAATAAAAAATTTGAATTAATCAATGGGCACTAGAAGGAGCCCATATATTTATATCACCCTCTTTTGCAGCTTTATTTATTTCTTTTATTTCTTTTTTTGAAAATTTTAAATTATCAAGTGCAGCTAAGTTTTCTTTAAGCTGTTTTACGGTTCTAGCTCCAATTAAAGCAGAGGTTATTGCACGATTATTTAATACCCATGCTATAGCCATTTGGGATAGAGATTGATTTCTTCTTTTTGCAATTTTATTGAGTTCATTAATAATTCTAGTATTTTTTTTTGTTATTAAATCTTTGCTGAAAGAGCTATTTTCATTAACCCTTGAAACTTTGGGAATTCCTTTCAAATATTTATTAGATAAAAAACCTTGGGCTAGTGGAGAAAAGGCAATACAACCAACCCCTTTTTTTATGAGAGTTTTTGTTAAATCTTTTTCAATCCATCTATTGATTAATGAATAAGAAGGTTGATGAATTAATAATTTGATTCCTTTGCTCTTTAAAATTGAAATCATTTTATTTGTCTTATTTGAGGAGTAAGAAGAGACACCAATATACAGGGCCTTACCAGCTTTATAGATACTTTCTAAAGCATCAGCTGTTTCCTCAAGAGGTGTATTTGGATCAAAACGATGAGAATAAAATATATCTACATAATCCAGTTTCATCCTCTTTAAACTTTGATCGCAACTAGCAATTACATGTTTTTTTGAACCCCATTCACCATAGGGTCCATCCCACATATCGTAACCTGCTTTAGACGATATAATTAACTCATCACGGTATTTTCCGAGATCACTTTTCATGACTTTTCCAAAATTAGACTCAGCACTACCATAAGGTGGTCCATAATTATTTGCTAAATCAAAATGAGTAATTCCTGCATCAAAAGACTCAAGAAGAATTTTTTTGGACTCTGAAGCCATTCCATTGCCACCAAAGTTATGCCATAACCCTATTGACAAGACAGGTAGTTTTAAACCACTATCACCACAGTTTCTATAATACATTTTTTGATAGCGATTTTTGTCTGAAATATATGTCATTTTTAAAGTAATTCCTCTTTGTATGGCATTGAATTTGCTGCTCCCTCCCTTGTGACAGAAACACCTGCTACAAGATTAGCAAACTCAATAGCTTCTTTGTAGTTTTTATTTTGTGAGATTGCCACACTTAAAGCCCCATTAAAAGCATCTCCCGCACCTGTTGTGTCAACTACTGGTTTTTTTAGGTTTGAAGCAGGTACTATAAACTCCTCTTTATTGTTTTTAAAATAACAACCATTCTCTCCAAGTGTAATAATTATATTTTTTATCCCTTTATCTAAAAAAAAACTTCCTGCTTTTTTACAGTCTTCATCATTTTTAATTGATTGACCATAATAAAAACTTGCCTCCGTTTCATTGGGGGTAAAAAAATCAAAATATTGAAAGTTATCATCAGTTATTTCACTGGCGGGTGCTGGATTTAGAATTGTCGTACAATTAAAATTTTTCGCTTTTTTTAGAGCATAGAGCGTTGCCTCTTTTGGTGTCTCTAACTGAGTTAAAAAAATATTAGAAGACTCAATTATATTTAACTTTGAGTCGATTAACTTTTCATCGATTGTACCAGCAGCTCCTGGAACAACATTTATTGCATTTTGCCCAGTTTTTTCATTAATCAAAATACCTGCAGCCCCAGTTGATTCATTTTCAGAGATAACCAAACCATCATAATTTATTTTATCTCTCTCGTATAAAGAGATTGCAAGGTCGGCATAGCTATCTTTACCTACTTTACTTATAAATGAAACATTACCTCCAGCTCTTGCTGCTGCTATTGCTTGGTTAGACCCTTTACCACCTGGTCCGATGATGTATTTTTTTCCTAATATCGTTTGACCTGGTATTGGAATATCATTTGCAAAAAAACATAGATCTGCAACGAATATCCCAAATACACAAATACTCACTTATCTAGTACCCAAACAGTACCATCAGGTTTAACAACTCCTTTAGTTAAGATAAAGCATCCGAATGGTCTAGTTTCGTTTGTTGTTATTATGGCAAATGCCTTTTTGGCTTCATCATAAAATTTAAACCTTTCAATAGATGAAATTTTCCAATGCTCTCCTGAGATTTTCTTAGTTATGTCAATTATTTCTTGGTGAACTTCATTTAATTGATCTGGATTTCCATCAATTTCCATCCTTTGAATAGGAAAGTCGACAAAGCTATCTAGAGGAAATACGGATAGTATAGCCTCGGCAGCTCTTGCAGCATTTACGCCATCAATACGATGAACTCTGGAGTTCATCGAATAGGCGGGAAAATTTGAGTCACATAAAATTAATTTATCTCCATGTCCCATCGCTCTTAAAGTATGTAAAACCTCTGGACTAAGAATAGGATCAATTTTAATAAGCATATAACATAGAACTAAATTAATTCGTTAAATTCAACTTAATTAATTAATCTTTACTGGTTTTGATCTTAGTTTTCCGACTGTCTCTAGCTCTGCTTTCCTACATAACTTTGGAGGGAGGCCTCTATTAATAAGTATTAAATCTTCAAACACTATTTCACCCATTTCATAAAACACAGACTTTAGAGCTCCCGCTCTGTGTGCTGAGAAAAGAATATTTTTAGATTTACGTATGGGATCATTTTTTTTTACTGGCTCCTCAGGAAATACATCTGTTGCAACTTTTATTTTTCTTTTTTTTGAAATTTTTAGTAGGTCTTTAAAATTCACTACATTAGCCCTACTTAGAATTAGTAAACAAGAATTTTGTTTCATCAGATTAAGTAGCTTTTTATCAATCATATGTTTGTTTTTTGTAGTGATAGAACTAAGAACATATATCACATCTGATTTTTTAAATATTTCATTAAGAGAATTAATTTTACAATTATTATCCTCAAGCAACTTGCTTGGAAGCCAAGGGTCGTATGCAAGAAAATTATTTGTGAAAGGCTCTAACAAGGGTTTTAACTTTTTGGCCAGATCTCCAAAACCAATAAAACTCACAATGTTATTTTGCAATAAACTAGAATTCATATTACTTTCCAATCCATATTTTTCTTTATTATTAATAAAATCTATATGTGATTGATGAATTTGCCTTTTGAGAGATAAAGTAAAACCAACTGCAATTTCAGCAACTGTTTGAGCAAAAACAGGAGCAGTAGATAGAACATAGATACCATTTCTAAAACAATACTCATAATCCATATTGTCCATGAAGTTGCTCTCAACATTGAATATAGCTTTAAGTTTTGCTGCCTTTTTTAAGATTGAATTCGGAAGATCAGGTTGTCCAATTATAAAATCTGCTTTTGATATATTGTTTTGATAAAAATTTTTTTTATTTTTTATTGGTGCATCAATAAGTTTGAAATTTTTTTTTAAATAAACAAGCTTATCTTTAGAGAAAATAAGATCCATTTGTCTTGGAAAAGGATCAACAATTATTGTTTTCATTACTTGATTATATCAATTATTTATTTTTTTGATAATCTAAGTTGAAATGAAAAGATCTGAAATAAATGCTGCAATATCTGAAGCTAAAGATATGATCGATAGATATTCGTGGGTTCTACCTAAATGGGGCTATTGGTCTAAAGAAGAGTACAAAAATAATCCTAACCTAAAAAATTATTTAAAAAATCATCAAATGGGCTGGGATGTTACTGATTTTGGTAAAGGCGAATTTGAAAAAAAAGGTATTACCTTGTTTTGTATAAGGAATGGAATACAGGGTAATAATGATGACAAACCCTATGCAGAAAAGTTATTATTTATGAGAGAGGGTCAAGAAATTCCTTTTCATAGCCATAAGGTAAAACTGGAAGATATAATTAATCGGGGAGGCGGGGAATTAGTAATTGAATTTTTAGAGGTCGACTCAAATCAAATTGAATTAAACTCTAAAATTGACGTTCTTGTTGATGGTGAAATAGTTTCCATTGCACCAAGAGAACCCTTAATTTTAAAAAGAGGTCAGAGCGTCACTGTTGAAAGAAATGTATATCATAAATTTTACTCAGCTGAGGGTTCAGGAATGGTTATGGCAGGAGAGGTTTCTCAAGTCAACGATGATAATAAAGATAACTATTTTTTAGAAAGTGTGGGAAGGTTTACTGAAATTGAAGAAGATGAAGTTGCGATTCATCCTCTCTGGAATGAAATATAATGCAAAGAGGTATAATTGGCCTTGGAATGTGGTGTGTAGATACCACTTACAAAATAGATAATTTACCTGAGAGAGGTAAATTAGAGCCAATTTCGAATACTTTTCAATGCGTAGGTGGAGGTCCATCAAATGTTTTAACAGATTTACATTCTTTAGGATTTAAACATCCAATGTACGCAATGGGATCAATTGGACTTGATACAGATGCATCAATTATAAAGAAACATTGTAGAGAAAATAAAATAGAGACTAAATATTTGATTGTATCAAAGCAAATTTCTACTTCTCATACCGTTTGTATGTTTGAAAAACAAAAAGAAAGAACTTTTTTATATTATCCAGGGGCAAACAGCTTACTTGACAAAAAACATTTTAAAATAAACCAATTAAAAACTGCACCTAAAGTTCTTTATGTCGGATATATTACACTACTAGGTAAATTGGACAAATTTGATGTTGACAAAAAAACTCGTTTATCAAAAGTTTTAAAAAAAGCTAAAAGTAAAAATGTGATAACAGTTTTAGATTTAGTTTCAAATAAGCATCCTAAATACAAAAATATTATTGAAAGCTCATTGCCATTCACCGATTATTTGCTTTTGAATGAAATTGAAGCAGAGATACTATTTAATAAAAAAATTTACGACTTCAATAAAAAACTTAATCAAAAAATCTTAACTGAATTAATTAGTAAAGTTTTCAAAAAGGGTATTATTAGAGGAGTTGTTATTCATAGTCCAACTGAGTCGCTCTATTTTGATAGATCAAAAAAAATCTATACTAAATCAAAGGTTTTACCAAAAAGCAGAGTAATAAATTCGGTTGGAGCTGGAGATGCTTTTTGTGCAGCGTTTATATTTGGAATACATGAAAATTGGGACATAAAAAAAACTCTCAAAAAGGCTCATGCAGCTGGGACATCTATGATGAAAGTTAATGCTTCCTCTGGAAATTTACCTAATATATCTAAATTATAATTTTAAAACTTTTTCAGTGATCTCAACGTCTTTTAAAAGCTTCCTGTCAGGTATGAGTTTATTTTTCTTTAATTCAGAATGGTAAAATTTAACAGCATCTATGGGTTTGATGTTATTTTCAACAACTTCTCTCATAATTTTTACTAATAAGATGGGATCTTCAGCTAAGTTTATTTTTCTACCAAACAAAGCTACTTTTGCACCATATTGACTGGCTTTTTTTATTAATTCAAAACAATCTCTTGTTGTGCCTTTGCTACCCCCAAGAATGCCAACAATAAGATTTTCAGGATCGAAGCTGGCTAGCTCCTCCATTGCTTTTGGACCATTGTAAGCTATTTTCAAAAAAAGAGGCCTCTCATCTTTAGTCTGCCCAGCTATTGCTTTTATAATGCAATCGTTAACGTAATCACCCATTTGTCTTATGTTCATATTTAGATCAATTGGGGAATTGAATACTTCTAAAAAATGTTTGAATTTATATTTAGAAGCTTCAATTCTAAACTCTTTATAGGCATTTAACATTGCAAGGTCATAGTCAACATTATTAGAAAACGTTACAGAAAATAAACCTAGGTTAACCAACTTACTTACTTTGTCCATTTGAGCAGACCGAAAAGGTCTAGGGTTAGTTTTTCTATAATTTCCATTTCTCATAAGCCAGATATCAGTCGTATCATTCATTCTAATTGCAGGTGTAATAGTTGAATTTTTAAATAAATTTCTTTTTACGAGATCTTCACCAACTGATGCAGACATCAGCATAATATCTACTAAATCAGATTTAGTCATCGATATCATCGCATTTTTGTAATCTACTAGGTTTTTATATCCTTTTAGTATTTTTCCATTTTCATTTCTTTTTGATCCAGGTGTTGTGACACCCATAGCTAAATCACCATCTTTAGCATCTGCTATAATGAAGTCTCTTGGCGAATATTTATTATTTTTTATTCTAAGAATTTTTTGATCTAAAGACTTCTTCATAATCTGATTATACTCAATTCTATAAATAGAAAATAGTTTTATTCTATATATAATATAAAAATGTATTTAGGTATTGATCTTGGTACTTCTTCGATGAAGTGTTTGCTACTTGGAGAAGAACAAGAAATCTTGTTTAGTGTCAATAGTGAAGATATACCATTGTCCACTCCTCAAAATGGTTGGTCAGAACAAGATCCATCATTTTGGATAAAAGCATTAGATCAGTGTATCAAACAAATAGTTTTAAAATTTGATTTATCGCAGATCAAAGCTGTATCTTTTTCCGGACATATGCATGGTGCAACTTGTATTGATAAAAATCATAAGGTCATAAGGCCTTGTATACTATGGAATGATACACGTAGTTTTAGGCAGTGCAGTCAAATTATGGCTGACGAAACTGTTATGGATATAGCTGGAAATATAGCAATGCCTGGTTTTACATCACCAAAAATCTTATGGATGAAAGAACACGAAAGTGAAAATTTTAATTCAATTGCAAAGGTTTTATTGCCTAAAGACTATTTAAGATTTTATTTAACAGGAGAGTTTTTTAGTGATTTGTCAGACGCAGCAGGCACTTATTGGTTAGATGTAAAAAATAGAACTTGGTCTAATAAACTTTTAGATATTGGCTCAATGGATATCTCGCAAATGCCTAAAACTTGTGAGGGGACAGATCAAACAGGCGTAATTAAAAAAGAGATTGCAGAAAAATATGGTTTTAGTAACTCTTGCAAAGTTTTTGGTGGAGCAGGAGATAATGCTGCAGCCGCTGTTGGATTAGGGCTTTACCAAGAGGGAAATGCTTCATTATCTTTAGGCACTTCTGGTGTTATTTTTGGTTCAACAAAAAACTTTTTAAAAAATTATGATGATGCGATACATTCCTTTTGTCACTGCTTACCTGAAACATGGCACCTCATGTCAGTGATGCTCTCTTGCACTTCAAATGTTAATTGGTTTATAAATAATTTTAATTCATCAATTGATGAGATTAATAAAGAGTTAAATTCTGTTTTAAATAATTTTTCTGATGTAAGTAGATATCCTTATTATCTTCCTTATCTCACTGGTGAGAGAACACCAATTAATGATCCTCATGTAAGAGCAAGTTTTCACGAAATGGGTATAGATACTAATCGAAATACATTAATCTATAGTTTAATAGAAGGTATTTCTTTTGGTTTGTATGATAATTATTCATCCCTAGTTAAGACAGGTATAAAGTTAGATAACATCTTTGTAATAGGAGGTGGTTCTAAAAATGACAGCTGGATACAAATACTTGCTTCGTTGATGGAGAGAGATTTATCAATAACTGATGCTTCAGACACAATGGCTGCTTTTGGAGCTGCTAGAATAGCATTTCTTGGTTACAATAATTTAAAACCAAGTGAAGCCCTTAGTCTTCCAAAAGTCAAAAAAATTATAGGTAAAAATGAAATTCAAACAGGTATCTTAAAAGACAGATTTTTAAATTGGAAAAGCTTTTATTTAGGAAAAAATGTCTAGCAACCAAAGAATAGAATTCCCTGAATTAGTAAAAAAAATATTAGAGAATGTTATTAAAATTAATCAAAGTCGTTATTTTATAGCAATTTCTGGAGCACCAGCATCTGGAAAAAGCACAATATCTGAAAAATTAAAGTCAGAACTAATACTAAATAGTCATAAATCAAGTGTTCTTCAAATGGATGGTTTCCACCTTGATAATAATATACTTGAGACAAAAAAATTAATTGAGAGAAAAGGGGCACCAGAAACATTTGATGTACTTGGTCTATTAAATTGTTTATTAAGATTGAAAAACGAGGGTGAAGTGATTGTCCCTATCTTTGATAGATCATTAGAACTATCAAGATCATCTGCTTTAGTAATATCTGAGAACACAAAAATTATAATAGTAGAGGGTAATTATTTATTGCTTGATCAAGAACCATGGAGAAAAATTCATAATTTTTTTGACACAACTATAATGATTGATTGTAATAAAGATATTTTAGAAAAAAGATTAATTGAAAGATGGGAGAGTTTTGGACTACCTAATGATCAAATTAAAAATAAAGTTTATAAAAATGATCTTCCAAATGGATTAAATGTTATTAGTAAAAGTATTTCTGCTGAATTTAATTTAATAAATTAATTTTGAGGTGGTTGCTTAGCACCTGTCATATATGCTACAGCATCAGACATTTCATGTTTCTTAGGGTCGATTACACATAATCGGGTTCCAAGTCTGTGAATGTGTATTCTATCAGCTACTTCAAAAACATGAGGCATATTATGTGAAATTAAAATGATGGGTATTCCTCTAGATCTAACCTCACCAATTAATTCTAAAACTCTTCTACTTTCTTTAACACCGAGAGCTGCAGTAGGCTCATCCATAATAACGACTTTAGTTCCAAATGATGTTGCTCTTGCAACTGCAACACCTTGTCGTTGACCTCCAGACAATGTTTCAACTAATTGATTTATATTTTGTATGGTTAGTAGACCAAGATCAGACAGTCGTTTTCTAGCTTCATCTGCCATTGCTTTTTTATCTAAAAATTTTAAAAAACTACCCATAAAGCCTTTTTGTCTAATTTCTCTACCTAAAAACATATTATCAGTTATTGATAAAGCAGGTGAAAGTGCAAGGTTCTGATAAACAGTTTCGATACCTAATTTTCTTGCTTCTATAGGTGATGTAAAAGTAACATTTTTACCATCGAGCAATATTTCACCGCTATCTGGTATAACAGCACCACATAGAACCTTAATTAGTGTTGATTTTCCAGCACCATTGTCTCCAATTACTCCCAAAACCTCACCTGGATAAAGCTCTAAATCAGCACTATCAAGTGCAACAACTTTGCCGTATTTTTTTGACAACTTTTTTGCTACTAGAACTGGCTGCATTACGCTGAGACCTTTCTTATCCATTGATCTATTCCAACCGCCACTATAATAAGACAACCTAAAGCAAATCTTTGCCACAATACATCAAGACCTGCTATGGACAGACCTGAGCTAAATACTCCCACAATCAAAGCCCCAAATAAAGAGCCAATAATAGTGCCTCTTCCACCAAAAAGAGAAGTTCCACCTATCACAACAGCTGTAATGGAGTCTAAGTTACCTTCATAAAAAGATGTTGGAGATACTGAACCAACTCTACCTATTGAAACCCATGCTCCAATCGCAACAACAAGTCCAGCAACAGCATAAATTGAAACTAACATCCTGTCAGTTCTAATACCCGATAACTCAGCAGCCTCCTTGTCATCGCCAATTGCGTAAACATGCCTCCCCCAAGCAGTTTTATTGAGTAAAAACCATAGAAAAACAAAAATGCCAATCATGAGGAACGCACCGTAAGTGAATACAAAACCTCCAAGATTAATTCTTTCACCCCAAAAGTGAAGAAGAGGAGCATTTACTTCAATATCAGAACTTCTAATAGATTGAGATCCAGTAAAGAAAATTACTAGTGCAAAAAATATATTCCAAGTTCCTAAAGTAACTATGAACGGGGGTAATCTTAAGCGGGTTACCAGTAACCCATTAAAAGCACCTGTTGCAATACCAGAGATAAACCCTACTGCTATTGCTGGGAGGGTTGGAACTCCCATTTCAACAGAAAGCTTACCCATGAACACTGATGCTAAAACCATCATTGCCGCAACACTTAAATCAATTCCAGCAGTTAATATTATTAGAGTTTGAGCTGCTGCAAGAATACCGACAATTGTAACTTGTTGTACAATCAGAGATAAATTAAAAGCAGAGAAAAATTTTCCTCCAGCTATGAAACCAAATGCAATAACGCTTAGTATTAAAATAATAACAGGAACTATTGTTGGATTTCCGTGAAGAAAATGTTGAATTTTTTTTAGTGTAGTTTGTTCACCTAAATCAAAAGAGTGATGATCTTGATCTTTTTCACCTATATCAGTTGTGAATTTAGGTTGATCTTTTAGATCTTTAGAAATGTCATCAGAAACTTTACTCATTTAAAAAATATCATGACTTCAGGGCAGAATAATCTGCCCTGAATAATAAAATTATTGGATTAACCCCAACATCTATCCATACCTTCTTTGACACTAATTGATGGAACTCCGCTAGCAGCATCATCTGTAACTAAGTTCACACCAGTGTTAAAGAAGTCAAGACCTGGAGTATTTTCAGGCTTTGAACCATCTTCAGCCCAAGCTTTAATAGCCTCAACACCAAGTGAAGCCATTAATAATGGGTATTGCTGAGATGTAGCACCTATGATTCCTCTTTCAACGTCAGCTACACCTGGGCAACCTCCGTCAACTGAAGCAATAAGAACACTACCATCATCTTTTCCAACTGCTTTTAATGCCTCATAAGCACCAACAGCTGCTGGCTCATTAATAGTGTACACAACGTTTATGTCTGGGTCTTTTTGTAGACATTTTTCCATTGCAGTTCTTCCACCTTCTTCGTTACCGTTTGTAACTTCATTACAGATAATTCTTGGATCATCTTCATCTCCCCATCTTGAAACATCTTTTACATCGATTCCAAATCCAGTTAAGAAACCTTGATCTCTAAGAACACCAACAGAAGGTTGACTCTCGTTAAGGTCTAACATTGCAATTTTAGCATTAGCAGCATCTGCTCCTAACTTTGCAGCAACCCATGCTCCACCCAATTCACCTGCCTTGAAGTTATCAGTTGCAAAAGTAGAGTCTGCAGCTGTAATTGGCTCTAGTGGTGTGTCAAGAGCAATGACTAGTAAACCATTGTCTTGAGCATTTTTTAATGGAGTAACAATAGCTTTTGTGTCAGATGCAGCAATTAAAATACCTTTTGCACCTGAAGCAATACAAGTCTCAATAGCTCTTACTTGAGTCTCGTGGTCACCATCAACTTTACCCGCAAAGAATGATAATTTGACACCTAATTCATTAGCTCTCGCTTCTGCTCCTTCTTTCATTTTAACGAAGAAAGGATTGATGTCTGTTTTTGTAATTAAGCAAGCTTCAACAGCATGGCTTCCTGCTTTTGCTGGCATAGTAGCAAAAGTAAAAGCGACAGCCATAAGTGAAGCTAGAACTAGAGATAATTTTCTCATAGTTATTTCCTCCTATATATAGTCTAAGATACAATATCTCATTGGTACTATAACTTGCTAGTTAAATTTTAAATTTTTACTCTTGATTTTTTACGAAATGTTTATCCACAATCTCTTTCCAATATACATATGACTGTTTGATAACGTTATTAGTATTTGGTTTTATAACTGCCTTTTTTACTTTGAAATCCCTTAAATCCTCTAGATTTTTTATGTTATGAAAATGCTGTATTCCAAAAAGAAGAGCTCCGTACGAGGACATTTCCTCAAGTTCAGGGATACTTAAATCAATTTCTAACAAGTCACTAATGATTTGGAGAAAAAATTTATTTTTAACCATTCCTCCGTCGATGGATAGATTATTTAATTCCATGTTTTGAGTTTTTTTCATGAATTCGAGATAAACAACCATTTGATATGCTACTGACTCAAGACCTGCTCTTATTAAGTGATTAGTATTAGTTGAAGCACTAATTCCAAAGAAGGCGGCTCTGGCCTCAGAGTTCCAATATGGTGGGCCTAAACCTGAAAACGCAGGAATTAAATATACTCCATTGTTATCTTTTTCTTTTTTAGAAAATATCTCACTTTCTTCAACTGTCTTAATTAATCCTAAATTATTTTTTAACCAAGAAATTGTTCCTCCCGCATAGGAATTTAAACATTCAAGTGCATAGATATTTTTATTTTCATGAGTGAATGCAAGAGAAGTAAGCGATTTTTCATCAATAAACATTTTATTACCAATATTTGTTTGAATATTAAAACCTGTACCTGTAGTTATTTTAGTATCTCCTTTGTTGAAACAAAAATTTGCAAAAAATGATGCTTGCGCATCACCTGCTACTCCAATGATAGGTATTATTTTATTAAAAATTTTATTAAAATTACTCTCTCCAAAGATATTTGAACTATTAATAACTTTTGGAAGTTTAATTTTTTTTATATCAAAAATATTTAATAATTCTTGATCCCATTCATTAGTTAAACAATTAAATAAAAGAGTTCTTGATGCATTTGTTGTGTCCGAAACATATGACTCCATATTAGTAAGCCTATAAATTAAATATGTTTCAATTGTTCCAAATAGTATTTCTCCATTATCAATTTTTCTTCTTATTTCTTCTTTTTCATCATAAATCCATTTTAATTTACTACCTGAAAAAAAAGTATTTGGTTTTAACCCTGTTTTGTTGATAATCTTTGTTCTCTTTGAGACATCGTTTAAAATTTTTTCACATATACTTTGACCTCTTGTGCATTGCCATACAATAGCGTTGTGTAAGGGTTTCCCATCTTTTTCGTTAAATAATGTAAAAGTTTCTCGTTGGTTTGTGATGCTGATAAATTTTGGATTTGGTAATATCTCTGAAGCTTTTTGTACTAATTCTAATAAATTCTGATAAATCTCCTCTAAG
>CACJAI010000003.1 GCA_902591315.1 uncultured Alphaproteobacteria bacterium
CTAAAACCAAGATATTTAACAGCATTGTCCGAATTAACAAATTTACCTTTAACTGAAATTTACGAAACAGCATCATTCTATGCTCACTTTGATATTTATAAAGAGGATGATATCAGCCCACCTGAAACAACAATTAGAGTTTGTGATGGTATTACATGTGAGATGAACGGATGCAAAACTTTAGAAAAAAATTTAACTGACAATGTATCTTCTAATGTGAGAGTAGTTAGAGCGCCTTGTATGGGAAGGTGTCACCAAGCACCAGTGGTTGAAGTAGGAAAAAAACATTTTGTAAACGCAGATGTAAGTGTAGTTCAAAAAGCCTTAGAGGAGCAAGATACAAAACCAGTTATACCAAATTACATTAGCTATGACGATTATGTAAAAAATGGTGGATATAAAATTCTAAAAGATTGTATTGAGAATAAAAAAGACCCTATGAAGCTCATAGAAGAAATGGAGCAATCAGGTTTGAGAGGTCTTGGTGGTGCAGGATTTCCAACCGGCAGAAAATGGAGATTTGTTAGAGCAGAAAATAAACCTAGATTAATGGCAATTAATGGTGATGAGGGTGAACCAGGAACATTTAAAGACCATCATTATCTTACAAGAGATCCTCATAGATTCCTTGAGGGAATGTTAATAGCTGCATGGGTAGTTGAGGCAACAGATGTATATATATACATGCGAGATGAGTACCCTGACGTAATAAAGTTTTTAAAGAAAGAAATTAAAATTTTAGAACAAAAAAATTTAAATAGTAAAACTAGAATTCATTTTAGAAGAGGTGCTGGTGCTTACATTTGTGGTGAAGAGTCATCAATGTTAGAAAGTTTAGAGGGTAAAAGAGGCTTACCAAGACATAAACCTCCATTCCCATCTCAAGTGGGACTATTCGGTAGACCAACACTAATTCACAATGTCGAAACAGTTTTTTGGGTAAGAGAGATTTTGGAAAAAGGTGCTGTCTGGTTCAGTAGTCATGGTCTCAATGGTAGAAAAGGTCTAAGAACGTTCTCCGTATCGGGAAGAGTAAAAAACCCAGGTGTAAAGCTCGCTCCAGCAGGGATCACAATAAAACAACTTATTGACGAATATTGTGGTGGCATACAAGAGGGACATACATTTAAAGCATACTTACCTGGAGGAGCCTCTGGAGGAATACTTCCTGCAAAATTAGATAATATTCCCCTTGATTTCGACACGCTACAAGAGCATGGATGTTTTATTGGTTCAGCTGCTGTAGTCGTTTTATCTGACAAAGATAACATGAAAGATATAGCCAAAAATTTAATGTTCTTTTTTCATGATGAAAGTTGTGGTCAATGTACTCCTTGCAGAAATGGAACTGAAAAAGCTCTCAAACTTATGAACCAATCTTCTTGGGATGTAGACCTTTTAAAAGAATTATCATCGGCAATGATGGACGCCTCTATATGTGGTTTAGGACAAGCTGCCCCAAATCCAATGCTTTCTGTAATTAAACACTTCCCAGAGGAGGTAACCAACTAATGTCAGATAATATTAAATTTAAAATTGACGGTAACGAATATGTAGCCAACAAAGACGAGTCGATTTGGGATGTCGCAAAAAAAAATAACATTGATATCCCTCATCTCTGTTACTCACCTGAGCCAGGTTACCGTGCAGATGGAAATTGTAGAGCTTGTATGGTTGAGATTAAAGGGGAGAGAACTCTTGCAGCGTCGTGTATTCGTAAACCTACTGAAGGCATGGAGGTTACAGTTAACTCCACTAGAGCAGAAAAATCACGTTCTATGGTTTTTGAACTTCTTGTGTCTGATCAACCAGAAAAAAATAATTCTCCTGACCCTGAGTCAAAGTTTTGGAATTGGTCTGAAAAATTAGGTGTTAGTGATAGT
Source organism: uncultured Alphaproteobacteria bacterium (assembly GCA_902591315.1). GTDB lineage: Bacteria > Pseudomonadota > Alphaproteobacteria > HIMB59 > HIMB59 > HIMB59. Next base: position 1,884 of record CACJAI010000003.1, read on the forward strand.
CGTTTCCCAAGTAAAGATAAAATAGAGTTAGACAGATCTCATAAAGCGATGAGTGTTAATTTAGATGCATGTATAAATTGTAATTTATGTGTTAGAGCTTGCCGTGAAGTACAAGTAAACGACGTAATCGGAATGGCCTATAGAGGATCAACAGCGAAGGTAATATTTGATTTAGATGACCCAATGGGTAATAGCACTTGTGTTGCTTGTGGAGAATGTGTCCAAGCTTGTCCAACAGGAGCATTAATGGAGTCCTCCTTAGTAGATAATGAGGGGAAAAGAGATTCCTACTCAGATAAAGTAGTAGAGAGTGTTTGTCCTTATTGTGGTGTAGGATGTCAAACTGAAGTACACGTAAAAGACGATAAAATATTGTACGTTGATGGTAAAAACGGACCTGCCAATGAAAATAGATTATGTGTAAAGGGTAGATTTGGTTTTGATTATATCAATCATGATGGAAGGCTTACTAAACCTTTAGTTAGAAAACCTGGTGTTGAAAAAGATCCAAATCTTGAGATTAAAGATGCTGATATCTATGATTATTTTGAAGAGACTACTTGGGAAGACGCAATTGAAAGAGCTTCATCTGGTCTTTTAAATTTAAAAGAGGACCATGGACCAAAAAGTTTAGCAGGTTTTGGTTCAGCTAAGTGTTCTAATGAGGAAGCTTACTTATTTCAAAAATTGGTAAGAGTTGGTTTTGGTTCAAATAACGTTGATCATTGTACTAGATTATGTCACGCATCCTCTGTTGCAGCACTCATGGAATGTGTAAACTCTGGAGCTGTATCAGCTCCTTTTATGTCAGCATCTGATGCTGACTGTGTCATTGTTATAGGTGCAAGGCCTACTGAAAACCATCCGGTTGCAGCAACATATCTAAAACGTGCAGCAAAAAGAGGATCCAAGTTAGTTGTTATGGATCCAAGAAAACAAGGCTTAACAAAACATGCCACATATAACTTGCAATTTAAAGCAGGCACTGATGTTGCAATGCTAAACGCGCTTTTATTTACCATAGTTGAAGAAAAACTTTTTGATGAACAATATATTCAAGGACAAACAGAGGGCTTTGAAAAATTACAAGAAGAGATAAAAGATTTTTCACCTGAAAAAATGGAAGCTATTTGTGGCATCAAAGCTCAAGAGTTACGAGAAGTTGCCAGACTTTATGCTAAATCAGAGAGATCCATTATCTTTTGGGGAATGGGAGTATCTCAACATGTGCATGGAACAGACAATGCTAGATGTCTAATTGCTTTGGCTTTAACCACAGGACAGATTGGAAGAGAAGGCACAGGTTTACACCCTCTGAGAGGACAAAATAATGTTCAAGGTGCATCTGATGCCGGATTAATTCCAATGGTCTTTCCTGATTACCAGTCAGTTGAAGATGGGAGTATCCATCAAAAATATGAAAATTTTTGGAAGACAGGTCTTGATGATAAAAAAGGTTTAACTGTCGTTGAAGTTATTAACAAAATTTTAGAAGATGAAATTAAAGGTATGTATATTATGGGCGAAAACCCTGCAATGTCAGATCCTGATCAAAATCATGCTAGAGCAGCATTAGCTAAATTAGAACATTTAGTTGTTCAAGATATTTTCATGACTGAAACTGCCTGGCATGCAGATGTAATCTTACCTTCATCAGCCCATGCTGAAAAAACTGGAACTTATACAAATACTAACAGACAAGTTCAATTAGGTCGTCAAGCAGTTCCGCCTCCAGGTTCAGCGAGACAAGATTGGTGGATTACTCAAGCCATAGCCCAAGGTATGGGTTTAGATTGGAGTTATTTACATCCAAGAGATATTTTTAATGAGATGGCACAAGTAATGCCTTCTCTAAAAAATATTACTTATGAAAGACTAGAAAACGAAAACTCTGTTACATACCCATGTGATGATCCAAACAAACCTGGTAATGAGATTATATTCAATGAAAATTTTCCTACCGCAAATGGAAGAGGAAAAATAGTACCTGCTAAATTAATACCACCAGCGGAACTACCAGATGACGACTTTCCGATGATATTGACAACAGGAAGATTATTAGAACATTGGCACACTGGTTCTATGACAAGAAGAGCAAATGTTTTGGATCATATAGAACCTGAAGCAATAGTCAGTATGAATAGGTGGGACATGAAAAGGATGACAATTAATCCTGGGGATCAAGTTTTAGTTAAAACAAAAAGAGGATCACTGGCTATTAAGGTCAGAAGTGACAGAGAAATTCCTGAAGGTATGGTTTTTATGCCATTTTGTTTTGCAGAGGCTGCTGCAAACGTGCTCACAAACCCTCAGTTAGATCCAATTGGTAAAATTCCTGAGTTTAAGTTTAGTGCAGCAAGTGTTGAAAAAATTCAACCTTCAGTCAACTAATTTAAAAAATACTTATTATATCTTTGAACGGTATATCTTTTATATAAACAATTAAACCTATAAGAATTATTGTTAGAAAATTTATTGTCATAATAAAACGAAATAAATTAAAATTTGATCCATTAAAATCACCTTCATCTTCAAGAACTAGTAATGATTTGTTCTGTTGTATTGATGATTGATTATCTAATTTATGAAAAATACTTAAGTCCCCATCAAGTTTCTTAGACGTCGGCTCATGAACTTCTTTGATACTTGATTTATTGTTAAGGAATGTATCAATGGTATTAATTTTTTTTTCTAAAGACTCAATTTTTAATTTCAGTTCATCAAAATCAGATTTATTTTTCAAATTACTGACTCTTATTCTTGGTGATGAGTCATCAACATTTGGATTATAGTCTTTATTTTCTAATTGATTTTTTATTTCAGCTAATGAGTCTAAAATTTTCTTTGACTTTTCTTCGTTAAAACTTGGATTATTATTTTTTGTGGTATCTCTACCAAATTGATCGATATCCGAAACCATGGATTTTAAACTTAATGTAAGTATTGAAAATAATCAATTATATGTGTTTACGGGTTGTTTCTAACAAAAGAAAGTGGTGCCGGCTGGGGGACTCGAACTCCCGACCTGATGATTACAAATCAACTGCTCTACCAACTGAGCTAAGCCGGCATTGTGTTATTATTTATATTAAAATCTAGAATAAACAATATTTAAAAAGTACTTATTTTGTAATGATATGTGGCAATTGCTAGAGAATTTGCTGCATTATAACTATCAATACCATCTACATTTTCTTGAGGTATGCTTATTTTAAAGTCACTTTTTGTTAAAATATTTCTTCTAATCCCTTTTCCTTCACTTCCTACAATGATGACAGATTTTTTATCAAAATTAAATTCTCTGTTCACTTCCTGACCACTCATATCTAGGGAATAAGTCCAATAGCCAGATTTTTTTAGAAATTCTATTGTTCTGTTAATATTTTTAGAAACATGATATTTCAACACTTCAACGGCTCCAGACGAGGTTAATGACGTTACATCGTTAATATCTGCCGAAGAATGCTCTGATAGTAATAGACCATCAGCTCCCATCAACAGAGCTGTTCGTATTATGTTTCCTAGGTTATTTTGGTCTGTAATCTGATCGGCTATAATAATTAGAGATTTTTTGGTGTTTATAATAATTTCCTCTAAATTAGAGGGTTTGTACTTTTCTCTTCTTATGACTATATCACAGATAAATCTATCATTTTTAATACCAAGTCTATTAAAATCGTTTTTCTTTAGTAACTTTGTCTTATTATTAAGTTTATTTTGCTCAATTAATTTTGCAAAAGCTGCCTGTTTCTCAAAATTAATGAAAATTTCAATAATTTTATCAGGATTGTGTAAAATACAACTTGTGCAAGAATTGGCCCCTGAAATAAGCATTATTTTAAATAACAGTAAAAATTAAGGAAGTCTATTGACTTTCAAAGACAATTATCTATTAATCAACACCTGATTTTATACACTTTGGAGGGATGGCCGAGTGGTTAAAGGCGGCAGACTGTAAATCTGTTCACGCAAGTGTACGTAGGTTCGAATCCTACTCCCTCCACCACTTTTTTTCACTTTTCTTATTGAATTTTAAAGAAAAATTAGTAGTTTATCGGAACTCACAAGGATTTGATTTTGTGAATGTTTTGAAGTGGTTACCCGCTAAATCGCGGGTGTAGCTTAATGGTAAAGCTCCAGCCTTCCAAGCTGGCTACGAGGGTTCGATTCCCTTCACCCGCTCCAAGTACATTGAAAAAATTAAGTAATAGATATTAAAAAGAGGTAACAACTTAAAATGACTAAAGAAAAATTTGATAGATCGAAAGAACACGTCAACATCGGAACTATCGGTCACGTCGACCATGGTAAAACTACACTTACTGCTGCAATAACAAAAGTTTTGGCAGAAAAAGGTGGAGCAGAGTTTACGGCTTATGATGAAATTGACAAAGCACCTGAAGAAAAAGAGAGAGGTATAACAATATCAACAGCACACGTCGAGTATTCAACTGATAAAAGACACTATGCTCACGTTGACTGTCCAGGTCACGCAGACTACGTAAAAAATATGATTACAGGCGCTGCTCAGATGGATGGAGGTATTTTAGTTGTTAACGCAGCTGATGGTCCAATGCCTCAAACACGTGAACACATTCTTTTAGCTAGACAGGTTGGTGTACCAGCACTAGTTGTTTACCTAAATAAAGTTGATCAAGTAGATGATCAAGAATTATTAGAGCTTGTAGAAGTTGAAATAAGAGAACTACTATCAAAATATGATTTTCCTGGTGATGATATTCCAATCGTCAAAGGATCAGCTCTTGCAGCTGTAGAAGACAGAGATGAAAATATTGGTAAAAATTCGATCATTGAATTAATGTCAAAAATTGATGAGTACATCCCTGCTCCTACAAGAGAATTAGATAAACCTTTCTTGATGCCTGTTGAAGACGTATTTTCTATTTCTGGAAGAGGTACTGTTGTTACCGGAAGAGTTGAACAAGGTGTTATTAAACCAGGTGAAGAAATTGAAATTATTGGTTTAAAAGATACAACCAAAACAGTTTGTACAGGAGTTGAGATGTTCAGAAAATTATTAGACTCAGGTGAAGCTGGAGATAATATTGGTGCTCTTCTGCGTGGAACTAAAAAGGAAGAGGTTGAAAGAGGCCAAGTTTTAGCAGCTCCTGGTAGTATTAAACCTCACAAAAAATTTAAAGCTGAGATTTATGCTTTAAGCAAGGAAGAGGGAGGAAGACATACCCCTTTCTTTGCTAATTACAGACCACAGTTTTATTTTAGAACCACTGACGTTACTGGTTCAATTAAATTACCTGAAGGTACTGAAATGGTTATGCCTGGAGATAATATTACACTTGAAGTCGAGTTACTTGCTCCTATCGCAATGAATAACAATTTACGTTTTGCTATTCGTGAAGGTGGTAGAACTGTTGGCTCAGGAGTTGTTTCAGAGATTATCGAATAAAAATATTCTCTGCAGTAATACTAATATGAAGGAGTGTAGCTCAACTGGTAGAGCGCCGGTCTCCAAAACCGGAGGTTGCGGGTTCGATGCCTGCCACTCCTGCCAAAAATACTAAATAAAATTATGAAATTTAACCCTGCTAAATATTTAAGAGAAGTTCGACAGGAGGTATCTAAAGTTACCTGGCCCTCTAAGCGAGAAACTTTTACTTCAGCAGGTATTGTTTTGGTAGTAATTAGTATTGCTGCAATTATTTTAATGCTCTTTGATCAGTTTTTTTCCTTTATTGTGAGAATAGTTTTAGGATAATTCAATGGTAGAAAATACAGAAATATCAAAATGGTACGTTGTACACTGTCACTCTGGTTTTGAGAAGAAAGTTGCAGACTCAATCTTAGACGAGGCAAAAAAAGCTAATTTAGAGGACTCAATTTCTGAGGTATCTGTTCCAACTCAAGCAGTAGTTGAAGTAAGAAGGGGTGTTAGAGTCAACTCAGAAAAAAAATTTTTTCCGGGGTATGTTTTAATAAAAATGATTATGAACGACGATACTTGGCATTTAGTCAGAGATATACCAAAAGTTTCTAATTTTCTTGGAACTAAAGACAAACCAATTGCTATTTCGGAAAGAGAAGTGTCTAAATTACTACAAGATATTACAGAGGGCGTTGATAATCCTAAACCAAAGTTTGATTACGAAATTGGTGAGCAAATTAAAGTATCTGATGGTCCATTTGCTTCATTTAGTGGTATTATAGAAGAGGTTGACAGTTCAAGACAAAAGCTTAAAGTGTCCGTCTCAATTTTTGGGAGACCGACACCTTTAGAACTAGATTATTCACAAGTGGTTAAGGGCTAATAATATGGCTAAAGAAGTTTTAGGATACATAAAATTACAAATACCGGCTGGTTCAGCTAATCCTGCACCTCCTGTAGGCCCTGCTTTGGGTCAAAAGGGATTAAACATCCAAGATTTTTGTAAACAGTTTAACGACAAGACAAAAGATTTGGAAAAGGGTGCACCAATCCCAACTATAATTACAGCATACAAAGATAGATCATTTGACTTTGTAACAAAAAAACCACCCGTTACTTTCTATTTAAAAAAAGCAGCAAAAATAAAAAAAGGCTGTCAAACACCTGGTAGAGCAAAATTAGGCAAGGTTACTATGAAACAGGTAGAAGAGATAGCAAAAGAAAAATTAGAAGATCTTAATGCCTATGATGTTGATCAAGCATCAAAAATAATACTTGGATCAGCAAGGTCAATGGGAATGGAAATTGTATAATGAATTTAACTAAGAACAAAAAAAAACAGCTAGAAGGTATAGACTTTACAAAGTCATACAAAATATCTGATGCAGTTAAAATTATTAAAGAAAAGAAATTTGTTAAATTTGATGAGTCTTTAGAAGTATCGATCAATACAGGTATTGACTCTAAGCAGTCTGATCAAAATGTTAGAGGTAGTTTTATACCTCCCCATGGTTTAGGAAAAAAAGTTCAAATAGCAGTTTTTGCTCAAGGAAAATCTGCAGAAGAGGCTAAAGCAGCTGGCGCTAAACATGTTGGAGGAGATGATTTGGTTGCTGCTCTTGAAAAAAAGATTGATGTAGATGTAATTGTAGCTACTCCAGATATGATGTCCGTTGTAAGTAAAATTGCCAAAATTTTAGGCCCAAAAGGTCTAATGCCTAATCCTAAAACAGGCACTGTTACAAATGATATTAAAAGTACAATTGAAAATATTAATAAAGGATTAGTAGCATATAAAAATGATAAAGCAGGAACTATACATGTAGCTTTGGGTAAAGTAAGTTTTGACGAAAGTAAATTAACTGAAAATGTGACTTCATTTATTGATGAAATAAAAAAAATAAAACCTTCAGGATTGAAAGGTAATTTTGTGAATTCTGTTTATCTATCGTCTTCTATGGGTTTTGGTTTAAGGGTTGAAATTTAATGAATAAAGCTGAAAAACAACAATATATTGAAAATCTTGATCAAATGTCAAAAGATTATTCTGCTTTATTTGTTGCATCATTTTCAGAGATGTCAGTAAAAGAAATGATTGAATTTCGAACTGAGATTAGAAATAATGATGGGGTAACTAAAGTATCTAAGAATAATATTGTCAAAATATTTGTTAATAAAGATGAAGAAAAAAAAGGTCTAATTGACTTTTTATCTAATCAAAAATTACTAATTTTTACAAATAACCCAGTTGGGACTGCAAAGGTTTGTAAAAAATTTGAAAAAGATTCAAAAAAGCTATCCGCGGAGGCAGCTTTTTTTGATAACCAGTTATATTCAAAAGAGGATATAGCAAAGGTTGCAACTTTACCTTCTCTTGAAGAAATAAGAGGAAAAATAGTTGGATTGATTAATGCTCCTGCTTCAAAACTTGTAAGGCTATTACAGAGACCAGACCAGGATATTATTTCAATACTACAAAACAAAAAAGACTAATTAGGGAGAGACAAAAAAATGGCAGATTTAAATAAAATTGTTGATGAGCTATCAACACTAACAGTAATGGAAGCAGCAGAACTTTCAAAACTTTTAGAAGAAAAATGGGGTGTAACCGCAGCTGCACCCGTAGCAGTAGCAGCAGGTGGAGCAGCTCCTGCAGCGGAGGCAGCAGAAGAAAAAGATGCTTTTGATGTTGTGCTTACAGCAGCTGGAGATCAAAAAATTAACGTGATTAAAGAAGTAAGAGCTATTACAGGTCTTGGTTTAAAAGAAGCTAAAGACATGGTTGAGGGTGCTCCGAAAACTTTAAAAGAAGGAGCTAAGAAAGAAGAGGCGGAAGCTATGAAAACACAGCTAGAAGCCGCCGGCGCAAAAGTAGAACTTAAATAATTAATTATTATAGGTTCTATATAATATGCCACTTAGCTTTACAGAAAAAAAAAGAATTCGCTATTCCTTTGGTAAGATCGGTAAAACGATCGACGTCCCAAATTTAGTAGATATTCAAAAAATTTCATATGATAAGTTCCTTCAATTAGGAAAATCACTAGAGAATCGTTCAAATACAGGCTTGCAAGAGGTCTTTAATTCTGTCTTTCCCATAAAAGACTACGCAGGTAAATCGGAACTTCACTACATAGACTATTATCTTGATAATCCCAAGTACGATGTTGATGAGTGTAGAAGGAAGGGTTTAACTTTCTCTGCCTCATTAATGGTTACATTTCGATTAATAATCTGGGATTTAAATGAAGAAACTGAGGAAAAATCATTAAGAGATATTAAAGAACAAGTTGTTTATTTGGGTGATTTACCCCTGATGACAAATAATGGTACTTTTGTTGTCAACGGGACTGAAAGAGTTGTTGTTAGTCAATTACACAGATCGCCCGGTGTATTTTTTGATCATGATGAAGGTAAAACACATGCAAGTGGAAAGGTTTTATATAATGCAAGAATAATTCCATACAGGGGTTCTTGGTTGGATTTTGAATTTGATCACAAAGATAACCTTTTCTTTAGAATTGACCGAAAAAAGAAAATGATATCCACTACCATTTTACAGGCGCTACCCTCTAAGGCATCGGAAAAATATTTACAAGAATGTATGCAAAATAAAGTTGAGCCTGACATTTATAAAGTTTCAGGGATGACCTCTGAAGAAATTTTGACCTATTTTTATGAGACATTTAATTTCAAGAAAAATAAAGATGGTTGGATTGTTAATTTAGATTTAAATAAGTTTAAATATAAAAATTTACCTTTTAATTTAGTTGATCCTAGCACTTATGAAGTAGTGGCGTATAAAGATGTCAAATTATCATTAAAGCTACTAAAAGAAATAAAAGATAAAAAAATTACTAAATTCTTTTTTAAAGAAGATGATTTATATGGATTTTACTTATCCAATGACATAGTTAATTATGACAATGGTTTAGTTTATGCTGAAGCTGGAACATTACTAAGCGAGGAGTTCTTTAAAAGATTAGATGAATTATCTATAAATCAATTCTCTGTGATTAATGCTAATCAGGCCACTGGTAATTTAGGAGTTATTAATTCACTTGTAGTTGATAAAAATAATTCACGAGAGGAAGCTCTTTTTGATATTTTTAAGATTTTAAGACCTGGTGAGCCACCTACATTAGAAGCAAGTAATTACCTATTTCAAAATATGTTTTTTAGTGAAGATAGGTATGATTTATCTGAAGTAGGTAGGGTTAAACTAAACACTTACTTATCTCTTGATAAAAATAATAAGAAAAGAATTTTAAGTAAATCCGACATTCTTGCTGTTGCAAAAAAACTATTCGATATGAAAACAGAAAGTGCCGGAAAAGACGATATCGATCATCTTGGAAATAGACGAGTTCGTTCGGTAGGGGAATTAATTGAAAATCAATACAGAATTGGCCTTGTTAGAATGGAGAGAGCGATCAGAGAAAAAATGGGAACAGTTGATATTGAGTCAATAATGCCTCAGGACCTAGTTAACTCTAAACCTATACAGACAGTTCTTAAAGAATTCACAGGAACAAGCCAATTAAGTCAATTCATGGATCAAACTAATCCACTAAGTGAGATTACACACAAAAGAAGAATTTCTGCATTAGGCCCCGGTGGCTTAACTAGAGAAAGAGCTGGGTTTGAGGTTAGAGATGTTCATACGACACACTACGGCAGAATATGCCCTATTGAAACACCTGAAGGTTCTAATATCGGTTTAATCAATAGCCTTTCGTCTTTTGCTAGAATTAATCAGTACGGTTTTATTGAAACCCCTTATAGAAAAATAGTCAAAGGGTCTGTAACTGATGAAGTATTATATTTAAATGCAGATGAAGAGGAAAATTATACCATAGCACAAGCAAATAGCCCTATTAATGCAAACGGTAAATTTGCAGAAGAACAAGTAAGTTGTAGAAGAAGAGGTGATTTTATTTTTTGTGATCCGTCCGAAATAGATTTTATGGATGTAAACCCTCAACAGTTAGTATCTGTTGCAGCTTCTCTCATCCCATTTCTTGAAAATGATGATGCCAACAGAGCTTTAATGGGATCAAATATGATGAGACAAGCAGTACCGTTAGTTAAAAGTGAAGCCCCTCTTGTAGGTACAGGATTTGAGTCAAAAGTGGCAAGAGATAGTGGAGCAGTTGTTATAGCAAAAAATAATGGTTACGTTCATCAAGTTGACTCTTCAAGAATAGTTATTAGATCTGACTCTAAAAATATTAGTAAGGATAAAAGTGGTGTCGACATTTATAACCTGAAAAAGTTTCAAAGATCTAATCAAAGTACTGCTATTAACCAAAAACCAATTGTTAAAATTGGAGATTATGTTGAAAGAGGAGATATTATAGCCGACGGCCCATCAACTGATTTAGGAGAACTAGCTTTAGGACGAAATTTACTTGTAGGGTTTATGCCATGGAATGGATACAACTTTGAGGACTCAATAATAATGTCTGAAAGGATAGTTCATGAAGATAGATATACTTCAATTCATATTGAGGAGTTTGAAGTATTATGCAGAGACACTAAACTAGGACCAGAGGAAATCACAAGGGATATGCCTAACGTAGGCGATGAAAGTATTACAAATCTTGATGAAGCTGGAATTGTTTATATTGGTTCTGAAGTTAAACCTGGTGACATTCTTGTCGGAAAGGTATCACCTAAAGGTGACTCACCAATTACCCCTGAAGAAAAGCTATTGAGAGCTATTTTCTCAGAAAAAGCAGCTGATGTAAAAGATACATCTTTAAGGTTACCAACTGGTTACTCAGGTGTAGTTGTTGATGTACAAGTATTAGTAAGAAGAGGAGTCGAAAAGGATGAAAGAACTATAGCTATTGAAAGAGTAGAGATAGATAGATTAGCCAAAGACAGAGATGATGAAAAAAATATTTTAGAAAATAATTATAAACAAAACCTGATAAATATTTTTAAAAATAAAAATGCTAGTTCAAATATAGATATTTTTAGTAAGGGAAACAAAGTTGAAGAAGATGATTTGAAAACAAAGTCTATTGAAATTTTAGAACAACTTCAAGTTGATGATATTACTTCAATGGAAACATTCGCGTCACAAAAGAAAATCTTCTCTGATGCAGTAATTTTATTAGATAAAAAGTTTCAAAATAAAATTGAAAAAATTCAAAGTGGTGATGATTTATTACCTGGTGTTTTAAAAGTTGTTAAAGTTTTTGTTGCTGTAAAAAGAAAACTTCAAGCTGGAGATAAGATGGCTGGAAGACATGGCAATAAGGGTGTAATTTCAAAAATAGTACCAATTGAGGATATGCCATTCTTAGAGGATGGTACACCTGTAGATGTTTTGCTTAATCCACTGGGTGTCCCTAGTAGAATGAATATTGGGCAGATATTAGAAACTCACCTAGGTTGGGCTGCATATGGTATTGGTAAACAAATTTCTACAAGTTTAGATATGGCTAAAAAAGAGGGAAATATTAAACAATTAAAAAACTCTCTAACTAGTTTTTATGAGCATAACAAAGACTCAAATACTGAAATTTCAAATATGAATGACGATCAGTTAATTGAGTTAGCTGGTAATTTAGAAAAAGGTGTTACTTTTGCTACACCTGTGTTTGATGGTACAAACACTCATGAAATTACAAATCTTTTAGATAAGGCTGGATTTGACAATAGTGGTCAAGTTCATTTATTCGACGGTAGGTCTGGAGAAAGGTTTGAAAGAAAAGTAACTGTTGGTTATAAATATATATTAAAATTACATCACTTAATCGATGATAAAATTCATGCTAGATCTATTGGTCCATACAGTCTTGTTACCCAACAGCCTTTAGGTGGTAAAGCTCAGTTTGGTGGCCAGAGATTTGGAGAAATGGAAGTGTGGGCTCTTGAAGCTTATGGAGCATCTAACACCTTACAGGAAATTTTAACAATTAAGTCAGATGACGTAGCTGGTAGAACTAAAGTTTATGAGGCTTTAATCAGAGGGGATTATAACTTTGAAAGTGGAATACCTGAGTCGTTTCACGTTTTAGTAAAAGAATTAAAATCTCTTGGATTAAATGTTGAATTAATAGAAACAGATCCGTCTGTTAATATGGAGAATACAAAATGAAAGATTTAACCAATTTGTTCAAAACAAATAATCAAACTCTAAATTTCGATCAGATTAAAATTTCTGTTTCTAGTCCTGAGCAAATAAGATCGTGGTCATTTGGTGAAATAAAAAAACCTGAGACTATAAACTACAGAACTTTTAAGCCTGAAAGAGAAGGTTTATTTTGTGCAAGAATTTTTGGACCTACAAAAGATTATGAGTGTTTGTGTGGAAAATATAAAAGAATGAAATTTAAAGGCATTACTTGTGAAAAATGCGGTGTTGAAGTCACACTTTCAAAAGTTAGAAGAGAAAGAATGGCTCATATTGAACTTGCTGCACCTGTTGCTCATATTTGGTTTTTAAAATCATTACCAAGTAGAATTGGTCTTGCACTGGACATAACATTGAAAAACCTTGAAAAGGTCCTTTATTTTGAAAGTCACATTGTTATTGACCCATTAATGTCAGGTCTGACCCCTAATCAATTACTATCTGATGAAGAACTTGATGAAGCCATTGAACAATTTGGTGAAGACTCATTTAAACATGGTATTGGTGCTGAGGCCGTTCAAGAAATTTTATCTAAAATTGATCTTAAAGTAGAAATAGAAAAACTTGTTGAAGAAAGTGAAGCCACATCTTCCGAAACTAAAAAGAAAAAAATACTTAAAAGAATGAAAGTTATGGAAGGTTTTAAAAACTCTAATATCAAACCTGAATGGATGGTTTTAAAAGTGCTACCTGTTATTCCTCCAGAATTAAGACCACTCGTACCTTTAGAAGGTGGTCGTTTTGCTACTTCTGATCTAAATGACTTATACAGAAGAGTTATAAATAGAAATAATAGATTAAAGAGACTTTTAGATCTCAGGGCTCCTGACATCATTGTTAGAAATGAAAAAAGAATGCTTCAAGAGTCTGTTGATGCTCTGTTTGATAACGGTAGGAGAGGGAGAGTTATTACGAGCACTAATAAAAGGCCTCTTAAATCCCTCTCTGAAATGCTAAAAGGAAAACAAGGTAGATTCAGACAAAATTTACTAGGCAAACGTGTTGATTACTCTGGTCGATCAGTAATTGTTGTTGGACCAGAATTAAAATTACATCAATGTGGTTTACCAAAAAAAATGGCCCTGGAGCTTTTTAAACCTTTTATTTACAACAAACTTGAGTCTTATGGTTTCGCCTCAACCCTTAAATCTGCAAGAAAAATGGTAGAGTCAGAGAGACCAGAAGTATGGGATATACTAGATGAAGTAATTAGAGAGCACCCAATACTTTTAAACCGTGCACCTACTCTACACAGATTAGGTATTCAAGCTTTTGAACCAATTTTAATAGAGGGTAAAGCTATACAGCTTCACCCATTAGTTTGTACCGCTTTTAATGCAGATTTTGACGGTGATCAGATGGCAGTTCACATACCTCTTAGTCTTGAAGCACAGTTAGAGGCAAGAGTGTTAATGATGAGCACTAACAATATTCTTTCACCCTCTAGCGGAAAACCTATTATTGTTCCAAGTCAAGATATCGTTTTGGGTATTTACTACTTATCATTGATTGATGAAAAGAAAGAAGCAAAGAAATATTACTCTCATGTAGGTGAAGTAGAATTCGCTTTAGAAAATAAAACAATAGAATTACATACACCTATTATATATAGAACAAAAAAGTACAACTCAAAGACGGATAGTTTTGACTACCATAAATATACTACTTCTGCGGGAAGAGTTATACTTTTTAAAACAGTTCCTGAGAACAAATATTTACCTTTTGATGTTATCAATAAAGTCCTGACAAAAAAAGATATAAGCAACTTATTAGACAATGTTTACAGATTTACAGGTCAGAAAGCGACGTGCATATTCGTTGATCAAATTATGAATGTTGGATTTAAATATGCTGCTAAAGCAGGTATTTCATTCGGAAAAGACGATTTAGTAATACCAGAGGAAAAGAATGTTTTAATTCAAGATACACAAAAACTAGTAAACAGTTTAGAAAATCAATACCAAGAAGGCCTTATTACTGAAAGAGAAAAATATAACAAAGTCGTGGGCTTGTGGTCTACCTGTACAGACAAAGTAGCAAAAGCTATGATGAAAACTGTTTCATCTAATAAAGATAGCCAAATTAATTCTGTTTATATTATGGCTGACTCTGGTGCACGAGGTTCTGAAGCTCAGCTTAAACAATTAGCAGGTATGAGAGGTTTAATGGCAAGACCTTCAGGTGAAATTATTGAAAATCCAATTACATCTAACTTCAAAGATGGATTGACCGTACTAGAATATTTTAACTCTACACATGGTGCAAGAAAAGGATTAGCAGATACAGCTCTTAAAACTGCAAGTTCAGGTTATTTGACAAGAAGACTAGTTGATGTAGCTCAAGATTTAACAATAACATGTAAAGATTGTACATGTAAAAATGGATTAACTGTTGACACAATTTATGAGTCTGGCGAAGTTTCTATACCTTTGACAGAAAGAGTTTTTGGTAGATATCTTGCTGACGATGTTAAAAACAAAAAAGGTGATGTTATAATAAGAAACGATTCATACATTTCACATGAAGAAATTGAATTACTAGAAAAAGAAAATATTACTTCTGTTAGAATAAAATCACCAATCACTTGTGGAACAACACATGGTATTTGTGCCAAATCTTATGGAAGAGACTTAGCAAAAGGAGTGCCTGTAAATACAGGTGAAGCGGTTGGTATTATTGCTGCACAGTCTATTGGTGAGCCCGGTACTCAGTTGACAATGAGAACTTTTCACGTAGGAGGCGTTGCGAGTTCTTCTGCTGAAAAATCAAATTTTGAATCACCAAGTGATGGTAAAGTTAAAATTAAAAATCTTAGATCTGTTGTAAATGGATCTGGAAGCGAAATAATTATTAATAGAACTACCGAACTAGAAATATTTGATAACAATAAAACTTTAGTCTCTTCATTTAGAGCGCCATACGGATCTACTTTATTAGTAAAAAATGGCGCTGATGTTAAGCTTAATAGCTTATTACTTGAATGGGATCCTTACACTGTGCCTATCGTAGCTGAGGAAACTGGAAAATTAGATTTCAGTGACTTAGTTGAGGGTGTATCTTTTATTGAAAAGTTTGATGAGACTACTGGTATTTCCTCTAAAGTTATAATTGATTGGAAAAGCTTTCAGGGAAAGCAGGATCTAAAACCACAGTTGCTAATAGCAGATAAAGACGGTAATCCTATTAAATCAAAAAATTCATCTACATATGACTTAAGCGTTGGTATTGTTTTAAATATTGAAAAAGGAAAAGATGTTAAGGCTGGTGATGTAATAGCAAGAATTCCTAGAGCTTCGTCTAAAACAAAAGATATAACTGGCGGATTACCAAGAGTTGCCGATATTTTTGAGTCAAGAAAGCCAAAAAACCCTGCAGTGTTAGCAGAAATATCTGGCACGATTGAATTTGGAAAAGATATCAAAAGTAAAAGAAGAATTATTATCAACCCAGAAGAGGGTGAGCCAATAGAATTTTTAATTCCAAAAGGTACATATATATACTTTAACGAAGGCGACAAAGTCAATAAAGGCGATATGATTGTTGATGGTACACCAGCTCCAACGGATATTTTAAACATTCTTGGAATTGAGGCTTTAGCTGAATATATGGTTAAAGAAGTTCAAAAAGTATATCGTTTACAAGGTGTTTTGATTGATGATAAGCACATTGAGTGCATTACACGTCAAATGTTACAAAAAGTTGAAGTTATTGAGTCTGGTGATAGTGAATATTTAGTTGGTGACATAAAAGACAAAATAGATGTCATAGAAAAGAATAATTCATTAAAACAAGAAGGAAAAAAAGAAATCAGTTATAAAATGATGATCCTTGGAATTACAAAGGCCAGTCTTCAAACTAATTCCTTTATATCAGCGGCTTCTTTCCAAGAAACAACTAGAGTTCTTACAGAAGCAGCAATTAATGGAAAAATTGATAAATTAACAGGCCTCAAGGAGAATGTAATTGTTGGTAAATTAATTCCTGCTGGAACAGGTAATGTTATTAGAGCTCTTAGAAAAGAAGCTAAAATTCGCGATAATACACTGTTAAAACAGCTAGAAACCTCTAAATAGATGTTGACTATACTTAATACTATAAATATATTCTGCGAACTATGCCGACCATAAATCAACTAGTTAGGAAATCTAGAGAGAAAGTCTCTAAGAGAAATAAAGTTCCTGCTCTAAAGTCTTGCCCACAAAAAAGAGGAGTTTGTCTAAGAGTTTATACTACCACTCCGAAAAAACCTAACTCAGCATTAAGAAAGGTTGCAAGAGTTAAGCTGACGAATGGCCAAGAAGTAACTGCATATATTCCAGGTGAAGGACATAACTTACAAGAACACTCTGTTGTATTAATTCGTGGAGGAAGAGTTAAAGATTTACCAGGTGTAAGATACCATATAATTAGAGGAACTTTAGATACCCAAGGACTTGAAAAAAGAAGACAACGTAGATCTAAATACGGTGCAAAAAGGCCAAAAAATTAAAATTTAAATCATGTCAAGAAGAAGAGCAGCAGATAAAAGACAAGTATTACCTGATCCTATTTATAAAAGTGTTGTTTTAAACAAATTTATTAACGAAGTTATGGTAGGTGGTAAAAAAACAATAGCACAAAAAATAGTGTATGGTGCCCTAGATATAATTAAAACAAATAATCAAAGTGACGATCCGTTAGAATATTTTCAAAAATCCATCAATAACGTTAAACCAACTGTCGAAGTTAAATCAAGAAGAGTAGGTGGAGCTACATATCAAGTACCAATGGAAGTTAGAAGTACTAGAGCTCAAGCATTAGCTTTTAAATGGATATTAACTAATTCAAAAAAACGAAATGAAAAAACCCAAAGAGAGAGGTTAGCAAACGAATTAATAGATGCTTTTGAAAATAAAGGTAACTCTGTTAAGAAAAAAGATGAAGTTCATAAAATGGCAGAGGCTAATAGAGCATTTGCACATTATAGGTGGTAGAGATGGATCTTAGTAAATATAGAAACATTGGAATTATGGCTCACATAGATGCTGGTAAAACTACTACTACTGAAAGAATTTTATATTACACAGGAAAGTCTCATAAAATAGGTGAAGTTCATGATGGTGCTGCAACAATGGATTGGATGGAGCAAGAACAAGAGAGGGGTATAACTATTACATCTGCCGCTACTACATGTTTTTGGAATGATCATAGAATAAATATTATTGATACGCCTGGACACGTTGATTTTACAATAGAAGTAGAGAGATCATTAAGAGTTTTAGATGGGGCTGTAGCTTGTTTTGATGGTGTAGCTGGAGTCGAACCTCAATCTGAAACAGTTTGGAGACAAGCTGATAGATACAAAGTTCCAAGAATTTGTTTTTGTAATAAGATGGATAGACTTGGTGCAGACTTTGAAATGAACGTTCAATCTATTAGAGACAGATTAGGGGCCAACCCTCTCGTATTACAAATGGCAATTGGAAAAGAGGCTGATTTTAAGGGTGTTGTTGATCTTGTTAATTTTAAATCGATTGTTTGGAAAGACGATAGTCTTGGTGCTGAATTTGATGTAACAGATATTAGCGAAGATTTATTAGAGGAAGCTAAGAAAAAAAGAGAAGAACTTATTGAAAATGCTGTTGAAGCAGATGATAAGGCATTAGAGGATTATTTAGAGGGTAAAGAAATATCTGTTGAAACTTTAAAAGCTTGTATTAGAAAAGGAACAATAGATTTTAAATTTGTTCCTGTTTTATGTGGTACTGCATTTAAAAATAAAGGTGTTCAACCTTTACTTGATGCTGTAGTAGACTACCTTCCTTCCCCCAAAGACATTGGTTTTGTTGAAGGTATTAAAGAAGGATCAGATGATAAACTACAGATACCTAATACACCTGAAGAACCCTTTGCAGCTTTAGCTTTTAAGGTTGCAGCGGATCCTTTTGTTGGTCAAATTACATTTTGTAGACTTTACTGTGGAAATCTTAGTTCTGGATCTACAATACTAAACTCATCAAAAAATCAAAAAGAGAGAATTGGAAGAATGCTTTTAATGCATTCTAATACTAGAGAAGAAATCAAAGAAGCTAAAGCAGGTGATATTGTTGCTTTAGTTGGTTTAAAAAATGTTACTACTGGTGATACTTTATGTGACCCTTCAAAAAAAGTTATTTTAGAAAAAATGGAATTCCCCGAACCCGTAATAGAAGTCGCTGTTGAACCTAAAACAAAAGCAGATTATGAAAAAATGGGGCAAGCTTTAGGTAGATTAGCTCAAGAGGATCCAAGTTTCAGAGTAACTTCAGATGAGGAGTCTGGACAAACAATTATTAAAGGTATGGGAGAGTTACACCTAGAAATTTTGGTTGATAGAATGAAAAGAGAGTTCAAGGTTGAAGCTGATGTAGGTGCTCCTCAAGTTGCATACAGAGAAACAATCACAAAAGATGTTGAAGTTGATTACACTCATAAAAAACAATCTGGTGGTGCAGGTCAATTTGCAAGAGTGAAAATGAAATTTAAACCTTTGGAAAGAAATTCTGGTGTCAAATTTGTGAACACAGTCGTTGGAGGTAATATTCCAAAAGAATACATTCCTGGAGTAGAAAAAGGTATTAATTTTGCAGCTCAAAATGGAGTTATAGCAGGCTACAACGTCATAGACTTTGAAGCAGAAGTTCATGATGGTGCATTTCATGATGTTGACTCATCCGTATTAGCTTTTGAGATAGCTTCAAGAGCCGCATTTAGAGAAGCCGTCGGAAAAGCAGGTCCTAAATTACTCGAACCAATGATGAAAGTCGAAGTAGTTACTCCTGAGGACTATATGGGTGATATTATTGGAGATTTAAACTCTAGAAGGGGTCAAATAGAAAAAATGGAAGACAGAGGTAATGCCAAAGTGGTATCTGCTGTAGTTCCTCTTGCTAATATGTTTGGTTATGTTAATAATCTACGCTCTATGAGCCAAGGAAGAGCAAGTTATACCATGTTATTTTCACATTATGATGTAGTACCTTCAAATGTTGAAGAGGAAATTAAATCTAAACTGGCATAATCATGATAAATCAAAATATTAGAATAAGACTAAAATCATTTGACCATAATATATTAGATAGAAGTTCAATAGATATTCTTCAGACTGCAAAAAGAACTGGCGCTAAAGTAATCGGACCAATTCCAATGCCATCTAAAATTGAAAGAGTTACAGTGAATAAATCTCCACATGTCGATAAAAAAAGTAGGGAACAGTTTGAATTAAAAACGCACATAAGGATGATGGACATAATTGAACCAACACCACAAACTGTTGACGCACTTATGAAGCTTGATTTAGCTTCCGGTGTTAATGTCGATATAAAAATAAAAAAGTAATTAACTATGATCATTAGCACTAAAATTGGCCAAACTTCATTTGTTAAAGAAAACGGCACTAGGGTTTCAGCAACAGTTCTTGATTACAACAGTTGTACTGTTGTAGGTAATAGAACTATTGACAGAGATGGTTACCTTGCAAATATTATAGGTTTTCTCAAGCCTAATAAACTAAATAAACCCCAATTAAAAGAATATAATAAATTAAATCTAGAACCAAAAAAAATAATTAAAGAACATCGTATAAATTCTGATGAGGAACTTTTGGAGGTTGGATCCTTAATTGATCCTAAATTTAAAGTTGGTGATAAGGTTTCAGTTCAGTCAAAATCAACTGGCAAAGGTTTTGCAGGCGCAATGAAGAGGCATAATTTTAGTGGCATGAGAGCCACACACGGTGTTTCTATTTCTCATAGAGCTCATGGTTCAACAGGTCAAAATCAAAATCCGGGTAAGGTATTTAAAGGTAAAAAAATGGCTGGTCATTTAGGTGATCAATTAACAACTACAAAAAATTTAGAAGTTCTTTTAATCAATCAAGATAAAAAACTAATATTTATTAAAGGATCTGTTCCTGGAAAAAATAAATCTATAGTTAAGGTTTTTATATAAATGTTCGAACAAATTACACTTAAAGATAAAAGCATTTCCGAAAAAGCATTACATTCATCTTTACAAAAAATATACTCACACAAACAAGGCAATAATCATAGTCTTGATAGATCTGAAGTAGCTGGTTCAGGAAAAAAATTATTCAAACAAAAAGGAACTGGAAATGCTAGAGCGGGTAACAAAAAAACAACTCAGAGAAGAGGAGGAGGCAAAGCTTTTGGACCAAAGTTTCATAATGTATCTTTTAAAGTTAATAAAAAAGTAAAAAAAACAGCCAGAATTTCCACGATCATTAACAAAAGTAATAATAAATCATTGTTTATTTTTGATGAAGATAAATTAGATGAAAAAAATATTTACGATTTTATAAAAAAAAATACAAATAAGATGATTATTTTCGTGCTTAGTAACATAACTGAAAATAAATTAGTTACTAAGTTTCAAAACTACAAAAAAATATACTTTCTTTCAGATAAAAATTATTCAGTTCATACAGCATTAAAATCAGATATGATCTTATTCTCAAAGAAATCTACAATTTATAATTTATACATAGGTAATAATTAAAATGAATCTTAATTTAATTAAAAAACCTGTTATTACAGAAAAATCTACCTCCAATGCGCAGTTTAATAAATATATTTTTGAAGTTCGAAATGATGCAAATAAGATAAATATAAAAAGAACGATTGAAGAAATTTACAAAGTTAAAGTCCAAAAACTTAATAGCTTAAATACAAAAAGTAAACCAAAAGTTTTCAAAGGGCAAAGAGGTACACGATCTGAATTAAAAAGAATAATAGTTACTCTTAAAGAGGGAAATACAATTGATATGGGTGGTAAAGTTTAAGATGGGCCTTATTACATACAAACCAACCACACCCTCATACCGAAAAACGGTTAAAATTGATAAATCTCAGTTATTTAAGGGTCGTCCAGAAAAATCTTTAATTCAAGATCTGCAACCTAATTCAGGTAGAAATAACACAGGTAAGATTACTATCAGACATCGATCTGGTGGGCACAAAAAAAAATACAGACTAATAAACTTTAAAAGAAATACATTTGATAAAATCGGTACTGTTGAGAGAATAGAATATGATCCTAATAGAAGTGCCTTTATAGCTTTAATTAACTATCAAGATCAAAAAGAATATATCATTGCGCCTACTGATTTAAAAACTGGTGATAAAGTTATCTCATCGGTTAAAACAGAAATATCATCTGGCAATGCAATGAAGATTAAAAATATTCCAACTGGTACTTCTATACATAACATAGAATTAAAACCTGGAGCTGGTGGCAAACTTTGTAGATCAGCAGGATCTTTTGCGCAAGTACTTGGAGTACAAGAAAAATATGTAATGGTTAAACTATCATCTCGCGAAACGAGACTAGTTCATGGCGATTGTATGGCCACAATTGGGGTTGTATCTAATCAAGATAATAAAAATAAAAAAATTGGTAAAGCCGGGATTAAAAGACATCTAGGTATAAGACCTACAGTTAGAGGTGTTGTTATGAACCCAGTAGATCATCCACACGGTGGAGGAGAAGGAAGAACTTCAGGTGGAAGGCATCCCTCAACACCATGGGGTATGAAAACAAAAGGTAAGAAGACAAGAAAAATTAAATTTACATCTAAAATGATTATATCTAGAAGGGCTAAAAAGTAATGGCAAGATCTGTGTGGAAAGGACCTTACTTTGATGTAACTCTTTTCAAAAAAGTAAAAAAATCTAAAGAAGAAAGTTCAAAATCTCCAATAAAAACATGGTCTAGAAGATCTACTATAATACCTGATTTTGTCGGAGTAACTATATCCGTTTATAATGGCAAATCCTTCATCCCAGTTTATGTGACCGAAGATATGGTAGGTCATAAACTAGGTGAATTTTCACCTACAAGAGTTTTTAAAGGTCATTCAGGTGATAAAAAAGCTGTCCAGGGTAAAAAATAATTATGTCTAAAGAAGTAAAAGCAATTAATAAAATGATAAGAACGAGCACCCAAAAGCTTAATTTAATCGTCAAAGATATCAGAAAAAAAGATATTAACGCAGCTCTAAATATTTTGAAATTTTCAAACAAAAGAGTAAGCAAAGAAGTATTAAAAACATTAAACTCTGCTGTCGCGAATGCAGAAAATAATAATAATTTAGATATAGATAAACTTTTTGTAAAAGAAGCATACGTAGGAAAAAGTTTGAGAATGAAGAGATTTAGACCTATGAGTAAAGGAAGAGCCTTTCAGATTATTAAACCATTCTCTAGATTAACATTAGTCTTGGAGGAAAGATTATAATGGGACAGAAAGTAAATCCAACCTCATTAAGAGTAGGCATCAATAAATATTGGCAATCAACTTGGTTTGAAAAAAAAGAGTATTCAAACTTTTTAAAAGAAGATTACAAAATTAGAAACTTTATTGAAAACAATTACTCAATAGCAGGGATAAGTTCTGTTATAATAGAAAGAGCTGCTGCAAATCTAAAAATTATTATTCATACGTCTAAGCCTGGAGTCTTAATAGGAAAAAAGGGTGCGGATATAGAGAAATTAAGAAACAAATTATCAAAACTATCTGATAAGAGCATCTCATTAGACATAAAGGAAATTAAAAAACCTGAAACAGATGCAACTTTAGTAGCAGACTCCATCGCAAGACAACTTGAAAAAAGAGTTGCTTTTAGAAAAGCTATGAAAAAATCTGGTTTATCTGCTATCAAATTAGGTGCTAAAGGTATTAAAATAGTTTGTGGTGGAAGATTAGGTGGTGCTGAAATAGCCAGGACAGAGAAGTTTTCTGAGGGAAGTGTTCCTTTACATACACTTAGAGCTGATATAGATTACGCTACGGCTCGGGCCCTAACTACTTATGGAATTATTGGAATTAAGGTTTGGCTTTTTAAGGGTGAGAGTAAAAGTGCAATAAGTAAAAATGAAGATAAAAAAGAGAAATCAAATTAATGTTATTACCTAAGAATACAAAGTATAGAAAACAGCATAAAGGTAGAATTCACGGCAGTGCTAAAGGTAATTACGAATTAACATTTGGTTATTATGGACTTAAATCATTAGACGCAGAAAGAGTTACTGCCAGACAGATAGAGGCCTCTAGAAGAGCAATTACAAGATTTTTGAAAAGAGCTGGTAGGCTTTGGATAAGAGTTTTCCCCGATGTGCCAGTCACAGCAAAACCTGCAGAGGTTAGAATGGGTAAAGGTAAAGGTGCCATAGATAGATGGGTGTGTAGAGTAAAACCTGGAACTATAATGTTTGAAGTTGATGGTGTTGACAAACATTTGGCAAAAAAAGCTTTTGAACTAGCATCTGCTAAATTACCTGTAAAAACAACATTTGTTTCATTGGATCAATTTTAATGGCTGATAAAGATATAAACAATTTAAAAAAAGAGTTATTTAACTTGAAAATTATGAAAAAAAGTGGGCAGCTCACTGATACATCTCAATTTAAAAAAGTTAGAAAGCAAATTGCATCACTTTTAACTAAAGAAAGACTAAATAAAAATGCCTAAACGTATTTTAAGCGGAAAAGTAGTAAAAAAATCAGGTGACAAAACAATATCTGTTTTAGTAACAAGACAGACCACTCACCCTATTTATAAAAAAATAATAAGAGTTTCAAAAAAGTACCTTGCTCACGACAATGATAATAAAATTATTGTTGGAGACTCTGTTAAAATTCAAGAAACCAAACCTATTTCTAAGAATAAATCATGGGAAGTAATTAAATAATGATACAAGCTGAGTCAAATTTACAAGTAGCAGATAATTCTGGAGCAAGGCTGATAAGTTGTATTAAAGTTATTGGTGGATCGAAAAGAAGATATGCAAGAATCGGTGATATTATAGTTGTTTCTGTCAAAGATGCCATTCCAAGATCTAAAGTAAAAAAAGGTGAAGTTCAAAGAGCTATAATAGTTAGAACAAAAAAGCCGTTGATTAGAGAAGATGGTACATCTATTAAATTTGACTCTAATGCAGCTGTTCTGTTAGACAAACAAAATGAACCGATTGGAACAAGAATTTTTGGACCTGTTACAAGAGAGCTTAGAAAAAGAAATATGATGAAGATAGTTAGTTTGGCTCCTGAGGTATTATAATGATTAAAAAGTATAAAAAGGGAGATGAAGTAATTGTTAAAGTTGGTAAAGATAAAGGAAAGATTGGTAAAATTTCAAAAGTCATAAACACTTCTGATAAAGTTGTAATATCAGGTGTCAATGTTAGTAAAAAACATCAAAAACCATCTCAAGATTCTAAAGGCGGTATAGTTGATAAAGAAATGCCTATTCATATTTCAAATATTTTAGCTTATGACTCAAAATCAAAAAAATCTTCTAAAGTTGGTTTCAAAATCGTAAGCGGAAAAAAAACTAGAATATTAAAATCATCAGGAGACAAATACTAATGTCAAATTCAGTTCAAGAACTTTTCAATGTCTCTGATCAGCTAGCAAAAAATTTAGAGATATCTCACAAGCTTGCCGTTCCAAAAATTACAAAAATAGTTATTAACGCAGGTATCGGAGCTATTAAAGAGGATAATAAAGCTATTGAAAAGATAAAAAAAGATCTATCTCTTATAACTGGTCAATTACCTGTTGTTAGAATGTCTAAAAAAGCTATAGCTTCCTTTAAAGTTAGAAAAGGAATGCCAGTGGGGCTTTCCGTTACTCTTAGGAAAAATATGATGATGGAGTTCTACGATAGACTTGTAAACATTGCTATGCCTCGAATTAAAGACTTTAGGGGTTATAATAAGAAATCATTTGATGGTCAAGGTAACATTACTATAGGTATCAAGGATCACATAATTTTTCCTGAAATTAGTGTTGAAAATGTTGAAAATATTTTTGGTTTTGATATCACTATTGCCACTTCTTCAAATAATGACAATGAGAGTTATGAACTTTTAAAATTAATGAACTTTCCATTTATGAATTAATCATGGCAAAACAAAGCGCAATACAAAAAAATATTAATAGAAAAATACTTATTAGTAGGCTTAGTGATAAAAGAAAAAAATTAAAAACTCTTTTATCTAATAAAGACTTACCTTTTGAAGAAAGAGTAAAGATTCAGATGAAAATTGAGTCTTTACCAAGAAATTCTTCAAGAATTAGATATCGAAACAGATGTTTCTTATCAGGTAGGCCTCGAGGTGTTTATAGTAAATTTAATTTATCCAGAATAGCTATAAGAGATATGGCTGGTAAGGGTCAAATACCTGGTTTAACGAAAGCGAGTTGGTAGTATGAGTGACACACTAGCAGATATGATTACTAGAATAAGAAATGGACAAAAAGCAAATAAAGTTTCTATTAACGCAATATTTTCAAAACTAAATGTTAACGTATGTGATGTTCTCAAAAAAGAGGGTTACATTGATAATTTTGAAATTATAGGTGATACAAAAAAAGATATCTCAATTACTCTTAAATATTATAAAGGCTCACCGCTAATTAATAAAATCGAAAAGATTACAAAACAAGGATGCCGAGTTTATAGTTCTGTAGATGAAATTCCTAAGACTATTGGAGGTTTAGGTACTACTATACTATCAACTTCAAAGGGAGTCATGTCAGACTCAGATGCCAGAGATCAAAAAGTTGGAGGAGAAGTGCTTATAAGCGTTTTCTAAATTATGTCAAGATTAGCTAGAAATCCTATAAATATTCCTGTGGACTTAAAAGTATCATTTAAAGATAACGAGATTAACTTTGAAGGTAAGCTTGGAAAATCATCAACAGTTCTTCCCGTTGGAGTTAAGGTTGATCATAAAGATAATCTGTTACATTTCTCTGGAGAGAACAAAGCGCTCCTAGGAACTATCTATGCAAACATAAAAAATGAAATCATTGGTAATACAAAAGGTTTTGAAAAAAGACTCGAATTAATTGGAACTGGATACAAAGCTAATGTCTCGGGAAAAAAGCTTGTCCTTTCACTTGGTTACAGTCACGATATAAACTTTGATATACCTGAGGGTATCTCTATAAAAGTTGAAAAAAACATTGTTGTTGTAAATGGTACAAGTAAACAACTAGTTGGTCAGGTAGCCGCTGAAATAAAGTCGTTTAGAAAGCCAGAGCCATATAAAGGTAAGGGCGTAAGATATGAAGGTGAGAGAATTTATAGAAAAGAAGGTAAGAAAAAATAATGAATAAAGATAAAATTAGAGCTGTTCGAAGAAAATTAAGAGTTAGAAAAAAGTTGAATGATATAAAGAAACATAAACTTTTGGTATTTCGATCCTCTAAACATATTTATGCTTCAGTATTATCTGAGAATAATGAAAAAACACTATGCTCATTTTCATCAGTTAAACTTGAGAAATCTGATGGTCAAAAGAAAGTCGACATAGCTAAAATAGTAGGTTCAAAAATTGCTGAGCTAGCGATTGAAAAAGGTATTAAAGAAGTAAAATTTGATAAAGGCTCATATAAGTATCATGGAAGGCTCAAAATATTGGCTGATGCTGCAAGGGAAAAAGGTTTATCGTTTTAATGTTAGATAATTCCACGAACAAAGAGTTAATAGAAAAGCTTATTTCAGTGAGAAGAGTATCCAAAGTTGTAAAAGGTGGAAGAAGATTTGGTTTTGCAGCACTCGTTGTAAGTGGAGATGGACAGGGAAGAGTTGGTTTTGGATCAGGTAAAGCAAAAGAGGTACCAGAGGCAATAAGAAAAGCATCTGAGGAAGCAAAGAAAACTATGATAAGGATCCCTCTAAGAGAGGGAAGGACTATTCACCATGATGTTAAGGCAAAGTTCTCATCTAGCACTGTAATCTTAAGATCTGCTCCTAAAGGAACAGGTATAATATCTGGAGGCCCTTCAAGAGCAATTTTTGAAGCATTAGGTATATCAGATGTTGTGTCCAAAGCGATTGGTACTAAAAACCCTCACAATATTGTTCGCTCAACAATGAAAGCTCTAAAAAGTATAAATACTCCTAAATCAGTATCTGCTAGAAGAAGTATAGAAATAAATTCAGTCATCAATAAAAGAGAAAATTAGCAATGATAAATAAAATTTCAAAACAAAGACAAACAACTCGAAAAAGAAAAGGAAAAGGCATAGGTACTGGATTAGGAAAAACAGCAGGAAGGGGCCACAAGGGCCAGAAATCAAGATCAGGTGTTGCTGTTAGAAATTTTGAAGGTGGTCAAATGCCTATTTATAGAAAAACTCCAAAACGAGGTTTCAACTCATTTAAAAAATTAAATCCTAAATCTTTAACCTTATCTCTCACAAGTTTTAATAAATTTGATGAAGGTTCTATTATTGATACTGATTTTTTAGTTAATTGTGGTTTTATAAAGAAGAAAGATCAAAAAAAAATAATTAAAATAATTGACTCAATTCAATTTAAAAAGAAATTACAATTTAAAAATTTTAAAATTACATCGGGTGCCAAGAAGAGAATTGAAGGACTTGGCGGCTCTGCTTCATAATCGTTAAATTATGAATATGAAAATTCCTAATATTGATTATGGTGAAGCAATTAAAAGTTCAGGTTTATTCAAAAAATTAGGTTTCGTATTATTTGCAATTGCTGTTTATCGTCTAGGAACATATATTCCTGTCCCAGGTATCAACTCAGCTGTTTTAGAGCAAATTTTTGAACAGCATCAAGGTGGTATATTAGGCATTTTTGATATGTTCTCTGGTGGTGCTCTCATGCGTATGTCTATTTTTACTCTTGGTGTTATGCCGTATATTTCTGCATCAATCATTATGACACTTATGCAGTCATCTTTTGATCATCTAAAAGCTTTAAAAGAACAAGGAACGCAGGGAAGAAAAAAAATTCAGCAATATACAAGATATTTAACAATACTTTTAGGATTATTTCAGAGTTACGGAATATCCAATGGTATTTTAAATTTATCTGACTCAATTAATCCAACTTTAGGGAGTATAGCTTTTTTTCAAATATCTGCAGTTATAACAATGACATCAGGAACAATATTTTTAATGTGGTTAGGTGAGCAAATTACTGAAAATGGTTTTGGTAGTGGTATTTCAATAATAATCTTTTCTGGAATTGTAGCTAATCTACCTTTTGCCATTTTCAATACATTTGAACTTGGAAGAACTGGAGCATTATCTGCACTTGGAATTGTATCAATAATATTTTTACTTTTAATCCTTATCGTAATTATTGTTTTTATAGAGAGAGCTCAAAGAAGACTTTTGGTTCAATATCCAAAAAGACAAGTTGGAAATAAGGTGTTTGGTGGACAATCCTCATATTTTCCTATCAAGCTAAATATATCTGGTGTTATTCCTGCAATATTTGCTTCCTCATTGTTACTCTTTCCAAATACTATCTCTAATTTTTCTCCAGAAAGTTCAGGTTTTTTATCAAGTTTAGGTTTCTACTTGTCTCATGGAAAGCCACTATATATGGCTTTCTTTTTTGGGCTAATAGTATTTTTTGCTTTTTTCTATACAGGCATAGTTTTTAATCCTAAAGAACAGGCTGAAAACTTAAGAAACAATGGAGGTTTTGTTCTTGGATACAGACCTGGTGAACAAACTGCTGCTTATTTAGAACATGTTATCTTTAGATTGACATTTGTCGGTGCTATTTATTTAGGTTTGATAGCCTTAATTCCAGAATTTTTAATTGCTAGGCTATCAGTACCTTTTTATTTAGGAGGTACCAGTCTTCTAATTGTAGTTATTGTTGCAATGGATTTTTTTTCTCAAATACAAACTCAGTTATTCTCTTCACAGTATGAAAAATTACTTAGTAAAAATAAAGTTTATAAAAGTAAATGGTTATAGTATTTATCGGCCCTCCTGGCTGTGGTAAGGGTACACAAGCAAACATTTTAAAAGATAATATTTTACCAGATCTGAACATCCTCACTGTTAGTTCACTTTTGAAAGAGAAATCTCAAGATGAAAGCATACTTGGAAAAGAAATCAAAGATAAAATGGATAATGGTGACTTAATTGATGATACTATCGTAATTTCTGTTTTAAAAGAGAAAGTAAATTCATTAATTAATGAGAAAATTTTGATTGATGGATTTCCTAGAAGTTCAATTCAAGCTTACTCACTTCTTGAAATATTCGGTAATAAAGATTTAAATATAATCAACTTTGAAGTTGACGATATCAAACTTCTTCAGAGAATTAAAAAAAGATCTATGGAAGAGTCTAGGGCAGACGATAGTTTTTTTGAAAAAAGATTACAAATTTATAAGAAATCACACTTAGAAATAATAAATTCACTTAAAAAAAACTATCAAGTAACTGATATTCAAGCCAACGATGAAATCAGTTCTGTAACTTCAAAAATCGTTGATAAACTTGGGTTAAATTAAGGTAATTTATATTGACTTTTAAATGCTTTTTTAATAATTTCACCAATTCAGGAGACTTCTTTTGGCAAGAATAGCAGGCGTAAATTTACCAGTTAATAAAAGAGCATTAGTGTCTCTAACATATATTCATGGCATTGGTCCCAAATTTGCAATGGATATTTTAAAAGCAAATAGTTTAGATCCTACTAAGAGGATTAAAGATTTTTCTGAGGATGAAATTTCTAAAATAAGAAAGTCTATAGATGAAAATTTTACTGTAGAAGGAGATCTTCGAAGAACAGTATCTCAAAATATTAAAAGATTAAAAGATTTAGGATGTTATCGTGGTTTGAGGCATAGAAAACAACTTCCAACCAGAGGCCAGAGAACACACACAAACGCTAGAACAAGAAAAGGTAAAGCTGTGGCTATTGCAGGAAAGAAAAAAGTAACTAAATAAAGTTTCATGACAAAAAACGAAAAAAAAACATCTGATAAAAAAAAATCAAAAAAAAATTTTGGTCAAAATGGTGTTGTTCATATTAAAAGTTCCTTTAACAATACAATAGTAACAATTTCTGATATAAGTGGAAACGCTGTATCATGGTCCTCTAGTGGTTCCATGGGTTTTAGAGGATCAAAAAAATCAACACCTTATGCTGCTCAAATAGCTACAGATGCTGCAGGAAAAAAAGCTTATGACATTGGTTTAAGAAAACTTGACGTTCTTATGAAAGGCCCAGGTTCTGGTAGAGAGTCGGCACTTAGAGCTCTACAAAATATTGGATTTATCATTAATAACATCAAAGATGTTACACCGCTTCCACATAACGGATGCAGACCAAAAAAGAAACGAAGAGTATAAAATAAATTTATAGGAGTTAAAATTGATAGAAAATAATTGGATTACTTTAGTCAAACCAAACAAAGTTGACTATAAAATTAGTGATAATAAGAAATTTGGAACTGTAGTAATCGAACCTTTGGAAAAAGGTTTTGGTACTACATTAGGTAACGCTTTAAGAAGAGTACTTTTATCTTCATTGCAAGGTACAGCTATTTCTTCCATCAAAATTAATGGTGTTCTTCATGAATTTTCAACAATTGAGGGTGTAAGAGAAGATGTTACTGATATCATTATGAATCTTAAGAGTGTAACCTTTAACTCTAAAAGTAACCACTCTCAAAAATTAAGCTTAAATGTAAAAGGTCCAAAAGAAGTTCTTTCCTCTGATTTTGATGAAAATCCTGAGGTAGAGATTATTGATAAAGAGGCAGTTATTATGAATGTGGACTCAAATAGAGAAGTAAACTTAGAAATATTTCTAGATGTTAATAAAGGCTATATTTCTGCTGAAAAAAATAAAGATAATGAAAATAAAAGTGTTGGGCAGATAATGTTAGATGCTACCTACAGCCCTGTTAAAAGGGTTTCATTTAATGTTGAAAACTCAAGAATAGGTCAAGACACTGAGTTTGATAAACTTATCTTAGATATAGAAACTAATGGAACTGTATCCCCAGATGATGCTGCTGCTTTAGCTGCAAGAATTCTTCAAGACCAACTTAAGCCATTTATAAACTTTGAAGAACCTACCGAAGATGAAAGAAAAAAATTACAATCTTCAAACGAACCTCAGTTTAATAAAAACTTACTTAAGAAAGTTGATGAACTTGAACTTTCCGTTAGATCAGCTAACTGTTTGAAAAATGACAATATATTTTACATAGGTGATTTAGTTCAAAAAACTGAAGGTGAAATGCTAAGAACACCTAATTTTGGAAGAAAATCACTTGATGAGATAAAAGAAGTATTATCTTCAATGAGTTTATCTATGGGAATGGATTTACCTGGCTGGCCACCAGAAAATATAGAAGAGTTATCAAAAAAATACGAAGATCCTTTTAAAGTATAATGAAACACGGACTTAAACAAAGAAAGTTAAACAGAACTTCTTCACATAGACTAGCTTTATTAAAAAACTTATCTATCAGTCTTATTAAGCACGAGACTATAACTACCACAACTGAAAAAGCTAAAGAGCTAAGACCCTTTATTGAGAAATTGGTAACTAAAGCTAAAAACGATAATTTAAGTAATAGAAAATATGTATTGGCTAAGCTTTTTAATAATAAAGAAGCATGTCAAAAATTATTTTCTGAAATTTCTAAAGAGCAAAAAAATAGAAATGGTGGTTACACTCGTATTATCAAAAAAGGCAATAGGTTCGGCGATTTTGCCCATACAAGTATCATTCAGTTCGTAAAATAATAATTTATGTCATCTTATTTAGCGCTATTGACAGGTGCTATATTAGGATCTAGTTTTCGTTACCTCCTCACTCTCTTAAATTTCAATATTTTAGGTCTACCCGCAGCAACTATATTAGTTAATATTATTGGATCTGCTATGGCAGGATATTTTTTAAATAAATTTAATGGTGCATTATATATTTTTGCATATATTGGTTTTTTTGGGAGTTTTACTACTCTATCTTCCTTCAATATTGAACTATTTTCATTAGTTTCAGATAAGTCTTTTATAAAAGCATTAATATATTTTTCACTCAACATTTTTATATCTTTTATTTTCTTTTATTTATTTCATATGATCAGTATTAGATTTGCAAGTTAAGATAGATAAAAGTTATAAAAGATTAGATAAGTTTTTATTTCAACATTTTGAGTCTCTACCTTTATCTTTAATACAAAGATTAATTAGAAAATACAAAATAAAAATTAATAACAAAAAATCTAAAGCCAATTCCCCATTAATAAAGGGCGATGTTGTATATATATATTATAAATTTGAAATCAATAATGATTTATCAAATACTATAAAACTCACTAAAGATAAAAAAAAGTTTTTTAAAGATAAAATCATATTTCAAAACGATGATTTTATAGCTATTAATAAAATCAATGGATATTCTGTTCAAAGAGGATCTAAAGTATTTATTTCATTAAAAGATATATATGAAAATGTCATCGGGCATAAATTATATATAGTTCATAGATTAGATAAAGATACTTCGGGGCTCATGCTTTTCGCAAAAAATAGAATTACCGCTAGTAAAATTTCATCATTATTTTTAAATAATCAAATTAAAAAATACTATATTTCAGTAACTAATTTTAAATTTAATAAAAAATCTGATACGTTGGTTAACTATAATTCTGATAAGAAAAAATTAAAACTTGCTTACAGAAAAATTCAACTAAATAATTACGATAACTGTTATTTGATTAAACTATTTACAGGAAAAAAACATCAAATTAGACTACAATTCTATCTTAACAAAAATCCTATTATTGGTGATAAAAAGTTCGCTGGTAATAAATTTAATAAACTGCTTCTTTGTTCGTACAAAATTATTTTTCAACTAGATGACAAATTTTATAAATTCAAAATAAATCCTAACAAAATACTCTTATAAATTCTTCTTTAAGATCTTGATATATCTTCACCTTATCATAATTTATTTTTAGTTCTTTTAAGCTGCTTATATCTTTGGAATTAAGACCACAAGGATCAATTTTTTGAAAATTATCTAAATCAATATTAAAATTAATCGATAATCCATGATGAATGACACCCTTTGAGTATCTTAAACCAATAAATATTATCTTTTTTAATTCATTATTGTTTTTAACCCACAAACCTCTATTTTTTTCTTTTTTTCTATAAAGTTTGATATTGCTTTTCTTGAATGCATTTATGCATATATCCTCTAATGAATTTATGTAATCTAT
Source organism: uncultured Alphaproteobacteria bacterium (assembly GCA_902591315.1). Lineage (GTDB taxonomy): Bacteria > Pseudomonadota > Alphaproteobacteria > HIMB59 > HIMB59 > HIMB59. Next base: position 35,499 of record CACJAI010000003.1, read on the forward strand.
AATATTCTTCTTTCTTTTTTTTAAATTAATTAATGGATAAATGACTAATTGGCCAGGACCATGAAACGTTATCTTACCACCCCTATTAACATTTATTACCGGGATTTTATTTATTTCATCTATTTTAAATTCTTTTGGTGTAGAGCTTCCTGCAGTAAAGACATTTTGATGTTCTAAGAACCATATTTCTTCTTCTTTTACATTTTCATACATTTTTTGAATATGTTTATTCATTAATTTTATAACTTCTTGATATTTTTTTTGCCCTTTTAGTTGTTTTATTTCAATCATTGTTTATTAATTAATCTATAAATTGCGGACGTGGCGGAACTGGTAGACGCGCAGCGTTGAGGTCGCTGTGGGATTAAATCCTGTGGAAGTTCAAGTCTTCTCGTCCGCACCATATGTATAATATAAATGCAAAAATTTAATAAAAAAGAGTATATTAAGTCTATAAAGTCTCTTCATTCTGCTGATCAAGCAGATAGTATTGAAAGTCTTCCAATTGAACTACAGTCATCAATATTAAAAACTCATACTAAAAACTTTCACCCTGACTTTATTGCTTATTTACGCGAAGAAACACGTGATGATATTTTACATATGATACCCAATAAACAATTGGTTAATTTAATTAAATATCTGGATTTAGATGATGCAGTTGAAATTCTTGGTGATTTTGAGACTAAAGAATTAGTGCAGATACTTTCCAAGCTTGGATCTCAGCAAAGAGAAAGAATTGAAGAAAGCTTAAAGTATGATGAAAATTCTGCTGGAAGACTAATGAACAGAGACTATCTTTCTATTAAGTCAGACTTATCTGTTGGCGAACTGATTGATCAATTAAGAAATACCCGAAGAGGTCCTAAAGATTTTTATAATATTTTTATTGTAGATGACCAAAATATTCCTGTTGGATATGTCCCTTCAGGAAGAGTTCTAAGATCAAAAAGATCTAAAAAATTAAAAGAGATTATTTATAAAGACATACATATTATTAAATCTGATGAGAAAATTGAAGATATTGCCTACACCTTTAGACAGTATGGCTTAGTTTCGGCGCCTGTTGTAAATTCGGATAATAAAATGATAGGTATCATGACAGTTGATGATGTTGTTGAAATTGATCATGAAGAGTCAGAAGATGATATGAGAAAGTTGGGAGGTTTATTTGTAAATGACTTTTATAAAGGCGCTTTTACATCTGCTACTTCAAGATTTATATGGCTTGGGTTAAACTTATTGACAGCCATATTAGCATCTCTAGTTATAGATATATATTCAGACCAATTACAGCAAATGATAGCGATTGCAGTCTTGATGCCCATAGTAGCTTCAATGGGTGGTAATGCAGGCACACAAGCTATGACCATATATGTTAGAGCTATCGCCACAAAGGATATTAATAATTCAAACTATATCAAATTAGTAGTTAAAGAATTTTTAATAGGAAGTATCAATGGATTTGCACTTTCTATAATAATGGGATTAATAGCTTATTATTGGTTTAATAGTCTTATATTGGCAATTGCGATATCCTTTGCCATTTTAATAAACTTAGGCTTTGCTTGTTTAGTAGGTATAATTATACCAATTACAATAAACAAAATGAAAATAGACCCAGCCTTGGCTTCTGGAATTGTTCTTACTACTTTTACAGATGTATTTGGATTTTTATCATTTTTATCAATTGCAACATACATATTAAATTTATAGTTTACTTCGATGATCAACATTGAAATACTTCGAGAATACGACATTAGGGGTATTTATAAAAAATCATTAAAATTAAAAGACATACGAAGTATTGCAAAAAAAATCTCAAAAATAATTTCTAATATTAATAATCCAAAAATCATTATAGGACATGATGGAAGATTATCCTCCCTAGAAATTAAAAATAATCTAATTGATACCTTCAGAAGATATGGGGTTGATATAGTAGATATTTCATTAATACCAACACCAGTGAGTTATTATGCTACAAAAAAACTAGGTATTCCTAATTTAATTATGATTACAGGTTCACATAATCCAAAAGAATATAATGGATTAAAAATAATTATTAATAACAAACCTTTTTTTGGAGAAAAGATAAAATCTTTAAACGATATAGATGATCCCTCTTTGTCCTCAACTTTTGGTGAATTAACATTTAGTGACGTAATTACGCCTTATACTGAGGAAATTATTTCACAATTTAATAATTTAGATAAGCTTAAAATAGTTTGGGATTTAGGAAATGGAGCCATTGTGCCAATAATTGATAAAATCATTAATTCTATAAAAGGAACTAATATTATTTTAAATAAGAGCATTGATGGTAATTTTCCAAATCATCATCCTGATCCAACTGTAAAGAAAAATATTACACAAATATCAGATTATATAAAAGATAATCAGTTTGATCTGGGTATTGCGTTTGACGGTGATGGTGATCGAATTGGAATTATAGATAACAAAGGTGAATTAATTTACTCAGATATTATTTTTTTACTTTTAGCACTTGATCTATTGAAAGAAAAAAAAGATTTAGTAGCTATTGCAGATGTTAAATGTAGTAAAATAATTTTTGATACACTTAAAAATAACGGTGTGGATATTCATATGTCAAAGACAGGACATTCATTAATTAAAGAAATGATATCCTCTAAAAATGCAGATATAGCAGGTGAAATGAGCGGTCATATTTTTTATAAATATAAATATTATGGTTACGACGATGCTATATATGCCTCATTGAAATTAATTAAAATACTTAATCATACTAACAAATCACTTAATGAAATAACCAGTATTTATATGAAATCATTCTCTACTCCAGAAATTAAATTATATTGTGAAGAGAAAATTAAATTTAGTCTTCTAGCAGAGATAATTGAAGATATACCTAAACATTATGATAGTAGTGTGAATTTAATTACAATAGACGGGGTAAGATTAGAGGCTGAAAAATTTTGGTTTCTTCTTAGAGCTTCAAATACACAAAATTGTATAGTGTTTAGACTTGAGCATTTTGAAAAAGATAAATTTAAAGATGAATTAATGAAATTAATATCAATTCTAAAGACTTATTCATTAGACATAAATGAATTAACTAGCTTTAACCAAACAGTCTAGTTTTTTTGATTTAATTTCTTCACAAATATTTTTTGCAAGTTTTTGATCTTCTACATTTATAAAACTAATAAAATATTTACCCTTTTTTTCAACCTGGTGCTGAAAACTTCTTAATATTTTTATTTTGTTTTTTAGTAAAATTATGTGCTTTTTAGACTTACTAATTTTTTTAAATGATGAAGTTTGAACTATATAAGATTTAGTTTTTTGTTTTTTATTTTCTAAAGTTTCTCTTTTAATATATTCATTCTTAATTTTTTTTGTATTACTATATTTATTCATTAGAAAATTAATTTTATTGTTTCTCTCTTTAGCAGAATTTCCTCCAAAATATATACCTAATAAATAATCATCATCATTTTTTGATAGCAGTGATATTTGAAAACCTGATTTTCTAGTATAACCAGTTTTTAAACCAATATAATGATCATATTTTTTCAATAAAGTGTTATGTGTATTATAATTTTTTCCTTTAATTTTAATCTTAATTTTTTTAAATCGATGTAAGTGTTCAGGAAAATCATTAATAATATTTGAACTAAGTATAAAAATATCGTAGGCAGTTGATAGGTTAGATTTATTTGGTAGTCCATGAGGATTGGCAAAATTGGTATTTCTTAAATCTAACTTTTCTGCAAATTCATTCATCTTTACTATAAATTTTTTTTCACTACCTGCTATTTTTTCAGCAATTGCAACAGCTGAGTCATTTGCTGACTTGATTATTAATGAGTCAATTAATTCATCGACAGTAATATAATCATTTTCTGAAATACCTAATTTAGATGGTTGTTGATAAGTAGCATGTTTAGAAAAGTAAACTCTATCATTTAAATTTAACCTTTTTTCAGCTAATTCGTTAAATATTATGTAAAGAGTCATTATTTTAGTTAGTGATGCAGGATAATTTTTAGTATCTTTATTTACTTCGAAATATATTTCTTGAGAAAGAGGATTTCCTATTACACTTGCAATCTTTGCGCGCAAAGGATGTGATAAATTGACTATTAAAATAAGTAATATAAGTATTATTCTCATATAGTTATTAATTTGATATGCTTAAACATGTCTTTAGGTTTTAAAATATATTCTTATTTTAATGGTAATCTTGTTCATAAAGATTCGCTAGGTAATAAATATTATCACGATAAGAATAATACTTTAAAAAGATGGGTAGTTTATGCCTCTGGCTTTGGTCCAGACTCTTTACCTACACAATATCATAATTGGTTACACAATACTTCTGATGAAATATCTAATTTTGATATTGAGAAAAATAATCAAGAAAGTTTGGTAAAAAGAAGGGTTCAAAAACACTCTGTAAAACATAAAGAAAATATCGAAAAGGGTTACAAAAGTTGGCATCCAAAATAATTAGAGAAATAGACTCTTATAATTCAAGATATCATTCAAAAATTGGGATTATCTTTTTTATTTTTTTAATAATTCTTTTTTTACTTTTTAATACTTCAAATAATAACGCTGTTCCATTCGTTGCTACTTTTAATTATATTGAAGGTGTAAATAATGATACTGAAGTTAAACTTGCTGGTATAAAGGTCGGAGATGTAGATAAGATAATGATTTCTTCAAATGAGATTATCATAAAAGGGTACATTGATTACAAATATAACATACCAGAAGACTCAATTCTGAAAATCAGAAGTGACGGTATTTTTGGAAAGAAAACTCTGTTTATTGAGCCAGGTTTTGGTAAATATTTTGAAAAGACTAATCAATATGTTTTTAATCAAACCCAAGACTCTTACTCTATTGATATGTTTCTTAGATATTTAAGTGATATGAATGAATAAAAAATTAAATATAGAATTTATAGTTGGACTATTTATATTGATTCTCACATTATTTTGTTTTTTTTATTATTTCTCTAAGATAAATATTAATAATGTAGCTACTCCTATTGAAATTAACTCTAGTTTTTTTGATATAGGTAATATTAGCATAGGTAATGATGTCAAAATTAAGGGAGTAAAAGTAGGGGAGGTAAGTGGTATAAGATTAGATCAAGAAAATTTTATGGCAATAATTACATCATCTATCGAAGAAAATATTATAATTCCTGATGACTCTATATTCAAAATATCGAATAATGGTTTTATTGGATCTCCATATATTGAAATACAATTAGGAAATAGTAATGAATCGCTCAAAAATAATGGCTTCACGATCAATAATATTGATGCAGTATCTTTGGAAGAAATTATTAATAGTTTTATTTTTAAGTAGTATTATCTTTTATAAGTTACAAGCTAAAGAAATTGATAATATTAATCTTCTTATTCTTGACAAATCTTCTTCATCAAAATACGAGCTAGAATTTTCAAGTTCTTATCAATTTAGAAATTTATCTTTTGAATTAGTCTCTTGCAAAAATATCAAATTTGATAAGTATATAGATACTGCTGCTTTATTAAAAATTATACAAAACGATAAAATATTTATCGGTTGGTTTTTTAAATATACTGATGAGTTAAATTTGTACTCTAATAAGATTTATGAAATTTCACTTAAAAATTGCTAATTAAAACTTTTGATATTTTTTTCTAACCAATTTGTGTTGTATGAGCCAATTAAAAAATCCTTTTGATTTAAAATCCATTTATGTAAATCTATATTTGTATTTATTCCATCTATTATGATCTCATCCAAAGCTCTTTTCATAATTGATATAGATTCATTTCTATCTGTGCCTTTTGAAATTATTTTTAAAATTAGACTATCATAGTGAGGATTAACTTTGTAATTAGTGTATAAGGCTGTATCTACCCTAACTCCTCTACCACCTGGTACATTTATAAATTTTATAATACCAGGACTAGGTGAAAAATCTTTTGCATTTTCTGCATTTATTCTACATTCAATACTGTGATTTCTTTTTATTATGTTATTTAAATCTAATTTATAGCCAGCGGCAACCATGATTTGATACTTCACTAAATCTATGTCAAATGCTTCCTCTGTGACAGGATGTTCAACTTGTAATCTAGTATTCATCTCTATAAAGAATATTTCATTATCCTGATATAAGAACTCCAAGGTTCCTAATCCTTCATATTTATTTTCAAGTAATAAATTTTTTATATTTTGCTTAATTTTTTCTAAATTATTAATTTTTACAAAATCTGACGGTAATTCTTCAATAATCTTTTGATTTTTACGTTGAATAGAACAATCTCTTTGACCAATTATTTCTGCGTAATTATTTTTTGGATCGGATATTACTTGAAATTCTATATGTTTTGCATTTGTTAAGTATTTTTCTGCATACATACTTTCATTTCCAAAATAATTTTTTGCTTCAGCTTTTAATTGAGAGAAGTAAATCTTTATTTCTTCAACATTATTAAATACCCTCATTCCCTTACCGCCACCGCCATAAGCAGCTTTGATAACTATGGGCATACCTATTTCTTTTGCTATTTTTAATGCTTCATTCGTATCTTCTATATTTTTAGAGTCTTTATTTCCTAGAATGGGTAATTTAAATTCACTTGCCAATTTCAATGCGTTACTTTTGTTACCCAATTCTAAGATTGATTTTGGTGAAGGACCAATGAATTTTATTTTATGTGTGTTTAATATCTTAGCAAATTTGTCATTTTCACTTAAAAATCCATATCCCGGATGAACTGCATCAGATCCTGTTATATCAATAGTACTTATAATATTTGGAATATTCAGATAACTATTGTTAGGTAGAGCGCCTCCTATACAGATACTTTCATCAGCTAGTTTTACGTGCATTGCCTCAGTATCTACATCAGAATGAATAGCTACTGTTTTAATATTAAGTTCTTTACATGCCCTTATAATACGAACTGCAATTTCACCTCTATTTGCTACTAATATTTTTTTAAACAATTACAATATTTCAAATAGTGGTTGACCAAATTCAACAGCTTCCCCATTTTTAACTATCACTGTCTTAATTGTACAATCTCTGTCAGATTTTATTTCATTAAAGGTCTTCATGGCTTCAATTAAGCAAATTGTATCACCTTTTTTTATCTTTTGCCCTTTCTTGGCAAAAGGAGGAGAACTTGGTTTAGGAGTTAAGTATATTATTCCCACCATTGGACTATCAATAGTTAATAAATTACTTGAACTATTATTATCCGATTTTTGATCATTAACGGGAGATAATTTTTGAGTATTTTGATTTGGACTATTTATTAAAGAATTATTAGATATTTCAATAATGTTAGTTTTATTTGAAAGTTTAATCGATCCTAAATTATTTTCCTTAATTTTCTTAATTAAAAGATCAATTGTTTCATTAATTTTTTTATCTAACATAATTTATAATATACCTAATAGATAACAAAATAAAACTCTTATATATAACTATTTGAATTGTTTTGCTAATTTCAAATTTTGGTTAAAGTAATTTGATTTAATTTTAATTCCATAAGTATTATTTTTAATCTCGTCAATTTTATAATAATTTAATTGACCCACTAGTTGCCCATCTCTGATAATAAAGGGTGTATCATATGCACGTAATTCTAGAACAGCAGGAGTACCATATTTGTTATTACCAAATCCAGGATCAAAAAAACCTGCATAATGTACTCTAAAATTACCAAAACTATCTTTAAAAGGTTCCAATTCTGCAGCTTGATTATTTTTTATTTTTATTTTTTCTTTAGATCTAAGGATGTAAAACTCATCCTTTTCGATAATAAAATAATTTTCTTTTGGAATAATTTTTTCCCAATATTTATTTGCTTTATAAAATTTAACTTTATTTAAATCAATTGCTGATGTGATTTTTTTAGCTTTATAAGCAGTTATTTGATTTTTTTTTATTGAAACTGATATATTAAATTGTTTAACTTCTCGATCTTTATTTTTTCCTCTAAAAAATCTAATTTGATTTAGAGATATGTTCTTTTTTACAATGATAGTGAATGATTGTGGAATAATTTCTAAATATAACTTACCCTTATAATTATAATCCACATAGTCATATTCTTTTCCACTTTCAGTTATGACTCTGGTGAAAATGTCTAAACGACCTGTTGTACTTTTAGGATTTGATTTTCCCATTATATCATATGGAAGAATTAATCTTTCATTTAACTCACACAAATAGATACAATTTTTTTCTAATAGACTACTCTTATTAAGATCTATATTTGTTAGTGACAATTCTTTAATTACTTTTGAAATTTTTATATTGTTAGGAATAAAAGAAGCTTTAATTCTATAACATTTATTTGATAAAGTTAAATCAAGTGAAGCAGGTTGTATTTGATCTCTTATTGAAGATTTATTTGAATAGATTTTTTTTTTGTTTATCAGTGCTAATATTTGTTCTCTATTTAAATAAGGCATATGATTTATCTAACGTTGGAATATCTTTAATATCATATTTTTTACAAAAAAAGTCAGCTTTATTTTTAGAATTTATAGTTTTATAAAATTGACAAAAATAAAAGTTTGAAAGGTTATCTAAGTCTAATTTATTGTAATATTTGCCATATATATAATAATAAAAATATTCGTTCATAATATTCTTATCAAATTTTAAATCGTCTATAATGTTGTATTTTTTTTCAATATTATTATCTAATAGATAATTTATATACTCTATTTTCAAAAAAGAGCTTTTATTAATTTCTAATAAATTTTGAAAATTAGAGTACCAATCTTCTATAAAAAAACCCCTTTTATAAGCCTCGTATTGAATAATCAAATCATCTATTTTGTTTATTTTTTTTGTAGGATCAAATACACCGCTCTCTAAATTAATAAAAAAAATATTAAAATCATTATTATTTGAATTTTTTGAGTACTTTGATTTTATCCAATTAAATATTTCAGAATTCATAGATCTACCATGATTGAAATCTATTAAATTATTAATTCTATCTTCACTCCTTGGATGAGTTCTAAAATACTTATTTGCCGGACTCTCAACCTGATTTAAAAAAGATATTAATTCTGTAGTATTAATTTTATGTCTTTTAATTTTATTAATCATAAAATTATCTGCTTCAATCTCAAAGTTCACAGAATGTTGTGATATTTCTTCAACAAGTTTGCTATTTAGAGTTATGGATGTACCTATACCTAGATTTGTATTTGCTGTAAGTACTGCAATTCCAACTGAAAATAAACTAAAAAAAGTGCTTTTACTATTTGACTGCTGAATTTTAATCTTTTTTGTATGAAAGTGCCTATTTATTATATGTCCGTGTTCATGAAGATATATCGCTTTAAGTGTATCCTCATTATTTATTAATTTTAATAAACCTGTTGTAAAATAAATATTATTATTAATTACAAAAGCATTAGCAGATTTATCTCTTACTAAGTATGTGCCTACTTTACTAAGATTTAGTTCCTCACTTAAGTTAAAAAAATAATTTTCAAATACAGGATCTCTGATAATTTCATAACTAGATAAATGATTAAAGCTCAATAAAAAATAAATAACTAAAAAATACTTAGATTTAATTTTCAATTATTTTTTTTTTATTTTTCTTCTATAAGACTTCTCTGTCTTTGAGTCTTCAATTTTATTTTTTTCAATAATTTCTTTATTATTATTTATTACTTTATTGATTAAATCTTGATTAAATTCATAAACTTCTTTAGGCATAGATTTTTCAATAAAACTGATTTTAAAAGTAAGATTGATTGATTTTATTTTATTTTGTAATTTCTTAGAGTTTTCATTATAAAATTCCTCATCAATTTCAATATCTACTTGATCTTTATTGCCAATAGCGTTTATGCCTTTAATATTTGAAATAATATTATGTATAATTATTGAGTCTGTTTTTTTAAATCCACTTCCACCACAACAATTACATTTATTATAGAAAGTCTCATAGATACTTGGACCAATTCTTTGTCTCGATATTTCCATCAATCCAAATTGAGATATTTTAGTAATTTGAACTCTTGATTTATCTTTATAGAAAAGTTCTTTTATTTTTCTTTCAACTTTTGAATTATTAGCATTTATATTCATATCAATAAAGTCAATTACAATTAACCCGGCTATATTTCTTAATTGAATTTGTTTATATATTTCATCACTTGCCTCTAAATTTGTATTTAATGCAGTAATCTCTATGTTTTTTTCGGATGTTGATCGCCCAGAATTTATATCAATACTTGTAAGAGCTTCAGTAGGATTTATAACTAAATATCCTCCAGATTTTAAATATATATTATCTTGCGTTAGACTATTAAACGGATTCTTAATACCATAACTTTCGAAAAGAGGGAGTTTATCTTTGTAATGACTAATTTTTTTATTTGATTTAACACTAAAATCTTTTTCTAATTTTTTATACAATTTCATTGTTTTTAAATCTGAAAAAATTATTTCTTCAATAGTTCTTTGATTAAAATCCCTTGCTACTTTTATAATGGGAGTGTCTAGCTCTATAATTAAAACAGGAGCTTTTGATTTTAGTGTATCTTCTCTTATTTTTGTCCATAATTTTCTTAAATAATTAAAATCAGCAACTATATCATCATCTTCAGCAGATATTGCATTAGTTCTTATTATTAGTGACATACCATCTGGTAAATTAAAATTATCGTGTAATTTTTTTAATCTTTTTCTATCAAGCGGATTTGATATTTTTTTAGAAACACCACCTGTTGAGGAATTATTTGGCAATAAAACACTGTACCTACCAGGTAAAGATATAAATGTAGTTATCGCTGCCCCCTTTGTGCCTCTTTCTTCTTTTACAATTTGAATTAATAAAACTTGATCTTTCTTAATAACGTCTTGAATTTTATATCTACGATAAAATGATAAAAAATTTTTTTTACTTTCTTTTTCTTCATCAATATCATAATTTTTTTCACTATTGTTAGTAAATATTTTTTCATTATGGGGTATTTTAAAATAGCTAGGATGAATTTCATCAAAAGGCAAAAAAGCTTTTTTTTCTGATCCAAAATCAATAAAAGCAGCTTGGAGAGAGGGTTCCACCCTTGATACAATTCCAAGATATATATTATTTTTCTTACTTGTATCTAAATCGTCTGAGTAGTCAAAATAGTTGATTTCTTGCCCATCGGCAGCAATAATTGATAATTCGTCATTGATATTTCCATCAATAAAAATTCTTTTAGACATTTTTTAAAATCCTTTTGATATAATAAATTATTAATAATTTGGTTATTAAATAAAATGAAACTTTTTAAATATTTACAGTACATTTTTATAATTTCTGTATTAGGCATATCCATAATAATTCTATATTTATGGAATATTCAACAAGATTTGCCTGATCACAATATATCTCAATATTTCCCAAATGAAATAACTAAAATTTATGATGAAAATTATGATCTCATGTATCATGTAGGCAATAGAGATAGATTTTACCTAGATTTTGAGGATATACCTAAAAATATGATTAATGCAATTATTTCAGCAGAGGATAAAACATTTTTTAAACACCAGGGATTTGATATCAAAGGTATAGCAAATGCTTTTTTAATAAATTTGAAAAATATTTATTCAAAAAATAGTAACAATTATGTTGGTGCATCTACAATTACACAACAGTTAGTAAAAAATATATTATTGAATAGAGACCAAACTATTTCAAGAAAAATTAAAGAGCTAATATTGTCTCTAAGAATAGAAAAAGAATACTCTAAAGAGTTTATAATTGAATTATATTTAAATGAAATTTATTTTGGAAGACGATCTTATGGTGTAGCATCAGCTTCATTAAATTATTTCAATAAATCAATATTTGATTTGGATATACATGAGTATGCTTATTTAGCAGCTTTACCAAAAGGTCCAAATAACTATGATCCTGAAAAAAATTATCAAAAAGCTCTTGATAGGAGAAATTATGTCTTAAAACAGATGGAGTTAAATAAATTTATAACTCTAGAACAATTTAATTATTATTCAAATTTAAAGATAGATCTTTCTTTGAGAGATATTAAAAAGTATCAATCCGATTACAAGATTGATTTTATACAGAAATATTTAGACACACACTCATTTAATGAAAATGCATTTTATATACAATCTACTATTGACCAAAAACTACAAATGATTTCAGAAAAATCCTTATTAGATAATTTAGCAATATTTGAGAGAAAATATAGAAACTGGGAAGGGAGCTATAAAAATATTGAAGATATTTCAAAAGTTAAAAATGAACACTGGCATGTAGCTAAGGTTGTTAGTAAAAATACTGATTTTATTGAACTATTAATAATTGAAACAAATGAATTAATCAAATTAAACATTATTGATAATATATATGGACCAAAAAAAACCTCTCCTATTAGCTATTTAAATTTAAATGATTTCATATTCGTTACTAATTTTGAAGGTTCTTATTATGCTGTTCAGTTACATGAAATAAATGGATCCGTAATCATTATGGATCCTTTCAATGGTGATATCATATCAATGGTTGGAGGTGTTAATTATAAGATTAGTAATTTTAATAGAGCATCTCAGGCATATAGACAACCAGGTTCTTCAATAAAACCTTTTATATATGCAAAGGCTTTAGAAACAAAAAAATTTTTACCCAACACTAAGATATTGGACTCCAATATTCTCTTGGATCAGGGAAAAGATTTACCAGTATGGGTGCCAAAAAATTATTCTAATAAATCATATGGAGAATTGACATTTAGAAGAGCTTTAGAAACTTCTAATAATTTAGTAACTTTAAAAATTGGGTTAGATTTAGGATTAAATTCTGTCAATGAATTTTTAGATAAAATAAATTTTTATGATAATAATTTAAATACCGATGTTTACTCAACTTTACTTGGTGCAGTAGAAAATAATTTATTAAATTTGACAAAATCATATTCAATTTTTTTAAACGGAGGATACCTAGTTGAACCCACGATAATTAAAAAAGTAGTATCTAACGAAGGTGAGCTAATTATTAATAATGATTATTTTAAATGCATTTATTGTTTATTTTCAGCAGATGATAGGTCATACAGAATACCAATTATAGAGTCTCAGAATGAAAAAGTAATATCTCCACAAACATCTTTTCAAATTTTAAATATTCTTGAGGGTGCTGTAGAAAGAGGAACAGGTAAGTCTTTAAATAAAATAGACTACCCTTTGGCTGGAAAAACAGGAACAACAAATGAAAGTAAAGACTTATGGTTTTTTGGACTCACTCCTAGATATGTAATAGGTATCTATGTTGGTTATGATAATCCCAAGTCAATTGGATATAGGGAAACAGGATCATCTGTAGCATTGCCTGTTTTTAAAACAATTATTGAAAATTATCTTTTACAAAATATAAAAACAGACGATAAATTTGTTATACCAAGTGACCTTATTGTTAAAAAAGTAAATATTGATAGTGGTGACATTTCTGATGGACAAAATACAATTATTGATTATTTTACAAAAGAACAACTTAGAATAATAGATGATATAAACAAAATCGAGAGTATCGGTGGAATAAATTAATGGATAAATTTGAATTATTAAATTTAATTAAAAAAATAGAGTCTTTGATAAACCTCACAAGGAGGAGTCTTTGACTACGAAAAAACAATTAAGGAAATCGATAACTTAAATAATATAATTACAAATCCTGTTAATTGGAACGATATAAATTTAATTAACAAATCACAAGAAAAACTTAAACAATGTCAAGACACAATAAGAAGCTTTGATTATGTATCAAATCAATTTAATGACTTTAAAGAGTTTATTCAAATATATGAGTCCTTAGATAATAATGAGATCAATGAATTAGTTCATAAGATATATGAACTAAAAAAATATTGTGAGAAATTAAAAATTAAATCACTTTTAAACCAAGAAACAGATGACTGTAACGCATATTTAGAAATACACGCTGGTGCTGGAGGCACAGAAAGTCAAGATTGGGCTGAAATGTTGTCTAGAATGTATCAACGTTTTGCTGAAAAAAATAAATATAAATTTAAAATTATTGATTTCCAAAAAGGAGAAGAAGCTGGAATTAAATCAGTAACAATGTTGTTATCTGGTTTCAAATGTTATGGATATTTGAAAAATGAATCAGGTATTCACAGACTTGTAAGAATTTCACCTTTTGACTCAAATAAAAGAAGGCATACTAGTTTTTCAAGTGTGTGGGTATATCCAGAAATAGATAATGATATTGAAATTGAAATTAACAATAAAGACATAAGAATCGATACATTTAGAGCATCAGGCGCAGGTGGTCAGCATATTAATACAACAGACAGTGCAGTAAGAATAACACACTTAAGTTACAATATTGTTGTCCAAAGCCAGAGTGAAAGATCACAACATCGTAATAGAGATACTGCAATGAAGATGTTAAAATCTAGAATATATGAAATTGAAATTGATAAGAAAAATAAACAAAAAATGAAAGAAGAGAGCAGTAAAAAACAGATAGGGTGGGGCAATCAAATAAGATCGTATGTCCTTCACCCATACAAAATGGTTAAAGACCTAAGAACTAATTATCAAACATCAAATGCTGAAAGTGTTTTAGACGGTGAAATTTTTGATTTTTTAGAGTCAACATTAATAGATGTATAAATTTTTAATTATATTTCTAATTCCGCTACAATTATTTGCATACGATTTCAGTTTTAAAAAAGGTGATAATTTATTAGAACTCGATTTTGAAGATAAATTAATTAAGGAAATAAAATTTGATATTAAAATCAATGGTCAGAGAAATTTTGGATTAATTAATTATCACAATAATGAAATTTATATTATTTTAAATACTGATAGCATATCATTTGATAATTTTAAAAAATCTTTCCCAAAACCACAAAAAAATAAAAAATTAAATAAAAAAATAAATTTTAATTGGGAAATATCTGAGATGACAATTTCAGACGAATACTCTCTTTTTTCTAATAAATTAAATTATATATACGATAAAGGCTTTGAGTCTATGATGTTTTATGATGGAAAAAAAGAATTTGAATTATCAATTCTTCCACAACATGATGGAAATAAGCAAATTTATTTATTTTCTAAAAATGCAGGACAATTTTTCTATGCACAAAAAATAACCAAAAATATGAATGGTGGCGCATTAATTGGAAAAGGAAATTTTAGAAAATTTAATGATTACGATTTAAAAATTAAAGTTAAAGATTTTAGCATTGATAAAGACTCAAAGTTTTACAATTTACTTTTTACCTCAAGAATGTTGGATATTTTTTCAGTATTACAAAATACTCAAGATGAATTTAATTATTTAGAAGTTCCTATTTATAGAAAAGGAAAAATATTCAGTTTTGATCACGGTTTAATGTTAGGTGGAACTGTTGCTTTCTCCTTTAAAGGAGAGGCTAATCCGTCCGAAAAAGTAGCATCATTAAATGGAACTTATGGTCCTTTATATTTATTTGAACAAAATTTTAAAAATATACCTTTTGTTAAAGAATTATTTGGGAAAAATGTTGAAGAGAGTCTTTTAGCTGCAGACTTTAAAGTTATAAAGAATGGAAATAAAACAGACTTCATATTTAATCCACTATCGATTTTGACACCAGGTAAAACAAGAAACTTTTTCGATATTTGGGAGTAACTATTTTATTATTTTAATCTGATCATTTATTGAAATCTCCCCAGATATCAATATTTCTGCACGCACTCCACTTTTAAATGCTAAAAGTTTAACTAGATTTTTTACTTCTAATTTATTTTGAAGATATTTACATGGTTGACATAACTCATGTATTTTAAAAACTACATTATTAATTTGTATTTTTTTATTTAATAATTTGTTCAAGCTAATACCTGATGTAATTATATTTCTTCTAAAATCTTTATAGTCTAACTTTTTTTTTATTTTTTTGTTAAAATCATCAATTTTTTCAGACTCTATAAAAGTAACCTGTTCGTAACTATTCTTAAAATTGCCATAATATCTGTCATTAACAATACCCTTATTTTTGTTTAAGATTGCTTGATTTATATAAAAAGTATTTTCTCCATCAAGATTGCTAATATTGATTGCTTTAATTTTACCCATTTTCTAATATATTTACCTTAGTTTATATTTATGGAAGATAACACAAATTTATACAGCCAAAGGAATATACTAATTCGTAATTTCCTTATTTTTTCAAGATTGGCACCCTTTGTTACCAGTTTTATAGGTTCTGTACTCATTAATAAGATCTTTCTAAAAACACCTAACTTAATTAATTTAGACTTTATATTGATTTTTATATCTCTGTATTTAGTTTTATATGTTTTCATTTCTCATACTAAGTCTTTATGTGAGCAACTTGCTATTGTTAACCAAAAAATAAATTCACATAGCGACGAATAATAAGTTTTATTTAAAAATTTTTTTTATTCCTTTAGGGTCTATTATAGTTTATAAAAGAACAAAATATGAACAAAAATATCCAAGCAAAAACTGATAAGGACAACAACCTTGAGTCTGTACCTTATGTTTTGTCTAAGATTTCAGCTGGATTTCCATCCCCAGCTGATGATTATATAGAAAATAATCTAAGCTTATCAGAACTATTGATCAAAAATCACCTATCAACTTTTCTAATGAGAGCTAGCGGTGACTCCATGGTAGACTCTGGAATTAATGATGGTGACATATTAGTTGTGGATAGGAGTTTAGAAGCTAAAAGTAGAGATATAGTAATAGCTATATTTGAGGGAAGCTTAACTGTCAAAAGACTAGTTATCAAGACAGATGGCTCTGCTATCCTAAAAGCTGAGAACCCATTATATAAAAATATATTAATATCAGAGTACGCAGAATTAGAAATATGGGGAGTTGTTACTAGTGCTATTCATCAATTTATCAAATAATGAATATAGTAGCCCTAGTAGATTGTAATTCATTTTATGCCTCATGCGAGACTATCTTTAAACCTGATTTAAGTAAAAAACCTATCGTAGTTCTATCAAACAATGATGGATGTGTCATAGCTAGAAGTTCTGAAGCTAAGAAATTAGGAATTAAAATGGGAGTGCCTTTCTTTGAGATAAAACAAATAATAAAAAAATATCCAGTATATGTGTTTTCATCAAATTACAGTTTATATGGAAATATCTCATCTAGGGTAATGGGAGTATTAAAAGAGCATTGTGATAGATTGGAAGTTTATTCTATAGATGAAGCTTTTTTAATATTAAATAAATATTCAGAGAGAAGTTTTGTTTCAAGAGCAGAAGGAATAAAAAAAATAATAAGGAAGTGGATAGGCATACCTGTAAGTATAGGAATAGCTAACAATAAAACCTTATCAAAAGTAGCAAACCATCTAGCTAAAAAAGATGAACTGGGATCCCAAGTAGTAGAAATTATAAATCAAAAACAAATAGAAATATCCCTAAAGGTATTAGGGGTGGGTGATATTTGGGGAATAGGAGCTAGGATAGAGAAATTTCTTCAAAAAAATAGTATCTACACCGCATACGATCTATACAAAACAGACCCAAGGTGGGTTAGGCAACACCTAGGAGTAGTGGGAGAGAGAACTTATAGAGAACTACATGGTGAAATATGTATACCAATAGTAGAGAGATCTGAGCCAAAAAAACAATGTCGAGTATCAAGATCTTTCGAAAATTATGTAACCAGTTTTCATGATTTAGAGAAAAGAATAATATCTTATGCTACTAGAGCCTCAGAAAAGATTAGATCTGATGGTTTGCAGGCAAAAAAAATTACTACATTTATTCGTTCAAATAAATTTAACAACAATAATAAACAATACCATGCAGCTCGAACTTATGATTTTATATCTCCATCAAATGACTTATTTGAGACGATTAAATTTGCCATAAAGGCGCTAAAATCTATTTATCGACCAGAAATTAAATATAAAAAAGCAGGTGTTTTACTCTCAGACTTAACTCCAGAGGGAGAATACAATAGAGATTTATTTTTTCATCAATCAGAAGAAAGTATTTTAAAAAAGATTAGGGTAAATAAGGTATTTGATAATCTAAATAACAGATATGGAAGCGGGACTATTTGTGTTGCCAAAGAAAATTACGAAAAGTTTTACATAACTAGACGACAAAACTTAAGTCCCGCATACACATCAAATTTTGATGATCTACCTAATGTAAATTAATTTACAGCAGGTATTGATGCCATAGACTCTTCAAAAGCTTCAGTATCGAATTTATCTTCAGCAAGATTGCCTGAAAAATAATCCATATATGCTTGCATATCAAAATGACCATGCCCACAAAGATTGAATAAAATAGCTTTTGATTTACCCTCGGCTTTACACTTAAGGGCCTCATCAACAGCACCTTTAATCGCGTGAGTAGCTTCAGGTGCAGGCATAATGCCCTCAGTTCTGGCAAATTGTATACCGGCTTCTAAGCACTCCTTTTGACCATAAGCTCGAGGTTCCATATGGCCATTATGAACTAAATGCGATAGCATTGGAGACATTCCATGATACCTTAGTCCACCTACATGCGTGGGTGATGGCATAAAATCAGAGCCTAATGTATGCATCTTCAGCAATGGTGCAGATTTTAGAGTATCACCAAAGTCATAGGAATACTTACCTTTTGTTAAAGAAGGACAAGAAGATGGCTCAACTGCAATAGCATGAACATCTTGTTCTCCTCTAAATTTTTTCCCTAAAAAAGGATTACATAAACCTGAGAAATTACTTCCTCCACCAGTACAACCTATAACAATATCAGGATAATCATTAGCCATTTCCATTTGTAGTAGTGCTTCTTGCCCAATAATGGATTGATGCATTAAAACATGGTTGAGCACACTACCTAATGCATATTTTGTATCATCATTTGTAGCAGCAACTTCTGCAGCTTCTGATATGGCTATACCTAGTGAACCTGAACTATTAGGATCCTTTTCAAGTATGGCTCTACCTGAATTCGTTTCATTTGATGGGCTAGCTACAACACTACCACCGTAACTTTCAATTATAGCTCTTCTATAAGGTTTTTGATCATAGCTTACTCTTACCATAAATACTTTTATTTCTATTCCAAATACGGCTCCAGCATAACTTAATGCTGTTCCCCATTGACCTGCACCGGTCTCAGTTGCTATTTTTTTTACACCTGCTTCTTTATTATAAAAAGCCTGAGCTAATGCAGTATTCGGTTTATGACTCCCTGATGGACTGGCCCCTTCGTATTTGTAATAAATTCTGGCTGGTGTATCTAATGCTTTCTCTAAAGCTCTGGCCCTTACTAGAGGCGTAGATCTCCAACGACTGTAAGCCTCTAAAACTGGCCCCGGAATATCAATATATCTCTCTTGGGTAACTTCTTGCATTATTAATTCCATGGGAAATAAAGGTGCTAAGTCATCTGGACCTATTGGCTGTTTTGTTCCTGGATTTAAGGGTGGGCTCATAGGCTCTTTTAAATCCGCTCCCAGGTTGTACCACTGTTTTGGCACATCACTGTCTTTTAAAAAAAATTTACTATCCTCACTCATAATGGAGAATTTTATTGTATTTGTTAGATAAAATGTAGGATTATTTATTCACTATAAAACCTATTTAAAGCCGCTTCTTTATTAATTAAAGGTAAAAGTTGTGCTAATAGAACACCAATAAGTATTAAAAAACAGCCAAAAATCTGAACATTTGTCAAAAATTGAGAAAGAATAACCCAAGCTGCTAACGATCCAAATACTCCTTCAAGAGAAAATGTAATTGCTGCTGTAGAAGGTTTTACATACCTTTGACCAAAAACTTGTAGAGTATAAGCAATCCCACTTGACATTACACCGACATATAAAAGCTCAAATATTTCTTTTGATATCCCATCTATAGTAGGATTTTCAAAAATGAATATAAAAGGCAAACTATAAAAAAAACATAATAGAAATTGAGATGAAGCCAAAGTAAATGGTGCGTTTATAATTTCAAAGTATTCATCAATTAAAATGCAGTGTATTGCAAAAAATAAAGCACATACAACTACAAGTATATCAGCAAATTGTGCTTCAAAACTATTTTCAAGAGTTAAGTAATAAGAACCTAAGAGACATATTGATACAGATAGCCAAATACTCCAATGAATTTTCTTTTTTAAAAATAATCTAGATATTATAGGAACAAAAGGAACATATAATATAGTTAAGAAAGCTGCATTCCCTACTTTAGTATACTGTAAAGCGTATTGTTGAAGGTAAGTTCCTAATAATAAACTTAAACCAGTTAAAAGAACCACGAATAAAAATTTTTTTTTATTTTTCAGATTTTTAATTTTATTAATTTCATTAAAAACAAAAGGTAAAACTATTATTCCACCAATTAAAAAACGCATATTTGTGAAAGTTAGTGGACCAATAAATTCCATTCCTGTAGTTTGAGCTACAAATGCAGTACCCCAAATTATTGATGCTACTATGAGACATAAAGTAGATAAGAAATGTTTGGAGTTCATAAGAAATTGGCTCCGCAGGTAGGATTCGAACCTACGACCTGTCGGTTAACAGCCGAATGCTCTACCGCTGAGCTACTGCGGAACGTTGCATCAAACTACAATAATTTTTTAATTTTTCAATTAGCATTTTTTTAATTCAATTTTAAAAATAATTTTCAATGATATTAGGGTTTATTTGGATATAATATGTTGGTGGAAAAAATTATTTCACCTTGTATATCAATATGCAAAACAGATCCATCTACCGGATATTGTTATGGCTGTGCTAGAACTTCTGAAGAAAAAGCGATATGGAAAGACGAAAATACGACAAATGAATGGAAAATAAATAATATTTCCGAGTTAAAAAATAGACTTTCTGGTTGGCAATTATCATCATTTGAGGAGTCATATGATTTTAAAATAAAAAACGGAATATCTTTAGCAAAGCACAAAATGATGAATAAATGAAAAAAATTAAAGGCTCGTGTCTTTGCAAGAAAATTACCTTTGAGATTAAAAATGAATGTAGATACTCAGTTTTTTGCCATTGCCAGATGTGCCAGGCTTCAAATGCTGAATTTAGTTCTTATACAAAAGTAAAAAAAGAAAATCTAAATTTTAAAAGTAAAAAAACTTTAAAATGGTTTGTTTCTAGTAAGCATTATAAAAGAGGTTTTTGTTCAATTTGTGGAAGTTCATTATTTTTTCAAAAAAAATCTTCAGATGATTATATCTCAATATCAACAGGTACCTTAAATAAAAATATACCTTCTATCGGCCATATTTTTTATAAATATAAAAAATCAAAAATTAATTTTTCTAAATTGAAAAAATTTCCTAAATCTGCCCAAGGATATTTTGATAAGTTTATTTACAGAATAAAATGAATTACTCATTAACAATCAAGATTATCTTAATATTACTATTTATATATCTTTTAATTATCTTTTATGTTTATACAAAACAAAGATCTCTTCTTTATGTCCCTCAAATTGATAATTATGATGATGAATTACTAATCATTCCTGCGGAACAAGTATTTATTGAAAATAGCTCAAATATAAAATTAAGGTCAATTTTTTATAAACATCCATCTAATACTAAAACTACATTACTAATGTTTCACGGTAATGCTGGTCCTATTGAAAATAGATTTTATAAAATTAACAAGTTATCAAAATATGACCAAAATATTTTACTTATTTCTTGGAGATCATATAGTGGTAATGATGGTGAACCTACTGAGGATGGTTTATATGATGACGCTAGAAGTGCTATAAAATGGCTTGAAGAAAAAAATATTTCTAAAAAGGACATCATTATTTATGGAGAATCTTTAGGAACTGCTGTTAGTATAGAAATAGCCCAGAATAATAATTTTAAGGGTCTAATTCTGGAGGCTCCATTTACTTCAATGATTGATGCTGCTAAATTTCATTATCCATACCTTCCTGTTTCAATTATGCTTAAAGATAAGTATTTAAGTGATAAAAAGATTAAAAAAGTTATTTCCCCTATATTTATTATGCACGCCACAGGGGATGATATTGTTCCATTTAGAATGGGTGAAAAAATGTACAAATTAGCAAATTCACCTAAAAGTAGCTATTTCGTTGATGAGAATGAACATTTAGTAACTTATGATGAAAATTTAATGAATAAGATGGATGAGTTTTATGAAACTATAATTAATTATGAATAAATTTAATAATCTTCCAGAATTATTTTATTTTCAAGCAGATAAGAACGAAAATAATCAACACTTACTAAAACTCGACTCAAACAATCAAGTTACCTCAATGAGTTGGTTAGAGACAAAAAATCTAACAACGAAAATACACAATTTTTTAGCAAACAAATATTTAGGTGAATTAGAGAGAGTTTTATTGGTTTCAGAAAATAGACCTGAATGGATGGCCTCTGATATCGCTATAATGTCTAATAAACTTATTTGTGTCCCCAACTATACAACTTATACATCAAGAGATTTTGAGCATATTTTAAATGACTCTCAGCCTGTTGGTTTAATAGTTTCAAATAAAAATTTACTTCAGACAATTATAACTGCCAGCGAAAAAGTTAGATATAATTTCAAATTTATCTTATGTTTTGATTATTTTGAAAATAATTCAATTTCAAATTTAGTATTTTTAAATGACTTAACAGATGACAATAATGATAATAACAGAGAAAAAATTAAAGAAATTAAGCGCAAAGATCCAGCTTGCATTATTTACACGTCAGGTACACAAGGATTACCGAAAGGTGTTATTTTAAGTCATGGTGGCATATTAAGTAATTGTGAAGGAGCGTATGAACTTCTTAAAACTATAAAGAGTCCAGATTTAACCTTTCTTACTTGGTTACCTTTATCTCATTCATATGAACATGCAGTTCAATTTGTTCAGATTATTTTAGAAGCAAAAGTATTTTATAATAAAAGTATTGAAACACTTCTGCCTACAGTAAAAATTGCACAACCTCATATAATGACTGCAGTTCCAAGATTTTATAATAATCTCCATGCAAAAATGAAGATTAATTTGAAAAATCAGTCTAATTTTAAACAAAATTTATTTAATAAGACTATCCAGCTAGGAACAAAAAAATTTAAAAATATTAAATTAAGTTTTAGTGAAAATATAATTAACCTAATATTAGATAAATTAGTCAGAAAAAAAGTAAAAAATAATTTTGGTGGCAGATTAGAGGCTTTCATATCGGGTGGAGGACCTCTTGATAGTCAAGTAGGGGAGGCTCTTAATGCCCTTGGTTTAAAGACTTTACAAGGTTATGGCTTAACAGAAACCTCACCAGTTGTAAGTTGCAATTTATTAAATAAAGTAAAAGTCGATACAGTTGGTCCTATATTTCCTGGAGTTGAAGTTAAATTAGCAGAAGATGGTGAAATATTAGTTAAAGGGGAGAACCTTATGCTGGGCTATTGGAATAATAAAGAAGCTACTGAGCAAACAATAAAAGATGGCTGGCTCCATACGGGGGATATTGGTGAATTTGATGAGGACAATTATCTTAAAATTACAGATCGTAAAAAGGATATAATAGTTTCTCTTGGAGGTGATAATATTGCACCATCTAAGATTGAAAATCTATTAACTTTATCTCCTGAGATAGAACAAGCCTGTGTCTTTGGTGAACAAAAGAATTATATTGCAGCATTATTAGTATTAAACTCAGAGAGTAAATCTAGTGATGAAGATATTCAAAGATATATTGATGAAGTAAATAAAGACTTAACTCAACCAGAAAAAATAAAAAAGTTTATCTTTATTGATGAGCCTTTTAGTATTGAAAATAATCTAATGACTCCGACAATGAAAGTTAGGAGACATGAAGTACAAAAAAAATATCAAAATCAAATTGATCAATTATTTTAATGCAATTATTTGCAGCCATAGATTTTGAAACAGCCACAAGTGAGAGAACATCAGCATGTGCTATTGGATATGTAATATTTAATAAAACTAAAATCATAAAAAAAGTCTCCCATTTAATAAGACCACCTAAACCTGAAGTTCATTTTACAGATATTCATGGTTTAACATGGGATATGTTAAAGAAAGCTAAAACATTTGATAAAGTGTGGCGCCAAATTAAGAGTGAATTATCAGCTGTTGATTACTTTTTTGCACATAATGCCCCTTTTGATCGATCTGTCCTTCACTCATGTTGTTATTTTTATAATATCGACCTACCTAAACAAGAATTTAAAGATACCGTTATAATCGCAAGAAAATATTGGGAATTTGAAAACAATAAACTAAATACAGTATGTAAAAATTTAAGAATTCCATTAAATCATCACGATGCATTATCAGATGCTAAAGGATGTGCTTTGATAGCTATTGAGGCTTTTAAAAAAGGTTATTTTATTTAATTTTATTACCTATAAAGCTCATAGAAGAAAAAATAATTATTAAGGCAAGGCTCATATAGATCAAGGTGTTTATCGAATTTGTCTCATCCAATATCAATCCATATAAGAAAGGGGAGGCTGCTGAGGCCAAAACACCAAAAAATGTTAAAAGGGCCCTTATTGCACCTAGGTTTTTGACTCCATACATTTCTGCCCACAAAGAATTAGACATATTTTCAGTAAAGCCATTTGATAATCCTAGACCTGCCATGTAAAGATATAATACATATATATGATTTGAAAATAACATCACAATAAATATTAAAGCCATGGGAATTAAGTGAAATGTTATTACACTCCTACCAGAAAATTTATCGACTAACAAACCAGAAACTAATGAACCACCAATTCCACAGATTGCATAAAAAATAAAACTTTGTGCAATATCTAACATTGTCCAATTATTTAATTGACCAATAAAAACTTGATGAAATAAAAAACCAGTTACTGTAAATGACATAAATAATGTGAGAGGTAAATAAAGATAAAATTTAAGATCTGTTAAGACATCTCTTCTTCTCCATGAAAATGAATTTTGTATATCTTCATTCTCAAACCCAGTTTCACTTTTAAAATTATTTTTATTTAATAGGTAGTATAAAAATACTCCGAAAAATATTATTATAAATACAGATGAACTAAACCAGGTAATTCTCCAGCCAAAAGTTAATATTAAAATTACTACTACAAATGGATAGATCATCTCACCAAAAGAAAAACCAAATCCAGATATAGCTAATGCTTTTCCTCTATTAGCTTTAAAGTATCTTGCCATGGTTGTTCTTGAGGTGTGTCCCATAAGCCCTTGTCCAAAAAGTCTTAAAAAATAAATTACAAAAAAAAGAAGAATTACATTAAACACAATACTTGCAAAAAAACATGTTATCGAAAGACCTAATACAATTGCTAAAGTATATTTTTTAAGAGAGACCGTATCTATAAGTTTGCCAGCCCATATAATAGTTAACGCACTTAAAATTGTAGCTATTGAATACAGACTACCAAATTGAGTATTACTTAAGTTAAATGTTTCTCTAAAATCTTCACTAAAAAGAGAGATAAAAAATGTTTGTCCAAATCCTGATGCGAATGCTATTAGAAAGCCAAATATTAATAAATTTGAATTTTTATTTATAAAATTTATCAAAACAAAAGGGATATTATGATTTAATGACTATATATCAATTATAATAAAGAAAGGAACCACTGGTGAGCACAATTAAAAGAACTGATGATGATAATCATCCAATTATAAAGGAAGTCTTTGAAGATATTAAACAATCAAGAAACACAACTTATATAGGTAATTTTTGGAAATATTTAGCATTCGACCCTCAATTACTAAAAAAAGTTTGGAGTGATGTTAAAGATTTAATGGTTAAACAAACCATAATTCCAAATAAAACTAAAGAAATGATTTATATGGCAGTCTCTATAACAAATAATTGCTCGTATTGCACACACTCACACACAGCTGCAGCAAAAAAACTTGGGATGACTAAAGACGAACATTCAGAATTTTTAAATATTGTAGCTCTTGCAGCAAAAACAAATCAACTGGTCAATAGTATACAAGTGCCAGTAGATGAAATATTTGATGAAGACATAGAAAAATAATCCAATGGAATTCTTAATATGGTTTTGGAATGCAGGTGAACTTCTGATGATTATAGGTATTGGGATAATTATAATTGGATTTTTATTTTATAGAAAAAAAAAATAAATCGTTAAGTTATTAATTTAATTATTTTATTTATGATCTCCAAAATTATTATAATATTAAATAATGTATTACGATGATGATAATAATGACGATAATACGCTGTTAGGCAGACTTACTGAGCTAAATAGAGCCCTTAGTCAAATGATGAGAAACACCAGCGAAAGAAATATTGTTGAAAAGTTACATACTTACCAACTTGCTATAAAAAAAACTCTAAAAATTATGACTAAAAAACAGCTTAATACTATTTCCGAGTCCTCCAATGAATACGAAGATAGATTAGAACGAGGAGACTTTGACTAAATTTTTAGTCTAAATTTTTAAAACCGTAACCTGTTTTTTTTACTCTTGTTTTAAAATAATTCTTATTAAATTTGTTAATTGTAGGTTTTGTATTTATTTGCTTGGCAATTTTAATACCAGCTTTTTTAAGAGAAGAGACTTTTGTAAAATTATTTGTTATAATATTGACTTTATTTACTTTTAATAACTTAAGTATCTTAGCGGCAATATTAAAATCTCTTTCATCATCTAAAAAACCTATGTTGTGATCAGCATCAATAGTATCCAAGCCTTTTGACTGAAGAGAATATGCCCTCATTTTATTAGCTAGACCTATACCTCTCCCTTCTTGATCTAAATAAAGAATAATACCTCCTTTATTTTTAACCATATAGTTTAAAGAATTATTTAATTGTTCTCCGCAATCGCATTTTCTAGAGTGAAATATATCCCCAGTAAAACAAGCTGAGTGAATTCTAAGGTTTGTTGGTTGTTTTAAATTTTTTGGTTTAATTATGATCGCGATATGTCTTCTAGCACCAATATATGACTTAAAAATATTAAAAGTAGTAGATGCAACATTTGGTAAGGGCACATTTGCACTTGAAACTAATCTGATACTATTAGTTATAAATTTATTCTGATTTTTTAACTCTTTATGGTTAAATCTTAATAGACCAAGTTGTAATATTAGATTATCAATATTTTTATAGTATTTAGAATTAATTTTTTTAAATACAAGTGATGGTATTACCTTAGCATTTTTGGCTATATCTAAACATACATTATGGAAGTCTTTACTTTTAATATAAGGTTCATCTTTAAATAATATTTTATTTTGATCAGACAAAGGGTTAATGAATAAACTTAATAAAGATTTGTTTGATATTTTTTCATTTATTTTTAAATAAATATTTGTTGATAGTTTATTTTCAAATATTGATTTTGCTTTTTGTTTTGTGATTAAAAGATATTTGTCTTTTTGTAGGTATTGATTGAATTGACTTAGAATTTTATTGTCAGAATGTTCAATATTAAAGAACATCCAATAATTTTTATTTTCTTTGATAACTATTGGTCTTCCGGTTCTAAGCTCATTGATAGCTCTATCAATAAATGTACCAAAATTTGATTTTAAACTCATAGACTATATATATACTCAATAGTACTTGATACAGATGAAAAATGATAACAAAGCATAATATTTCTTCACTATTTGAATTTGTAAAAAAACAAAAAAAATCAAATATCTTAAGAATTGATTTAATTAACAAATCGTTTGTACTTAGTCAACATTCTAAAACCAATCATATTTTAATTGATAAAAATGGTGTTAATTTCAATTTTAAGATTGAAAAAAAAATAAATGAAATAGCACAAATTTTGTTACCTATATTGATGATTAAAAAAAAGTTCTATATAGGTCAAATTGGGCAAAGCTTAGACGGTAAAATTGCACTTTTAAACGGCAATTCTCATTACATTAATGATAAAAATAGTATCTCATACCTTCATAGTCTTCGTTCAGTGTGTGATGCAGTTATAGTTGGTGTAAATACAATAAAAAAAGATAATCCCTTGCTCACTACAAGAGCAATTAAGGGCTCAAATCCTCAGAGGATAATTATAGATCCGTCTCTAAAATTAACGAATAACTATCAAATATTTAAAGATGGTTTTTCAAATATCATATTTACACACTCTAATATTAAAAAGAATTTAAATAATACACAAATTTATAAATTACCTGAAAGAAATTTCACAAATCTTATATACAATCATATAAATAATTTAGGTTTTAAGTTCGTATTGGTAGAAGGTGGTTCTAAAACTATATCTAAATTTCTTGAGAATAAATTATTAGATATTATGCAATTTATAATAGCACCTACAATTATTGGTTCTGGTATTAATTCTATAAATGTAAAACCTATTACAAATTTAAAAAAAGTTATTAGAACAAAAAATAAAATTTATAAATTTGGCGAAGAAATGATAGTAAGTTTAGAGTTTTAAAGCTAAAAAATCTTTATTTCTTAGAAATAATTTTGATTTATTTTTTTTAATATTTCTCCTTCTAAAATCTAACCATATATCTAATGATATTTTATTTTTTTCAAGTACATTTTCACAAAAATCTAAAAACATATTTTGAAATTTTTTATTCTTTGATACATCCCAACTCGAATCAAAAACAAATGTTTTGTGTGACTTAGAAAACAATTTATTAATTATTTGACTACAGTTTTTACCAACTGCTTTTTGCCCAATACCTTTATCTGACTCCTGATCTTTATTAAATAGATTTAAAACGTATTGATCATCTTTATGTTTTGGGTAAAATTTAAAAAATCCATCATAATTAATAGAAAAATAAATAACTTTTGTATTTAGATTTTGTTTTTTAAATCCTAAATACCAATTTTTTGGCATTATATCTAAATACGCTGATCCTGTAATAATATCGTATTTTTCGAATTTAAAACTTTTTATATTTTTGATTAAATCAAATTTTTTATAATTTATATTTATAATTTTATTCTTATTATTTGTTTTTTTCTTAAATTCTTTAATTGAATCAAATGATATGTCTATCATATCCCATGATTGCCTTTTTCTAAGTTTAGGGTACAAATATCTATAGTTTGAGCCTGTTCCACAACCCAAATCAGCGATAGACAATATTTTGTAGTCTTGAAAATATTTATTAATTTTTTCTATAATTTTCTTATTTCTTGAAACTTTATCAATTTTCTCTCGAAGAAATAGCCAATCATTATTAAATTTATGCATCTTTTATTATCTTGATAAAAAGATCCCCAGATTGTATTGGTGTTAAAAATTTTCTCTTATTTTGTGATAATTTTTTAGATAAATCTGAATTAAATGCATTTTTAGTAATTAATTTTGATAAGCTTTTTTCTTTTAAATTATTTAAGTAGATAATTCCATCCTTTTTTAGAGTACTCATAATTGTTTTAGTTTTATATGTAATAATAATTTTTTTGAGTTTTAGGGCATTAGCAAGTGACATACCAAAACCTTCATATTTACTTACTGAGACATAGAAGTCACACTTAGAATATAGTTTTGATAATAAATTAGTAGATACATTACTATGAAACTTAACTTTTTTACTTAATCTATAATTACTTATAATTTTTAGTAATCTATTATAGTACTTACTCTCTCTATTTATATCTCCTACAATATTTAATTTTATTTTATCCATGTATCTTAATTCGTTTAACAGATAATGATAATTTTTTCTCTCAATAATACTTCCCACAGATAGTAAATTTATATTTTTATCCCTTTTTAATTTATATTTTTTTAAATTTTCTATTCCAGGCTCTACAACTTTAATTTTTCGCTTATTAATTTTAAATTTTTCAAAAATTAGTTGTTTTGTATCATTTGAAGTGACAATTATTTTTTTCGTTTTCTTATATAATTTTTTAGCTTTCTTAAGAAAAAATTGACTTTGATTACCATTAAATTCTAGATAAAGAGGGTGGTGTATAAGAGCTATTACTACAAATCTATCTAAATAATTTATTATACTATCAATACACTCAAAAACTAATCCATCAAAAATTAGTACTGCATTATCAGGTAATTTTTCTAAAGTTTTTTTTAGATTTTTTAAGTCATTTTCTTTAGGAAAGGGAAAGCTGTTAGCAAGTTTTATAGCATTTAAATTAAATTTAATTTTTTTTGCTCTTTTTAATATATTTTTTTCATAAATGTAACCGCCTGTTTTTGTATTAATATCACCCGGATAAATAAAATAATAAGATTTATTTTGTATTACTGATCTCTTGTTCATAAGAAGCCCAAGCTACATTTGATTCAGTTAAAATAATTTTAATTTTATGCAACTTGTTAAAATCTTCTATGTAATCTTTTTGTAATTTATCGCATATTCTATCAAAAATATCTTTAGCAAGAAACTCCGTAGAGGTAATTATATTTTTAAATTCTTCAACTTCGTCTAAATTTTTATAACTATAAAATTTTAATACGTCGGAGAGAATTTCTGTTACAACCCCGAGATCCATAATAATGTTATATTTGTTAATCTCTTTTGCATAAAACTCAGCATCAACTATGTAGGTCGCTCCATGCATATTCTGTGCTGGTCCAAAAACCTCACCCGGGAGAGAATGTGCAATTAAAATATTATTTCGAACAGTAATTGAATACATTTTAATACTTTATAGCATGCATTATGCTTTCTGGATTATTTAATATTGAAATATAATCTTTCTCTAGATCCTTAAAGTCACTTTCAGTGTTTATTAATTTAAGAAGTTGGTTATTAGATAAAGCATTAATTGCTAAATTCAATCTCTTTTTATAATCATATTTTTTTGATAAATATTCTGGAATATTTGAAACTTGAGAACCAATAATTTTTAATCTCTTTGAGTGAAAATTACCACCTAAATTTATATGACCTTTTCTATTTCCATACCAACTAGCCTCAATAAATTTTCCCTCTAAATTTAATTTTTTTAGTGATTGGTTTAATACATCATAATTAGATGTTGTATTAATTATAACATCTAAATCTTTAATTTTTTTAAAATTAATAAATTTTAGTCCTAAAATATTAGCAAATTTCTTCTTTTTAATATTTATGTCAGTAATAAAGACATTTTTAAATTTTAGTAATTTATAATAGTAGGCAGTTAAAATACCAACAGAGCCCATCCCTATTATCAATATTTTGTTATTTAATTTTGCTTGAGTATCCCAAAAGATATTAATAGCTGTTTCCATATTTGCTGTTAGTAAATATTTTCGAATATCACCATTTCCTTTTAAAATATTCACATTATTTATATTAATCTTAAATAGTGACTGATGAGGGTAAAGGCAGAATGTATTTTTATTTAAATATTTTTTTGGGCCTTCAACTATTTTACCAACATTAATGTAACCGTATTTAATTGGAAAAGAAAAAGATCCCTCTTGAAAAGGAGATTTCATTATATCGAACTGATCTTTACTAATATTACCAGATGCTACTAATCTCTCAGTACCCTTACTAATTCCTGAATAAAGAGTTTTTACAAGAACAGTTTTAGAATTTTTTTTATAGCTTAGTATCTTTTTCTTAATAATTGGTTTATTTTCATTCTTAAGCCATAGAGAATAAGTTTCCATAATAATTATATAAATGTTAAATATCATTTATGCTATCAAAGTTTTGGTCCGATTTAACATCAGCAGATATTAGTAAATTAGGTAAAAATAAAATACTTATTCTCCCATTTTCATCTGTAGAACAACATGGAGAACACCTTCCATCAGGTACTGATAAATTGATATTAGATGGAATTTTAAATACTTTTGTTAAGAAATATCCCAAACTTAATAAATATTTAATTCTACCAAATATCTCTATAGGTTCAGCGAGTGAGCATAATAGCTTTGAGGGCACTCTATCTTCGAACTCTACAAATTATATTGATTATATTATCAGCATAGTTGGTGAGTTATGTATTCGTAGATATAAAAAATTTATCTTTTTAAATAGTCATGGCGGACAAATTAGTCACTTAGATATAGCTGCTAAAGAAATTAAAAGTAGATATAAAGCTGTCGATATTGTAAAGGCACATTATTTTTTATTTAAAGGTTTTGAAAAAATTATTCCAAAAAAGGAATTACTTTATGGATATCATGGAGGTGAATTTGAAACATCAATAATACTCCACCTTTATCCAGAATTGATAAAATTAAATAAAATTAAAAGAAACAAACTCTCATCTGACTTTAAATCTAAAAAAATAATTTCTTATGAAAGAACAATTAAAAGAGCTTGGAATACAAAAGATTTGTCCAAGACAGGTATAATTGGTAATCCTACAAAATCCTCTGCTGATAAAGGAAAAAGAATTCTAGATCTTACATCAAGAACCTTAAAAAAAATAATTGATGAAATGAAGTAGTGGAGGCCCACCCCGGAATCGAACCGAGCTACAAGGATTTGCAGTCCTCTGCATAACCAATCTGCCAGCGGGCCTTAACTGTTATTTATAACAGGTTTTTTAAATTGAAGAAGCTAAGAAAAAAACGAAAATGAAATCAATTAAATTATTTACACTCCATTAAAAGCTGAGTTTTAATTCCCCTCAACTAAAACTAGATGAGCTTTGGCCGCTAATTCTCTAACCGCTTTAGCCGCTTGATATTTTTCTGACTCATAGAATTTACGAGCAGCATCAATGCTTTCAAATTCAATTAATACAACAGTACCTAAATTTTCACCTTCTCTTACGTCAGGACTGGGTTCACGAACAAGAACTTTGCCACCGTGCTCTCCAATAGTTGGTCCAGACATTTGTTTAAACTTATCCATACCTTCTTGATCGTGTTCTTTAAGATGTGCTATCAAATATCCTTTGCTCATAATTTTCTCCTTTATGTTTTAATGTAACAAATCCTGAACCATGAGCTAGTAGAAATTAAAAATCATGCTAACAATATTCTTAAGTTTAAAATTGAAGAGTATGTATGCAATAAATATCAATTTCAGTTTGTAAATAAAGAACAATCTTGACGAATACTAAAGGAGAAAATCCCTTGCCCAACATGTATAAATATCGATATGATAATCTAATTAAATGAAAAAAATTTTAACTAAAAATCTAACTGAGGCGAAATCTTTTCTTAAAAAAAACCCTAAAATAAAATCTATTGATATTGTATTCCATGATGTAAATGGAGTGGGTAGGGGAAAAATAATTAGGAGACACGAACTTTTAAATCTCTATGAGTCAGGAAGACAGTTTCCTCTTTCTGTGCTTGGGATGGATATTACTGGAGAAGATGTTCCTGATACTGGATTAATTTTAGAGCAGGGAGATGGCGATATAAAAGCTTGGCCAATAGTTTCATCTTTAAAATCTATTTATAATAGCAACCCTCCAAGAGGAGAGCTATTTATGACAATGTCAGATATTGAGGGAAATAAACTTAATATCGATCCCAGAAATGTTTTAGAGTCTTTAATTGATCAATATGAAAAAGAAGGAATTAAGTTATTTGGAGTATTTGAATTAGAGTTTTTTCTTGTTTCAAATAACTTAGATCAATATGGCAAACTTCAACCAGCAAAATCAATTATTGGAAAAAAAAGATCTCACAGAAAAACTGATGTTTATTCAGTGGACAAACTTCATGAAATGATCCCTTTATTTAATGATATTTATGAAGCAGCTAAAGTTGCTGGATTAGATGTAGAGACTGTTATCTCTGAGTATGCACCCGGTCAATTTGAATTAACATTGAAACATCAGAGTAATCTTTTGAAATCAGCGGATGATATAATACGACTTAAAAGAATTGTTAGGGCTCAATCGAGATCTCATGGAATTACGGCTTGTTTTATGGCTAAACCAATGGAGAACGTGTCCGGTTCTGGCATGCATTTTCATATCTCAATGTATGATAAAAAAGGCATTAATTTATTTTCAGAAAATAATAAAGGTAAAATTAATCCAAATCTTTTAAATGCAATTGGTGGTTTATCGCAAACAATGGGTGAAAGTATGTTGGTTTTTGCTCCACATGCGAATAGTTGGAGAAGACTTGTTTTGGGATCATATGCTCCTGTGAGACCAAATTGGGGTTTAGATAATAGATCAGTAGCTTTTAGAATTCCAAGTAGCTCTAACAAGAATAGAAGAATAGAACACCGTGTTTCAGGTGTAGACGCAAATCCCTATCTAGTAGCTTTGACTGTCTTGTCGGCTATACGTTATGGAATGAAAAATAAAATTAAACCCCCTGATCAAACTAAAGGAAATGCTTACAAACAAAAGCAAAATTCAAACATAAAAATGCCTCATGATTGGAGCTCTGCTATTATCTTCGCAAAAAAATCTAAATTTTTAAAAGAAACATTAGGACAAGATCTACATAAGGCCTTTATCGCTATTAAAGAAATGGAATATCAAAAAGTAGCAAGTACAGTCTCAGAGTTAGATATTGATTTGTATTTAAATGCTATTTGATTTTACTTTGGAATTTTTCAAATTCAGATAAATCCATTTTTATAAGATGTTTGTCTTCAGGATAGTTACCACTTTTAATATCTTCTAAAAACATTTTAAATCCTTTTTCTCGTAATTGTTGTAATTTTTCTTCTTCTTTTTTTATATCTACATACTTCTTAGCATGCCTCGGGTAATGACCTGAATTAATACCTAATATATCATTGCAAAATAAATACTGAGTATCACAAACATCTCCACAACCCATGCCCATTGTGATCATCTTTGTATTTTTAGTAATAAAATCAGCCAGTTCAACAGGCACAACTTCAACTTCAACACAGGCTGCTCCAGCGTTTTCTAAATCTTTAACATTTTGATAAACTTTTATTGCTTCCTCTGCTGTTTTTCCTACAGCGCGAAAGTTTGTCCAGGTAGCTCTATTTGGGACTAACCCAACATGAGCTGTAACAGGTATCCCTTCTTTTGCCATTCCTTCTATCCAATCAATAGAATGTGAACAATAAACAGCATCACCACCCATATCTAAGATTTCAAAACCTTTTTTAATAGCTTCTTTTTTGGAACTGACTGTTCCATGTTTTAAACCTACCGAGAGAAAAGCATTTGGGGCAACTTCTCTAACTTTTTTGAAATAATTATCTGGTTCACAAGATATAATTTCTATACCAGATTTATATGCTGCCTCTGCTTCTTTATCTGTATCAATATGAGTTTGTGCCCATTTTTTTTTTCCTTTTTGGCTCCAAAGGTCATAGACACTTGGTCTATTACGCATTTTGATTATTCGGAACAACTACATTTAATTCGTAAGAAGGATCTTTTGCCTGTTTAAATATAGTAGGTATTATTTCAGAGTATGCACCCCAGAGACCTTTCTTAGCTGGTGGCATCTGATCTTTAACTAATTGGTGCAGTTTAGGCAAGTTATGCGAAGGCACAGTAGGGAACATATGGTGTTCAATATGATATTCCATCTGCCAATATAAAAAACTGAAGATCGGGTTTAAATGCATTGTTCTAGTACTATATCTGTGATCTTTAATATTATCTTTTAACCCAGTGTGTTGAGTTAATCCAAAAAGTCTTTTGAGTGTTATTCCATAAAAGTTTGGAAGCAAAAAATATAAAACCGGTAACCAAGACTGAAAAGCAATTGATATTGTTATTAATAAGATCCAAATACCAACATGTAATCTTGAGGAGTTTATACATTTTTGATGTTCTTTTTCAGGAATAACTTGTTTCATTACTTCTGTTTTTTTGCCTAAAGCATGAAGAATAGTTTCGTATTGAGTTGTTTTTTTAAAATTAATTATGTCAAAGAAAGGTATGAATAAACTGAAAAAGTAAAAAACATCAGTTGGTCTTCTAATTGCAATTTCAAAATCAAGAGGATCATCAAAGTAAGTATAACCATGATGACGAAAATGTGACCATCTCCATCTTACTGGTTCAAAACCATTCATATAACTACCAATTTGATAAAAAAAGTTATTCCAATAGTTCGTTTTAAAAGCTGTTTTATGTCCAGTTTCGTGCCAAATCGGATCTGCGCAATTCCATATATTTCCATAAATTAAAAAAAATAATAAAGACCACCATGTACCCCATGTCATATAAGCTAAAACACCGAATACAGTTAAAGACCCAAAGAAAATAAACATGTGTTTAAAACCTTGATAATCCGACTTCTTAAGAAGCTTTACAAATTCTTCTTTATCAACGTCACAATGATGCCATTTGTCTAAGTCAACTTTCATTTACAAAAAAATACCATAAACTAAAAAAAAATAAATAAGGTCAGACAAAAGATCCTATTGCACCAGCTATGGCAAGAATCAGGCCCAATCTAGACAAAGAGCCAGAATTTTTAATATATTTTTGATTGGGGGATAGGTTTTTTTTAGCTGATACATATAAATGCATATTTATAAATATGGCTGTTATTAGAATTAAGCTAGCACCAAATAATTTCATATGAAAAGTCCAACCTAAATTAAATGAGCCGTATATTACCAATAGCAAAATAATTCCAGTAACCCACATTGTGATGATAGCTAATAAAGATAAAAATGCTAAAATTTTAAAACCTTTAGCCAAATGAGGCTCAGGCACTTTACCTTCTTTTTTATATATAGATTGTATAACAGCACTACCAATACCTCCTCCTCCAGCAATAAACAGAGATATAAGATGAAGAAACTTACAAATGTAAATAATCATACAAAAAAAATATCATAATTTAATATTTATGAGTTAATATATTTTTAAAATTTGATTAAAAAAAAGATTGTCACAATAGTCGGTGCTGGCGTCATTGGCGCTGGATGGGCTGCTAGAATGCTAGCATGTGGTCTAATAGTTAATGCTTATGACCCAAGTGTTAAGGCAAGAAAGCAACTATTATCAAATACCAAAACAGCTTTAAAGAGCCTTCAAAGATTAGGTTTAAATAAAAATGCAAAACTTAGTAATTTGAAAATTTATTCTGATTTGAGAGAGTCTCTTCATTCAACCACCTTTGTTCAAGAAAATGCTCCAGAGAATGAAAAGTTAAAGAAGAAACTTCTCAAAGATATAGATAAATTATTGCCAAAAAATATAATCATTGCGTCTAGTTCATCAGGACTTTTGCCTACAAGAATTCAATCACTATGTAATTACCCAGAAAGAGTTTGTATAGGACATCCATTTAACCCTGTATATTTATTACCTCTTGTCGAGTTAGTATCAGGAAAGCAAACAAAGAAAAACACAATTACAAGAGCTAAAAAGTTTTACGAGGGAATAGGAATGAAGCCTTTGATTGTAAAAAAAGAAATTGAGGGCTATATATCTGATCGCTTACAGGAGGCTCTTTGGAGGGAGGCGCTTCATATAATTAAAGATGGCATTGCTTCGACTCAAGATGTTGACGATGCGATTGTTTATGGACCTGGATTACGATGGTCTTTTATGGGTGTTTGTCTAACTTTTCATCTTGCAGGAGGGCAAACTGGTATGAAGCACATGTTAGAGCAGTTTGGACCTGCTCTTAAATTACCTTGGACTAAACTAAAGGCGCCAAAACTTGATACAAAACTTAAAAAATTAATGATTTCAGGCACAAAAAAACAGTCAGGAAAATACACTATTAAAGATCTAGAGGTGCAAAGAGATATTTTTTTGATTGAAATCATGAAAACTTTGAATAAATATCAAAGAAATAATTTTCCTAATTGGAATAAAACATTTAATGAATTTTAATATGAGCGAAAATCTTTCAATTAAAACAATCGATAAAAATAACAAGTCTATTTTGGTCGATTGGAGTGATGGTTTTAAAAGTAAATATAATTTCTTATGGTTGAGAGATAATTGTCCCTCTGAGGTGCATCCAACAGCTCGTGAACGAACTTTTAATTTGCTTGACGTATCTGAAGATATTCACCCTAAAAATTACTCTCTAAATAGTGAAGGTAATCTTGAGATTGAATGGAGTGAGGGAGGGCATAAAAGTGTTTATGAGAAAGATTGGTTGAGACATAATTGTTATTCTATAAAACACAGTCGAGAGTACGTTTCACCATATAGGATTTGGGATAAATCCATGCAAGATAGATTTACTGATATTCAAATAGATTACAGCGAAATAATTAGTAGTGATGATGGTTTAAAAAAGTGGCTACAGCAACTACATTTTTTTGGTATTTCAATTGTTAAAAATGCTCCAACAGATGTAAATTCTGGTTTTGATATCCTCAAAAATATAAGTCACACTCGAGAAACTTTTTTTAAAACACCATTCGAGGTCATTGATATACCTAACCCTAATAATTCAGCTTATACTGCTGCAGGTCTAAGAAATCATATTGATTTACCATACTATGAGATAGCTCCAGGATATCAGTTTCTTCACTGCTTAATAAATAATGCTACCGGGGGCGAGTCAGTTGCTGTAGATGGTTTTAAGGTAATTGATTATTTAAAAAATAATCACCCAAATGACTATGACGTACTACTTAATACGTCTGTAAAATTTGTAAATAGAGACTACACAACTAATACAATTAGAGTAATGCATAAACCTATAATAACTCTCGATCACAATAATGATTATAATGATATTAGGTTCAGCGTTGCCTATATGGGAGTTATGGACTGCCATCCTGATCAAATGGATCATTTTTACTCAGCATACAGAAAGCTTTTAAGCTTACTTCATGACCAGAGGTTTGAAATTAACTTTCGTATGCAAGCCGGAGATATTTTTAGTTTTAATAATCGAAGAGTTTTACATGGTAGAAAAGAATATGATGCCAATTCTGGAGAAAGGCACCTTCAAGGTTATTATATGGACAGAGATGAAATCTTGGGTCGCTTAAATTATATTGAAAATTTAAATCCTTAAATTTAATAAAAATTAAAATAAAAATTCAAGAATTGTTCAAAGATTACAGCAATATAAATACAAAAATTTATTATGATTAGTTATGTTAAAAGGTAAAAAAAGTAATAAATAATGAGAAAAATTTTGTTAAGTAATGTCTTAAATTACTTACTTTGGTGGCTTCATCTTTTTAACCTCCATCCTTAAACCTATCCTCTAGGTGATTCTATAATATCAAATAAATTGGATTTTGTATTTTTTAATTTGTGAATATTATGAAAACTTTATTTTACACAATGTTCATTGTCCCAAAATTTATTAACCTTTGGCATTATTAATGGCAGTTTAGCAATAACAGTAGGTCCAAATTTTTCTATATCTCCAGTTGCAAGAACGTAATTACCCATATTAATTTCATTGAAAACTTTAATGTAGTATGAACCTGGTTCATAAGTTACTGTGCTTTTAAAATCTTCACCTATTTGTGGTCCAATCCAATACCATTTTTTACCATAGGGCTCATACCATTCCCACCACTCAAAATTTTGACCATCAACTTCCTCGATGACACTTAACTCAAGGTCTTTACCTTCTAAAATACTAAATGAGAACTTTCTAAATGTATTACAATCATCAATTTTTGGAACAGTAATACCAACATAAAAATTAAATTTCTGATCAGAATTTATTAAGTAATAATGTGGATCACCATTTAATTTAGAATATATTGCTTTTGATATTTCTGGTTTTTCTATTAGATATGCTTCATTAGGTTTATTTGGGTTTGAGTCATTAATTACAGGTTGATGAGCATAGGATAATGAACAAAAGATAATTAAAATAAAAACACTAAAAAATTTCATAATTTAATTTACACTATTATTATATATGAGGCGAATATGATCTATGAAAAACAATTAATTTTGTTATAAATCAAACTTTATCATGAATTTTGAACAAGCAAGATCAAATATGGTTCTTAATCAACTAAGAGCTAATCGTATTAAGAACTCATCTTTAATTGAAAAAATTGAATTATTTCCAAGAGAAAACTTGTATCCAAAACCTTATAAACATTTAGCATATTCTGATAAAATTATATTTTTAGACGATGGTCGCTTTATTCTACCTCCTTTAACATCATTTCATTTATTACAAGCTTTGGGAGAGATTGATGATGAGAGTATTTTAGAAATTGGTTCTGGATTTGGTACATCGACATCTATTATAAATAAATTTTCCTCTAATATTGACTGTATAGAGTCTTCTATGCAAATGACTGAAGTTTTCAAAAATAGTATGAAAGACAGTTTGTTTAATGCTACTTTATTAGATTTAACGATAGAGGAATTTTTCAATAATAAAAAGCCAAATATTAAAAAATACCAAAAGATTATTATTAATGGTTCACTTGATCAAGAGCCCATAAATATAATTAAAAATGCATCTGATAATGCAGAGATAGTTTGTATAATTGATAACCAAAATTTTAAACATAAGATTGTTAAATATATAAACGTAGGAGGCAAATCGAATAAGTTTGTTATAGATGAAGCTTCTTCTTCTTATATTTATAAATATGTTCAATCCGAACCATTTGTTTTTTAGCAAATGGATGAGTTTCAAAATAAAAAAGAATATGAAAATGAAATTTATCAGCTTTGGTTAGACAAAGAATGTTTTAAACCTAAATACAATTTTGATAAAAATTTTTCTATTTGTATACCTCCCCCAAATGTAACAGGGTCGTTGCATATGGGACATGCACTTAATAACACTATTCAGGATATTTTAACAAGATATCACCGAATGAATGGATTTAATACTCTTTGGCAACCTGGAACAGACCATGCAGGCATAGCGACACAAATGGTTGTGGAAAGAAACTTAGCTGAGAAAAATATTTATCGTAAAGATCTTACAAGAGAGGAGTTCATTGAAAAAATATGGGAGTGGAAAGAATATTCGGGTTCCACAATTATAAATCAATTAAAAAGGCTTGGTAGTTCTTGTGATTGGTCAAGGGAAAGATTTACGATGGATGACGGATTGTCATCTGCAGTTAGAAAGGTTTTTGTTAAATTATATACAGAGGGGTTGATATATAAAGATCAAGCTCTTGTTAATTGGGATACCAAATTTAAAACAGCTATTTCTGATTTAGAAGTTGTTCCTACGGATGTAAGCACCCAAATTTACTATATAAAATATCCAAGCTCTAACTCTGAGAGTATAACTGTTGCAACAGTTAGGCCAGAAACAATTTTTGGTGATGTTGCTATAGCAGTTAACCCCAATGACAGTAGATATACTTCATTAAAAAAAGAAACTTTTACTATTCCTTTAACATCAAGATCTATTCCACTTATATTTGATGAATATTCTGATCCGGAAATGGGAAGTGGTGCAGTTAAAATTACCCCAGCACACGATTTTAACGATTTTGAAATCGGTAAAAGGCACAACTTAGAACTCTTAAATATTCTAAACGAGGACGGATCATTGAACGAAAATTGTCCAAAAGAATTTCAGGGTTTAGATCGATTTGAGGCAAGAAAAAAAGTTGTTCAATTGCTAAAAGAAAAAGGTTTTTTAGAAAAAATTGAAGATTATAAAACTACAATACCATATGGTGATCGCTCGAACACTGTTGTCGAACCTTTTTTAACTCATCAGTGGTTTTGTAACGCTGAAGAGTTAGCAAAACAGGCAATTAAAGTTGTAAAAGACGGTGATACAAAATTTTTTCCCTCAAATTGGGAGAAAACATACTTTCAATGGATGGAAAATATAAGACCATGGTGTATCTCTCGACAAATATGGTGGGGACATCAAATTCCAGTTTGGTATGGTCCTGATGGAAAAGAATTTTGTGCAGAAACTGATGAAGAAGCAAAAAATTTAGCTGTAGACTTTTATAAAGCGGATAAAATAATTTTAAAAAGAGATCAAGACGTCTTAGACACCTGGTTCTCCTCAGCTCTTTGGCCTTTCTCTACATTGGGATGGCCCGACAAAGAACAAACATTAGATGCATTTTACCCAAATTCTGTTCTAGTTACGGGTTTTGATATCATCTTTTTCTGGGTTGCCCGCATGATGATGATGGGAAATAAATTTATGTCAGAAACACCTTTTAAAACTGTTTATGTTCATGCTCTCGTTCGTGATGAAAAAGGTCAAAAAATGTCAAAATCAAAAGGTAATGTAATAGATCCTTTAGAAATAATTGACAAGTATGGTGCAGATACACTTCGCTTTACTCTAACATCATTAAATACACCTGGAAGGGATGTAAGGTTAAGTGAGCAACGCATAGCTGGTTATAGAAACTTTGTTACTAAAATCACCAATGCCTATAAGTTTGCTGAATTTAAAGGAATTTATCCATTTACAGATAATGGCAAAGTTAACCCTAACCATATTTTTAATATTTGGATTATAAATGAGTTTCAAGAGTTATATAAAAAAGTTCAAGAAAATTATGAGAAATACTATTTTCATGAAGTAGCTAATCAACTATATCATTTTACATGGCATACTTTTTGTGACTGGTATATTGAACTTTCTAAAAATCTTTTAGACGACAATCAATTTAGAGATGAAACCAAACAAACTTTTCATTTAGTATTTAATTCTTTACTGCAACTTTTACATCCAGTGATTCCTTTTATCACTGAAAAATTGTGGGGTAAAAATAATAAAGATATCTTGATGAGTCATCAGTGGGACTATGTTGATCTAAAAACGGAGAGTGAACATGTATCTAAAACAAAGTTATTTATTGATTTTATAGAGGAATACAGGTCAATAGAAAAACTTTTTGAAATCAAAAAAGAAGATACTGTAGAAATTTTTTCTAAAAACCAATTAATTCAAACAATTTTAGAAGACAATAAAAAAACATTTGAATTTTTAACAAGAAAAAAACTTTCATCATCCCATAAAGACAATAGTGTTACTTTGCCTTTTAAAGAGTTTGATTTCGAAATTTCCACTAGCCAAATTGATAAATCTAAAATCAAAGTAAAACTTCAAGAAAATAAAAGCTCTTTGGAAAAAGAAAAAAATACGATTGATAAAAATTTATCAAATGAAAATTTTGTATCAAAAGCTCCAAAAGATCTTATTGATCAAAATAAAGAGAGACAAAGTTCAATTAATATGGAATTGTCTAAAATTGATAGTATATTAATCAATATTCAATAATGGTTGATAAAAGCAAATTACCAAGTAGACATGTTTCTGTAGGTCCTAAAAGTGCACCACATAGAGCTTTTTATTATGCTATGGGCATTACCGAAGAACAGATTAAACAACCTTTTGTCGGTGTAGTAACCACATGGAATGAGTCTGCCCCTTGCAATATTTCACTTTCTCGCCAAGCTCAATCAGCCAAAAAAGGTGTGTGGGATGCAAAAGGTACACCAAGAGAATTTACCACCATTACTGTTACTGATGGTATTGCTATGGGTCATGAGGGAATGAAATCTTCTTTAACTAGTAGGGAGATTATAGCTGACTCAACTGAACTTTCTGTAAGGGGGCACTGTTATGATGCCTTAGTTGGTTTAGCTGGGTGTGATAAATCTTTGCCAGGTTTAATGATGGCAATGCTCAGACTTAATGTGCCATCTGTATTTATGTACGGTGGATCTATATTACCAGGTGTTTATAAGGATAAGGATGTAACTATAGTAGATGTTTTTGAAGCTGTTGGGAAACATTCAACAGGAAAGATTTCAGATCAAGAACTCCATGACATTGAGTGTGTTGCCTGTCCTTCTGCTGGATCCTGTGGCGGACAGTTCACTGCAAATACCATGGCATGTGTCTCAGAGACTATTGGTTTAGCACTTCCAGGTTCTGCTATGACACCAGCTCCCTATGAAAGTAGAGATAAATACGCTTATGAAAGTGGAAAAGTAGTTATGGAATTAATTGAAAAAAACTTAAGACCTAGGGATATTGTTACAAAACAATCACTAATTAATGCGGCAGTGGTTGTCTCAGCATCAGGTGGATCAACCAATGCAGGTTTACATCTACCTGCTATGGCTCATGAAGCTGGTATTGAATTTACTTTGGAAGATGTCTGTAATATTTTCCAATCAACACCTTATATAGGTAATTTAGCACCAGGGGGGAAATATGTAGCTAAAGATTTATATGAAGTTGGTGGTGTTCCTGTTCTAATTAAAGCACTCATTGATGGCGGGTTGATTGATGGATCATGCATGACTGTTACTGGAAAAACGTTAGCTGAAAATGTAAAAGATGTGGAGTTACCAAAAAATCAAGATGTTGTTTATCCTGTCAGTAGCCCAATAACTAAAACAGGTGGCGTGGTAGGTTTGAAAGGTTCACTGGCTCCAGATGGTGCGATCGTAAAAATAGCTGGACTTAATAAATTACAGT
The DNA here is from genome assembly GCA_902591315.1 of uncultured Alphaproteobacteria bacterium. Classification (GTDB taxonomy): domain Bacteria; phylum Pseudomonadota; class Alphaproteobacteria; order HIMB59; family HIMB59; genus HIMB59. The sequence goes on from CACJAI010000003.1 coordinate 79,779, forward strand.
TCAAAGGAAAGGCAATTTGCTTTGATAGAGAAGAACATGCTCTAGACGCTGTCTTAAATGGTAAAATTAAACCTGGTCATGTTGTTATTATAAGATACGAGGGTCCAAAAGGAGGGCCAGGTATGAGAGAAATGCTATCTACTACTAGTGCCCTTTATGGACAAGATCTTGGCGAAGAGGTAGCTTTAATTACTGACGGAAGGTTCTCTGGAGGTACACGAGGTTTTTGTATTGGCCATGTAGGTCCAGAGGCTTATGATTGCGGACCTATAGCTTTAGTTGAAGATGGTGATGAAATAGAAATTGATGCAGAGAAAAATTTACTAAATTTGAATGTAGACGAAAAAACGTTATCTGATAGAAAAACTAAATGGGTTAATAAAGAACCAGAGTTTATGTCAGGCACTTTATGGAAATACATGAAAACTGTTGGACCTGCAAACTTAGGGGCAGTTACACACCCTGGTGGTAAATTAGAAAAAAAGACATATTCAGATATTTAAATCTATAAGAATAGGGCAATGATCAGAGGGTCTATCCATATCGCGGTATTCTTTTAATACTTTTAGTTTCATTATTTTGCTTTTCAAAAATGGAGATAAAAGAAAGAAGTCTATTCTTATTCCTTCCTCTTTTCCGAATTTGTATGTTTTATAATCAAAAAAAGTATAACTTTTTTTTTTGGGAGTAGTCTTAAAAACATCAATTAGATCTAGATTTATTAATTTATAGAATTCTTTTCTAGATTGAGGTTGTGCAAGAGCATCATTTTTATATTTTTTAATATCATGAGCATCTTCATCATCTGGAATAACATTAAAATCTCCCATTAATAAAACTTCATATTCTTTTTTTAGTGTTTCTATTTCTTTATAAAGTAATTTCATCCATTCAAGCTTATTTGTAAATTTGTCTGTATCTATAGGATTTCCGTTAGGAAAATAACAATTGAGGATTGCTAAATTTTTATCTTTTATAAAAACTGTGTTGTTTCTTGCTTGTTTCATATTTAACTTCTTTAAGGGATTTTCACTTAATACAATCTCTTTTTTACAAGAAACACTTACCCCATTATAGCTTTTTTGAGTTTCAGCCACCGTTTTCAATGAAAATTGATTAAAAAAATTTTCTACGTATTCTTTATCTAATATCTTCAGTTCTTGTAAGCAAATTATATCAGGAGCTTCTGATTTTAATATTTTTTCTATAAGTGGTTCACGCGCTCTTAAAGAATTTACATTCCAACTAATAATTTTCACAATTAAACGCTAAATGATGTGCCACAGCCACAAGAATTTTTAGCATTAGGATTTGAAATAGAGAAACTAGAACCTATCAATTCATCTTTATAATCTAATTCAGATTCATTTATGAAAGTCATAGAATTCTTATCGATCAAAATTTGTAAATCTTTAAAATTAAATACATGATCTTTGGTTTTATTAATTACATTTTCACTTTTAAATACGTACTGAAAGCCAGAACATCCACCACCTTTGACTCTGATTCTAAAATATTTCATATTTTGATCTTTTAGAACTTCTTGAATTTTATTTATAGCTTTATCTGTTATATTAATACTTCCCATATGTTCAGTAATTTATCAGCTTTACCAGAAAATTCAAAAGGAAGACTTCACGATGAAATAAATGATCATCGATCACTCTACGAAAGAGATAGAGATAGAATTTATCATTCAACAGCCTTTAGAAAACTAAAAGATAAAACACAAGTATTTATGTTTGAAAAAGGCGACTATTATAGAAATAGACTAACACATACTCTTGAGGTGTCTCAAATAGCAAGATCTATAAGTAGAAAATTGTCTTTAAATGAAGATCTCACAGAATGTATAGCGCTATCTCATGATTTAGGTCATAGTCCTTTTGGTCATGTAGGCGAAGAAATAATTACTCAAGAATTAGATGCAAATTTTAACCATAATTATCAATCTTTTAGACAAATTACATTATTAGAAAAAAGATATATAAATTTTGATGGTTTAAATTTAACTTGGGAAACAATTGATGGCTTAATAAAGCATAATGGAAAAATACAAGAAACAATTAGAAACTATGACTTATCAAAAAATTTTAAATTTAATTTAAATAAGAATCCCTCATTAGAGGCTCAAATCGCATCCTTGTCTGATGATATAGCTTACATAGCTCATGATTTCGACGATGCTTTAAGATCAGGTATTCTGACAATATCAAGTTTAGCTGAAAATAAAGAACAATTTAATTTTATAGATTTTTCATACATTGCAAACTTAGATAAAAGTATTGCAAGAAATTACTTTTCAAGGTCCATTATGAACTACTTAATTTTGGATCTTCTTAACGAGACTGAAAATACTCTTTCTAATAATTCACAAATACGATCAATTGAAGATGTTATACTAAGCACAAATTTTTTGGTTAAGTTTAGCCCTCCAGTATTAGATAAAGTAAAATTTCTTAAAGATTTTCTATTCGAATTTTTTTACACATCTGATTTTGTATATAAAAATAGAATGCAAGCTGAAAAAATTTTAGTATCTATAATAAAATTATTAAATAATGATACCTCTATGCTTCCATCTAAATGGAAAGAAAAATTACAATCTGATACAGATAAGCAACAAATTATAGTCGATTATGTATGTGGTATGACAGATCAATATGCTATAAATTTTTATAAAAAATATGTTACATAATTTAAAAAAATCTCTTTTTGAAATAATAATCAAAATTGATAAGAACGTTAGTATTAATTTTGAAGATGTTGAAGTTGAAACACTTTTTGACAAAAAAGGTGATTTTACAACTAATGCTGCTCTAAAATTTTCAAAAATATTTGGAAAAAATCCAAATCAATTAGCAGATATTATTTTAAATGGTATTAACTTAAATAATTTTGAAAAAGTAGAAATTGCTGGACCTGGTTTTATAAATTTTTTTCTGAAGGATGAGAGTTTTAATCCTCAATTATTCAATAATGAAAAAGAATTAACTGAAAATGAAAAAGTAAATATTGAATTTGTATCTGCTAATCCAACTGGCCCATTACACTTAGCACATGGAAGAGGTGCAGTTGTTGGGGATATTTTATCTAACTTATTTGAGTATTTTGGACATTCTGTAACTCGTGAATATTATGTAAATAACACAGGTAATCAAATTAATGAATTTCTGTCTTCCATACTTTATTCTATTTCACATACATATAATTTAAATCTTAATGAAAAACAATTTTACAAAGGTGATTACATTAATGATATAGCAAAGAACTGTTACGAAAAATTTAAACCACTATTTGATAATAATTTAAGTTCTGATGAAAAAAACAACATTGTAAATTATGCTATAGAAAGTCTTGTCAATCAGACGCTCCAAACACTTGGCACAGTAGGGATAAAATTTGATCAAATATCATACGAAACAAAAATTATGGACAAGGGTCACCTTCCATTAATTCTTGAAAAATTAAAGCAAAAAGATCTAACATATGAAGGTCAATTAAATGCTCCTAAAGATTTTACGGGCACTTTAAAGGATAATCAGCTGACAATATTTAAATCAACTCTTTTTGAAGATGATGAAGATAGAGCATTAACTAAAAATGATGGCACTCCCACTTATTTTGCAAATGACATTGCTTATCATGAAGATAAATTTCAAAGAGGATTCAATAAATTAATAAATATATGGGGTGCAGATCATTTAGGATATCTCAAAAGATTGTCATCAGCGATAACTTCTTTACATCCAAAAATTAATTTTTCAGTTGTTTTTTGTCAAATTGTCAATTTAAAACGCGATAATAAAATACAAAAACTTTCAAAAAGAGAGGGTAACATTTTTGAACTTAAAAATTTAATAGATGAAATAGGAATTGATAATTTTAGATATTTTATGTCTTACAGAAAAAATGATACTCACATGGATTTAGACATAGATTTAATTAAGAGAGAGAATAAGGAAAATCCTATTTATTATATTCAGTATTCTTATGCTAGAACACAATCTATTTTAAATAAAGTAAATAAAGTTGTTGATACACCCGTTTTAATTACTTCAGAATTAAAAAACTTATATAAAAAAATATTGGAGTGGGATGACGTAGCAAAATCTGCATATTTGAAAAAAGAAGTTCATTTAATAGCACACTACTTAGAGAACTTGTCTTCATATTTCCATACATTATGGTCCTCCTCAAAAAATAAACCATCAGTAAAATTTTTAGATAGTGAGAATAATATTTCTTCTAATATAATTAAGTTATTACATAATTATCAAAATGTCTTAGACGAAGGATTAAAAATTTTAGGTATAAAGCCTAAATTAAAGATGTGAAAAATCTAAAAATAGTAATAATAATTTTTTTTCTAATACTTACTTTATTATTTTCCTATATGTTTTTTGAATATTACTTGAAGTATATTTTTTTTGATAATTTTATAACTATTACTGCTGATGAATTTGATTTTATAAAATGAACTTTCCAATAATTATATCTATAAAAAGTATTTCCTTATCTAAACAAGAAAAAAATTTTATTTCAAAGATAAAACCATTTGGGGTAATAATTTTTGCAAGAAATATCAGTAATATTTCTCAAATTTCAAAGTTAAATCAATCAATTAAATCGTTAAGTAAAAATACATTAATATTTATTGATCAAGAGGGTGGTATTGTAAATAGATTTAAAAAATTCAAAGAATTTAATTTTTTAGATAATTTTGAGTTATATAAGATTTATTTAAGATACCCCTCTTTATCCAAACAGTTAGTTTTTTTAAAATCTTTCATAACATCGTATTATTTAAAAAAACTAAATTTTGATGTTAACACTCTTCCAGTCCTAGATTTACCAATTAAAAATACAATCCTAATGATTAAAAAAAGAACTTTTGGACCCAATATAAATATCAATATAATTTTGCAGAAAATATTACTAGATAACTTGAGTTACTTTGGACTAATTCCAATAATGAAACATATCCCAGGACATGGTGTAACAAATAAAGACTCTCATTTAACTTTGCCAATAACAAAATTAAGTAAATCTTCTCTCCAAAACCACATAAAAATATTTAAATATTTTAATAAAATACCTTTTGCAATGACTGCACATATTAAATATTTATCCTGGGATAAAAATAATATTGCTACTTTTTCTAAATATATAATTGATAGCATTATTAGAAAAAAAATTGGGTTCAAAGGTTTACTCATATCTGATGATCTAGAAATGAAAGCTAATATTTATAATATTAAGGAAGCTACTCAGTTAGCTAACTTTTCTAAATTAGATGTTATTTTAGATTGTAGCTCTGACTTGGATAAATATCGTGAAATTATAAATTCGTTTAATTTTTCAAAAAATTACGTTAATGTTTTTAAATCCAATAAACTTAAGCAATATAAGAAAAAATTAGACTTTAAATCTATTAATATTAATCACTATCATGAATTGTATAATCAATTGTTAAAAATTAATGGATTCTAATCTAAATATAGATATTAAAGACTACAATGGACCTTTAGACGTCCTTTTAGAACTTGTTCATAAGAATAAATTTGATTTAAAAAACCTGCCAATACTTAGTCTTTGTAACCAATATATTGCTTTTATTGTAGATTTAAAAAAGGTTAGCATAGAGATAGCATCAGAATATTTACTAATGGCTGCTATTATGGTCTTTTTAAAATCTAAATATCTTGTGAATAAAGACAAAGAAGAGGATGTAAAAAAAGTAACTAGATTTCTTACAAATCGATTAACTATACTAGAACTTGTGAATAAAAATAGTATTAAGTTATTTGAGCTTCCTAAATTCAAACAAGAATTTTTTCCAAATACACAAAAACATAAATTAAAAATTGAAAAAAACTTTGTGGTTAAAGACAAGCTTATTGATCTTTTAAAAGCATATGCAAATATTCATAAAAGAAATCAGCAATATACTTTAAAGTTTAGTTCTACCAAATTATTTACAATCAAGGATGGTCAAAATGTTATCTCCAAGGAAATTTTATCTAACCAAGATTGGTTTACATTAAAGAGTTTATTACCTGATAATTTAAAATCTGATATTTTGAATAAATCATTTTTTTCTAGCACATTTAATGCCAGCCTTCACATGGCAAAAGAAGATAAAAATGAAGAAAAAAAAATAGTAATTAAGCAATCTTTACCATTTTCTGATATATATTTAAAAAAAGATGAGTGAAACTTCACAAAAAATAGAAGCTTTAATATTTGCTTCAAGTAAGCCAGTATCAGAAAATGAAATCAAAAAAAGATTAGACATTCATGAGGATATTTCTGAAGTTATGTCTAATTTAGAGACTGCCTATCAACATAGAGGTATAAATTTAAAAAAAATATCCAATAAGTGGATTTTCCTAACAAATACCGAAGTCAGTGAGATATTTCATGAAAAAAAAGAAATACAAAAAAGACTTTCTAAACAAGCAATAGAGACATTAGCAATAGTTGTTTATCATCAACCTATAACAAAATCAGAAATTGAAAGTATTAGAGGGGTTGTTATAGGGCAAGGAATATTTGATCAATTAATGGAGTTTGGATGGATAGCTCCAGGAGGCCGAAAAGAAGTTCCTGGTAGACCTATTCTTTGGGGTACCACTGATGACTTTCTTTTACATTTTGGCTTAGGTACTTTAGATAATCTTCCTGGAATAGAGGAAATGAAAAACTCAGGAATATTAGATGAAAATTTTGCTTCAATGAATATTCAGGAGGTTTCAGATGATTTAAATAAGGATGAAGCCTTTATAGATGATGACGATCAGGCAGAAACTCTTGATGAGTTCTCAAAAAGTCAATTAACTCAAAATAATGATACTTGATGTGAGAGATCTTCACCACTCTTTTGGTGAGGTGAATGCTATAAATAAACTTAGTTTTTCAATAGAGCATAATTCGATTGTTTCCATTTTGGGTCCCTCCGGCTGTGGAAAAACAACTTTAATTCGATTAATAGCTGGTTTAGAAGAAATTCAAAAGGGGCAAATATCTTTTGAGGGTAAATTAGTTGCAAACGAGAGATTTAATACTCCCCCTGAGCAAAGATCAATCTCTTACGTTTTCCAAGACTTTGCATTATTTCCTCACATGAATGTAAAAGAAAATATTAGCTTTGCTGCAAGCTCTAAAGTAAATAAAAAACAGCTGATTGATCAAGTTATTCAATTAGCCAAAGTTGAAAATTTTCTTGATAAATATCCTCATGCTCTTAGTGGAGGAGAGCAGCAAAGAGTAGCATTAGCAAGATCAATAGCTGTTCAACCACGACTATTACTTTTAGATGAACCTTTCTCTGATTTAGATACTAATTTAAAAAAGGAAATTATTGATGACACACTGCACTTAATAAATAGCCTGGACTCCTCTGCTATAGTAGTAACACACAATGCCGAAGAGGCTATGTTTCTTAGCAATGTTATTGTTGTAATGGAAAAGGGAAGAATAGTTCAAATAGGAAAACCTCGTGAAATATACTTTAATCCCTCTAATGTTTATGTTGCCTCTTTGTTTGGAGAGGTTAATATTTTTCAGACAAAAGTTATAAATAATAAATGTGATACTCCTTTGGGTATACTAAATACAAAAGACTTTACAGATAACCAACAAGTTAATGTAGTAGTTAGACCTGAGGCTATTAAATTGAATGTTGAAAAATCTCCTTTGACAAGCCCTAACTCTGGAGTTGTAGTTGACTCAAAATTTTTAGGAAATAGTGCTATAATTCATATGACAGTTAATGATAGAAATAATAATAAACATCACATTCATAGTAAATTGATTGGAGAATTCTTACCTGCTCCTGCAAGTTCAGTTTCTTTTTCTTTAGATCTAAACCACGTATTCATTTTCCCTAGATAAGATATCAATAATATAGTAGAGTTTATATATGGGTGCTTTTAGCATATGGCATTGGATAATTGTTTTAATTATTGTTCTATTATTGTTTGGTAAAGGAAAAATACCCTCTTTGATGGCAGATATGGCAAAAGGTATTAAGTCATTTAAGAGCAATATGGCCGAGGATGATAAACCAACTAATCCAGATCAAGACAATCAAAATAAGGACCAGTAATGTTTTCTTTAGGTTGGATGGAGATATCCATCATCCTAATTATTACGGTAATAGTTGTAGGCC
>CACJAI010000004.1 GCA_902591315.1 uncultured Alphaproteobacteria bacterium
CAAAAGATTATAATGCCAGCTTTAAAATAACAAATGTATCAGGGGCTTATTGGAGAGGTATTAGCACTAACAAAATGCTTCAAAGAATTTATGCAACCGCTTGGTATTCTGAAAAAGAACTTCGAGTTTATTTAAAAAATTTAGAAGAGGCTAAAGAAAGAAATCATAGAAGATTAGGCACTGATATGGGTTTGTTCCTTCTAACTGATTTATCAGCAGGGAATGTATTTTGGAAAGATAAAGGCTTAACCTTGTATCAAAATATTGAAAAATATATTCGCTCTGAGCAGCAAAAACTTAATTATTTTGAAGTAAAAACACCTGAACTAGTATCAAATGAGCTTTGGATAAAGTCTGGTCATTGGGACAATTTTAAAGAAAATATGTTTACATCAGAAACTGACAACAAGACATTTGCACTAAAACCTATGAATTGCCCATGTCATATTGTTTTATTTAACTCTCAACTAATAACTTACAAAGATTTACCACTTAGATACTCGGAGTTTGGTAAGTGTCATAGATACGAACCCTCTGGGGCTCTAAATGGATTATTTAGGGTCAGAGGTTTTACACAAGATGATGCCCACATATTTTGTTCTGCTGAACAAATATATGATGTTTGTAATGAGACAACCCTATTAATTGAGAGAGTGTATAAAAAGTTCGGATTTGAAAAAATAAAATATAATATTTCTACTCGCCCAGAAAAAAGTATTGGCACTCAAGAAAACTGGGACAATGCGGAAAATCAGTTAAAAAAAGTTTTAAAAGACAACAATAAAGAATTTAATATTTTAGAGGGTGAAGGAGCATTCTATGGTCCAAAAATAGAATTTACATTAGAGGACTCACTGGGTCGAGAGTGGCAATGTGGAACAATACAAATTGACTTCAATCTCCCTTATAGATTGGGTGCAAAATACAAAGACAAAGATGACAAAAATCAAGTTCCAATAATGATACACCGAGCAGTTGTCGGATCTCTAGAAAGGTTTATAGCAATTATTCTTGAAAACACTAATGGCTGGCTTCCCTTATTTGTTACGCCTATACAACTTGCAATTCTCCCTGTGTCAGAAAAATTTGTTGATCATAGTAACCGAATTAAAGGGGAGCTTCAAAAAATGGGTGTAAGAGTAATTGTTGATGGATCTGATAACAAATTGGGTTACAAAATAAGAAATTCTGTTTCTAAAAAGATACCCTATTCTCTTGTAATGGGTGAGAAAGAGATTGAGTCAGACTCATTTACTCTAAGAAGTAATGAGGGTAAGAATACTTCTTTTGATGATATTAAAACTCTCTCAGATTTCTTTATCAGTAATTAACTATTAAAAAGTTAATTTATAAAATAAGTTAATTTCTTAAAATGAGCGACCACATCAAGGCAGTAATTATAGTAGTTTTAAGTGGATTAATATGGAGTTTTGGACCGCTTGTGGTCAAAAATATGATAGACCCTCAAATCTATCAACTCCCCTACCTTGTTATTAGAGGGCTTACAGTTGCAATTATCATCGCCACATATCTTATTCTAAATGAGCAAAAAGATTTTTTTAAGAATGTAATCAAAATAGATAAAGTTTCTGTGATTGGTGGTCTTAGTTTAACAACAGCCATGGTTGGTTTTATTTATTCAATAAGCAATACAACTGCCGCAGTTACTCTATTTATGTTGGCATTAATGCCTTTTTTAGCATCATTAATTGCCCTAGTGTTTATTAATGAGAAAATCTCAAAACAAAATTTTATAACTATGATTATTGCGTTTATTGGTGCTTTAATAATGATATATGCAAGTGCCTTTAGTGGATCGTTGTATGGATTAATTATGGGCTTTATATCAAGTCTTGGCTTTGCAGCATTCACTGTTGCTTTGAGAAGCAAAAGTAACTTTAAAAAATTTTATATTTTAATTTATGCAGGAATTTTTTGCGCAGCTATTTCCGCCTTTTTAATGATTTTTAATGATCAAGAAATCTATTTACCCTTCATAAATATTCTTTTGAGTATGACTCATGGTTTGATCGTAGCAACTGGGCTTATCCTTTTTAGCATTGGTTCAAAACAATTACTTTCGGGAGAACTAACAATGCTATCTTTATTAGAAGTAGTTGGAGGAATTTTTTGGGCGTGGCTACCTATTCTGGGTATCAATGAAACACCAGATATAAATACAATTATAGGAGGAATTATTATTTGCTTAGCTATCGCGATGAATTCATATCGTTTTGATAAAAACAGGCTTCAAAATTTAATTAGATAGTAAGACCAACAACACCAATGAAAGTTAAAGAGATGCCTAAAGTTTGAATTTTAGATATTTTTTCTTTTAAAACTAGTCTAGCCAATAAAACTGTTACAAGACCAAAACCTGAAGAAATGACTACTGCAATACTCACTTTGTCAAAAGCATATGCAGAGACCAAACAAAAATAACCTGTAGTTTCTAATATTCCTTGAAAAAATAAAATAGGAACTGCTTTTTTTGTAAGTGTTATTTTAGATTTCATAAAAAATAATAAGGAAGCAATACCCAATAAGCTAAAAAATCTTACATATATAACAGCCTCAATTGGATCTAAAGAATTAGAGGCCTCTTGAGAAAAAATAAGACCCAAAGCCAGCATACCACTTGCCATAAATGACACAATTAGAGACTCTTTTATCTGTTTTTTTGACAAACCTAGGCTTTCTTTAAAACTATCAGCGCTTATGGATACAAATATTGCGCCGGATATTACAATAAGAGTGGCAATCCACTGAGTCAGTGTGGGTTCACTTCCTAAAAAAAATCTTATGACAAAAACAAAAAAGGGGTTGGTCGCTGTTATCGAGGCTACAATTGATACTGGTCCCATTTGAAGACCTCTGTATAAACAAAGAAGTCCAAACATTATTAAAATTCCTGATAGGAAACTATTACTCAAACCAATCGCGTTTGGAGAAAGACCACTTCCAAAAAAATAGAATAAAATTAAATAAAATATTGAGCCAACAACCAGCATCCAAAAAAGTGAATTTTTAAATCCAACTTCCTTTGATGAAAATCTAGCTAAAAAATCTCCAACACCAAAACTAAAAGCTGAGAGAATACCCAATAAGATTGCCATCAATATAACTAAAATCTAAACGTGAAAACTCTCACCACAACCGCATTCACTAGTCTGATTAGGATTTTTAAAAATAAACCTTTCTCCAAATTCTTCTTTAATAAAGTCCATTTCTGTGCCTATTACATACATAACTGCTTTGTCCTCAATATAAAGAGGAAACTTGTAATCATTGACTAGCTCACAACCTTGTATGTTATCATTACTCACATACTCCATTGTATAACTCAATCCCGCACAACCTTTAGTGCTTAAGCCAATCTTTAAACCAATAGCGTTACTATTATTAACTAATAATTTAGAAATTTGTTCTTCAGCAGTTTTGGATAATGAAAATAAAGGACTGGTCATACTAAAAACCTAAAGCTAACTTTGCATTTTCACTCATCATATCTTTATTCCATGGTGGTTGAAAGGTTAGTTTTATACTGACTTGTCCTACATCATTTAGTTCATGAACTTTTTTAGCAACCTCTAATGGAAAACTATCAGCAACTGGACAGTTAACTGTTGTCAGTGTCATGATAATTTTAATATTGTTAAAATTATCTATTGATATGTCATAAATTAAACCAAGATCATAAATATTCATATCCATTTCAGGATCTTTTATATCTGTGAGAACTTTGATTATATGATCATTTGTTAATGTCACTGACTGTGATGACGATTTTTCTCCGTAAGTAATCTCACCTTCAGAACTTACTTTTGGCATAAAGTCAGAGAGTGTTTTATTATCCATAGCCTATTGAAGAAGTTTTAGAGTTTTTTTCAAAGAGTCTATAAAATGATCAATATCATTAAGATCGTTATAAATACCAAAAGAGACTCTGCAAGAACCAGGGATACCTAACTTTTTCATAAATGGTTGGCAACAATGGTGACCTCCTCTAATCATAATTCCATACTGGTCAAGAAAAGTGGCAATATCATTAAAATTTTGGTTTTTAATATTAAAAGAAACAATGGATGTAGCATTTCCATCATCATTAGAGCCATATATATCTACTTCTTTGAATTCACGTAAAGCTTCAATTAATGTAGATCTGAGTTTTTTTTCATTCAGAAAATAGTCTTGGTAATTATTATTATTCAAATATTCCATAGCTGTTTTGAAGCCAATTGCTGCCTCAATTGAAGGCGTACCCGGTTCAAATTTATTAGGTAACATAGCATAAGAAAAATCATTTGATGAAACTTCATTAATCATCCCTCCTCCAAGTGTTGGAGGATTTAATTTATTTAAAATATCTTCTTTACCATACATAATTCCAATACCAGATGGACCATAAAGTTTATGAGATGAAAAAGAGTAAAAATCACAATCCAAATCTTTTACGTCAATTTTTAAGTGTGCTATTGATTGACATCCATCAACGGCAACATAAGTATCTTTATTAATTGATTTTTTAATCTTTTTAATATCAAGTATTTGACCAGTTACATTTGACATGTGTGTTAAAGAGAGAACCTTTGTGGAGTCATCACAATTATTAATGATATCGTCTTCAGATAAAATGCCATCTTTCGAAATAGGAATTATTTTTAATTCTAAACCTAATTTTTTACATAAGTTCATCCAAGGCAAATAATTTGAGTGATGTTCTAATTCAGTTACAACAATCTTATCACCCTCTTTAAGATGTTCAGCTAATGAATTAGCAATAATATTTATAGAGTCAGTAGCCCCTCTTGTAAAAATTATCTCATTTGTAGAATTAGAATTAATAAAATTTTTTGCTACATCTCTAGATTTTTCATATAAATCTGTAGCATCTATACTAAGTGAATTCATTCCTCTATGAACATTTTCATAAGAATTTTCTAAAAATTCAGAAATAGAGTTAATTACTTGTTTGGGTTTCTGAGTGCTTGCTGCAGAGTCAAGATAAGTAATAGCTTTGTCTCTGATCTTTTTATCTAAAATTGGAAAATCTAATTTAATATTATTCATGATAATAAACTTTCAATTAACTCATTTGAATAATTCTTTAACATATCTTCTTTAATTGACTCAATAATCTCAACAATAAATGCTTTTTTTAATATTTTTTTTGCTATTTCGCTATCAATTCCTCTGGACTTAAAATAATAAATTTGCTCGTCATCTAATTTGGAAACAGTAGACCCGTGACTACATTTTACATCATCTGCATAAATTTCAAGTTCTGGTTTATTGTTGGCTTTCGATATGTCATCTAAAAGCAATGATCTGCTCATTTGATATCCATCAGTTTTCTGAGCAATAGAGTCAACATATATCTTTCCTTGAAAGTTTGTAATAGCGCCCTTTTCAACAATAGATTTAAAAACTTCTCTACTTGATGAAGAGGGCTTTAAATGTTGTATAAAAGAATAATTGTCATTTACACCATAATTGTTGATATTAAGACCGTATAAATCAAAATTACACTCTTGATTTAATGAAGCATAAAACTCGTTTCTTGTATGGATATTATCTGATTGAAAAGAAACAAAATTTAAATATGAGTTGTCTTGTAAATTAGTCTCAAAGTATAAAAAAGATTTATTATTTGAAACATTAAAGTGAACTACATTTAACTTAGAATTATTAGATAAATCTAGGAAAATTGATTTCGGGTACTCATCGTTTGATTTGCTATTTAAAATAATAAGATTGATTTCATTTGTAGAGGATTTAGATATATGTATGTTCTCATTTATTTGAGAAATATCTAAAAATAAATTTCTATCATCAAATGTATCTAAATTTACTGATTTAGTTTCCCTTTTTACTAAAGAGGAGACTCTAAAAAAGCTATCTTCGTTATTGTAATTCCAGAGATTTAAATTAGCTGTCAAATCAAATGGATTTGAAATAGAAGAGGTAATATTTTTAGTATTATCTAATAGTTTAGAAAAATTTATATCTCTAAGTAAGATTTCGGATTTAACATCTTTATGGAGTTGGGCGTATTTATAATTTTCAATTTTAAAATTTTTATATGGGTTTTGATTATCTAAGATGTCTTTAGCATATTGAGATACACTTTCAGATTGTATCTTGTCTAAATTCAATACAAGTTCCATTAGGCAGTTTGAGATATCTCTTCGTAACCTTTTTCTTCTAGCTCTAAAGCTAAAGAGTAATCACCAGATTTTACGATTTTGCCATCTGCAATAATATGAACAAAATCAGGCTTTATATAATTTAAAAGTCTCTGATAATGCGTAATAACTAAGAAAGAATTCTCACTATTTCTCAATTTATTTACTCCCTCAGAGACAATTCTTAAGGCATCAATGTCTAAACCGGAGTCTGTTTCATCTAAAATAGCCATTTTGGGACTTAACATAGACATCTGTAAAATTTCTTGTTTCTTTTTTTCACCACCAGAGTAGTTAACATTTAGATCTCTTTTAAGCATTTCAGTGCTTATATTCAATTCTTCTGCTTTTGATTTCATTAATTTAGCAAATTCCAATGCGTCCATTTCACTTTGACCTAAATATTTTCTTTTAGAATTGATTGCTGTTTTCAAAAAAAATGAAGTTTGCACACCAGGTATCTCCATTGGATATTGAAATGCAAGAAATAATCCCTCATTTGCTCTTTCATCAACATCTAACTCCAATAAATTTTTACCATTATAATCTATTGTTCCATCATTTATTTCATATTTATCTTTACCGGATAGCACGTAAGAGAGTGTGCTTTTACCAGAACCGTTAGGGCCCATAAGTGCGTGAACCTCACCTTTATTAATAGATAAATCCAAACCTTTAATTATTTTTTTTTCTTCAATAGAGACATGAAGGTTTTTAATTTCTAACATTATCCAACGCTTCCCTCTAAGCTAATTGCGACTAATTTTTGAGCTTCAACAGCAAACTCCATTGGTAAATGTTGAAGTACCTCTTTACAAAAACCATTCACAATTAACCCCACTGCATCTTCACTGTTTAATCCTCTTTGCTGACAGTAAAATAATTGATCTTCGTTAATTTTTGAGGTTGTGGCCTCGTGCTCAACCATTGAGTCAGAATTACTTGACTCTATATATGGAACTGTATGAGCTCCACATTGATTACCAATTAATAGAGAGTCACATTGAGTAAAATTTCTCGCATTTTTGGCTTTCGACAAAATATTTACAAGGCCTCTATATGTATTATTAGCTTTTCCAGCAGAAATACCTTTTGATATAATTTTAGAAGAAGTGTTTTTACCAATGTGTATCATTTTTGTGCCAGTGTCAGCTTGTTGCATATTGTTAGTTATAGCTACTGAATAAAATTCTCCTTTAGAGTTATCTCCTTGTAAAATACAGCTTGGATATTTCCATGTAATTGCAGATCCTGTCTCGACTTGAGTCCAAGATATTTTAGAATTTTTCCCTCTGCAGGCACCTCTTTTGGTTACAAAGTTGTAGATGCCTCCCTTACCCTCTTTATCTCCTGGGTACCAGTTTTGAACTGTTGAATACTTAATTTCAGCATTATCTAGGGCAACTAACTCTACATTAGCAGCATGAAGTTGGTTTTCATCTCTCATTGGTGCAGTACAGCCTTCTAGGTAACTCACATAACTGTCTTTATCAGCGATGATAAGCGTTCTTTCGAATTGACCTGTGTTCATTGCATTAATTCTAAAATATGTAGATAATTCAACTGGGCACCTTACTCCCTCAGGAATGTAAATAAACGATCCATCAGTGAAAACGGCTGAGTTTAATGCTGCGAAAGAATGATCTGATACTGGAATTACACTTCCTAGATATTTTTTTACTAATTCCGGGTGAGTTTTTACTGCCTCAGAAATTGAACAAAATACTATGCCTAAGTCACTCAGTTGTTTTTTATATGTCGTGGCAACTGATACGGAGTCGAAAACAGCATCAACAGCTATACCAGATAACATTTTTTGTTCTTTTAACGGAATACCAAGTTTTTCATAAGTTTTTAGTATTTCTGGATCTATTTCATCAAGTGACTTTGGTTTATCTTTTAAACTTTTAGGTATTGAGTAATAATAACAATCTTGATAATCAATTTCTGGAATATTCAATTTAGCCCATTGAGGCTTCGGTAATTTGTTGAAGACTTTAAATGCATTTAGTCTCCATTCAAGCATCCACTCTGGTTCATCTTTTTGGGCAGATATGAATTTAATTATTTCTTCATTTAAACCTTTTGGAGGTCGGATCTCATCTACTTCAGTAGAAAAACCATATTTATAATCACTACTACCTAGTGTGTTTACTTGTTTAATTGTTTGTTCTGTAGCTGCCATAGGTCTCGATATATATGATAAATAAGGATTTTTACAAGAAAATACGAGTAAATACCCTAATTAGTTCAGTTTCTGTTTAATAATCCCGCCACCTAAAACCCTATCATTATCATACAAAACACAAGCTTGACCTTTGGTAATTGCCTCTGCGGGTTCATCAAACTCAAAAGAGTAGGAAGTAGATTGTTTAATAAGTTTTCCCTTTTTTGGTTCAGATAAGGATCTAATTTTTGCACTACAAGGGATTTCAACAGTTTTTTTGGAAAGGTCGTACTCTGGCATAATAAAATTCAAATCACCTAATAAGAGGGATTTACCTAACAGATCTTTCTTATCACCAACAATTATTTGGTTTTTATCTTTAATAATATCAACAACATAAAGAGGGTCTTCATTTGCTATACCTAAGCCTCTTCTTTGACCAACAGTAAAATTTTGAATACCATCATGAAAAGATAAAACATTACCTGAAAGGTCGAGTATTTCACCTTTCTTCTTATTTGACTTAATAAATTTTTTATAATCTCCATCTGGAATGAAGCATATATCTTGACTATCCTTCTTGTCATAAACGATAAGACCAAGATCCTCTGCTATTTTTCTAGTTTCTGCTTTAGATATCTCACCAAGTGGAAATCTTAGGTAATCTAACTGATCCTGTGTTGTTGCAAATAAAAAATAACTTTGATCCTTCGATTTATCCTCAGCCCTATACATATGGGCATCTTTAATATTACCTTTTCTTCTAATGTAATGCCCTGTTGCCATACAATCTGCCTCTAATTTTTTTGCAAAGTTCATTAAATCTCTAAACTTAACAGTCTCATTACACTTAACACAAGGTATAGGTGTTTCACCATTTTCGTAAGCGTTGATAAAATAATCAATTACATCTGATTTAAATGTTTTTTCATAATTAAATACATAGTGGGGTATGTCTAATTTTTGGGCAACACGTCTAGCGTCATAAATATCAAGACCAGAACAACAAGAACCTTTTTTTGCAGAGTTATTAGAGGTATAGAGCTGAAGAGTTATACCGATAACATTATATCCCTCTTTTTTTAGTAGGCCAGCTGTGACAGAACTATCCACTCCACCAGACATAGCAACCACCACTGTTGTGCTTGATGGATCTTTATTAAAACCTAATGAATTCATTTATAACTTGCTTTTTTTATCAAAAGTAATCTATGATCTCTTCTTTAATTATGCCAGAAGTATTTATACAAGGTGGTGAAGGTAAACTTCAAGCCAAATACTCACCTAGTGAGCAAGAAAAACCAAATATAGCTATAATTCTCCATCCCAATCCTAAGCACGGTGGAACTATGGACACTAAAGTTAATTATGCTGCATTTAAAGTGATGAAAGATGCGGGTTTTTCAACTTTAAGAATAAATTTTCGTGGTGTTGGCAAGAGTGATGGTGCCTTTACTGAGGGAGAGGGAGAGCTAAATGATGCGAGTGTCTCTTTAGATTGGCTCCAAAAAAAAAATGAGGATTTTAGGTCATGTTGGATTGTAGGATTCTCCTTTGGTGCATGGATTGGATTTCAAACTCTAATGAGAAGACCAGAAGTAGATGGATTAATTTTAATAGCCCCACCTGTAAATTTGTACGATTTTAATTTCTTATCACCTTGTCCTATCAAAACACTGATAGTTAGAGCTGAACAAGATGAAATAGTAAAAAGAGATAACTTAAAAGAATTTTTTGAAACATTTAAAAAACAAAAAAATGCAGAAGTTTCAATGGAAACTATTTCAAAATCAAATCACTTATTTGAGGGAAAGCTAGATCCTCTTATGAATACTTTAAATAAGTATATTCAAAAACACAAAAGCTAACACTTTTCACCTAAGTAAATATTTTTTAAAACTTTTGTAGTTTCATAATATGTAGACTGTTTTTTTAGCATATATCTTATACCAAGTAATGCCATTCCTTGGGACTCTATAAAATCTCCATCTATTTGGTAATTATCAATTAAAGAAATATTATCAAAATACTTACTGAAAATTTTTTGTAAAGTTAGATTTTTTCTTCCACCACCCATTAAAATAATTTTGAAGTCTGATTGCGAGGAAATCAATGAATTAATAGCAAATGGAATTACTTCAAGTAATGTATAAATTAAATCATTTAAATTTTTATCTTTAATAGAATTATCTATATATTTATGAAAATAATTTCTGTCTAAAGATTTAGGAAGGTTTTCTAAAAAATATTTGTCACTTATTATTCTATTAAATAGAACATCTATTTTTTGACCATTATTAGATAATGAACCATCAACGTCAAATCTTTCTTTAGTTTTTTCAAAAATTAAATCATTAACGATGGCATTACCAAAAGAACTATCACCAGCAGTAATTTTTTGGTTATCAATAACAGTTATATTAGTAACACCTCCTATATTGGCAAAAATAACCTTTTTTAAATCTAGTTGATTAGCTAAGACTCTATGGAACTCTGGCATTATTGGTGCCCCATTACCACCATTTAACAAATCATTTTTTCTAAAGTTACATATAACAGGGGAGTTAGTGTTAAATCTAATACTCTTATCAAATAGTTGTATTGAAATTTTTGTTTTTTGATCGTGATATACTGTTTGTCCATGCATTGCAATTAAGTCTATTTCGAAATTATTTTTTTTAATAAAATTGTTTATGGAATCCTTATATTCTTGATTTAGCTGATTTATAACTTTGATATCGTCTAAGTATCCTTTCAAAATTACATTATGTAATTTTAGTTGCAGGTCACCACTATATGGAATGAATTCATTTGATATATCAGTCACATATGAAACTCCATCAGATTTGACCAAGCTACAATCAATACCATCTAAAGAAGTACCAGACATGCAACCGAGGGCGATATATTCCATTTGATATCTATAAAATTATGTTAATTATTATATATGATTGATTATATACAGTTATTTAAAGATAGAAATCTATTCAATCAATGCACTAATGAAATAGAACTTAATAATTTACTCAATAAGAAAAAAATTATTTTTTATATTGGATTTGATGCTACAGCTGATGCATTACATGCTGGTAGTCTTGTTCAATTAAGAGCTATTAAAACTCTAATAAAACATGGTCATCAGGCTATAGTACTATTAGGTGGAGGCACAACAAAAATTGGTGACCCCTCTGGCAAAGATGCCTCAAGACAAATTTTAACTTACGAAACAATCGAAAAAAATATTGAGAATTTTAAAAGAATATTTGAACATTATTTTAGAGATTTTAAAGAAAATATAAAATTTATAAATAATGATCAATGGCTTGATAAATTAAATTACATAGAGTTATTGAGAGATTTGGGAAGTCAAGTTTCGATCAATCGCATGCTTACATTTGAGAGTGTTAAAGAGAGACTTAAAAGAGAGCAATCATTATCATTTTTAGAATTTAATTACATGATACTCCAAAGTTATGATTTTCTTCACTTAAATAAACATGAAAATTGTGAGTTGCAAATTGGCGGCTCGGATCAATGGGGTAATATCGTTTTGGGTATGGAAATTATATCAAAAATAAACAAAAAAGATGCTTTTGGTCTGACTACACCTCTTTTAACGACCTCTACAGGTAAGAAGATGGGCAAGACCGAGCAAGGCGCTGTCTGGATAGATCAAAATAAATACAGTTCTTACGATTTCTATCAGTATTGGAGAAATGTGGATGATAATGATGTGGAAAAACTATTACTTATTTTTAGTGACTTAGACAAAGAAGAAATAAAAATATTAATTAAAGAAGATATCAATAATGCGAAAAAAAAATTAGCATATTTAGTGACAAAAGATTGTCACTCAGAAAGCTCAGCACAAGAGGCTGAAGAAAAAGCAAGATCAATTTTTGAAAATAATTCTTTCGATAATATTGATGAAATTAACTTTAAAATAGACTCAAAACTCATAGATACACTAACATCAAATAGTACAGTCTCATCAAAATCTGAAGCAAAAAGGCTAATTGAGGGTGGTGGTATAAAAATTGACGACGACCAAATTAACGATATTAATCTTACGATTGATAAATCTTATAACAAAAAAATACTCAAGATTGGCAAAAAAAAATATTTTAAAATTATTGTTAAGTAACCAATATATCTTTTATAGCATCATTAACAAAATTTAAATCATCTTTGGACTTACCTGCTCCAGCATAGTGACCGTAGCATGAAGGAATAATACGTAATTCACCATTTTTAATATTTTTTAATTCAATTTCATTATCCTCTGGGGGGAAGTATAAATCATTTTTACCTGGCATTAAAATGCATCGCGCAGTAATAGAGTTAAGAGCTTTATCAAATTGATTATTAAATTTATTATTGTTGCTAATGTCGTGCTCTTGCCAAGTTCTTATCATCGCTAATAAATCATTTGCATCCTTCCGATAATAAATTCTATTCCAAAGTTTATCCAAAACTTCTTTTGCATCTTTGTAACCATCATCGATATATTTTTTTTCCCTAAACCAGTCTTGACCATGTGCCCATCCAGCCCATACTCTGGCCATAGTTGTTTTTCCATTTTGAGGTTGTTTTTCATAATTTCCATAATTCCAGTTTGGATCTGAAGTCAAAGCAGCATATACACCCTCTAAAAATACATATGTATGCTCTGTGGTTTTAGCATGACCACACATAGAAATCATATTTTCTACCATGTCTGGAAAATATGACGCCCACTGAAATGCTTGTTGTCCTCCCATTGACCAACCTATAACTAATTTAATTTTTTCTATGTTAAATATTTCTTTTAGAAGTGTGTATTGTGCTTGCACGTTATCATATATTGTAATTAAGGGAAAATTAGGTCCATTAAAGGGTTTTTCTGTATTACTGGGTGAGGATGAAACACCATTACAAAACATATTTGGAATAATGATGAAATATTTATCTGGATCTATGGGAAAGTTATTACCAATCAGATATCCTTGCTCAAGATGTGTACCTGCATACCTAGTAGGAAATAAAATTACATTTGATTTGTCAGAATTTAGTTTCCCAAATGCTAAATAATTTAATTGTAAATCTATTATGTCGCCTGATTTTAATTTGAAATTATTTAGTTGGTGTTTATGTAGTTCCTCTTTACTAATCAATTAAAATAACTTTAGATATTCTTTGATTTCCCAATCAGTTGTAGTTGTATGATATCTAGACCACTCATCATATTTATATCCAATAAAATTGTTTATCATAGCCTCAGAAAAAACTTTTTTAGTTAATTTATCAGCAGCAAAAGCGTCTACTGCCTCTAATAAATTTCTTGGCAGTGTAGTAACCTCTTTTTTTTCTTTCTCGGTCAAATCATAAAGACTTTTATTAGTTGGTTTTGGGGGCTTCATTTTTTTGTCAATACCCTCTGTAACAGCTGCGGCTAATAAAGAAAAAGTTAAATAAGGATTTTGAGTTAAATCAGAAGCCCTATTTTCTATACAATATCTATTTTGTGGTAGTCTTATCATAGCTGATCTATTATTACTGCCGTATGTCATGTGTGTAGGAGCCCATGTATGACGGCCACCATCAAGGCCCTCAACTGTAGGAACAAATCCGTTATATGAGTTAACAGTTGGACACGCTAGGGCTGTAATCGCTGCTCCATGTTTTAAAATTCCAGCGACAGCATTGTAGGCTTTATCAGAGAAATTATTCCCATTCTTATATATGTTATTATTTTTCTTTTTAATTGATGCCACACTATGATTGATGTGAGCACCAGCTCTCCAATCACTAATAGTTGTCTTTGGCATAAATGATACAAAATATCCATATTTTTTTGCAACTTCCTTGAGTAATACTCTTAAAAATACAAATCTATCAGCCATCCCTAAAATATCTGTGTAACCGAAATCTAATTCATACTGGCCATATGCGCCCTCAGCAACGACGTCATGGAGATCCCATTTCAAATCATTATTTAAAATATCTATTATTTCTTTTAAAAAATGCATTCCATCTATCGAGTACTCTGAGTCATACCCAAAAGCTTGTCTTCTCAAATTTATGGGATCTCTGTCAATTGCTTTAACTGGTTTGTCGCCCTCCCACTTCATTAAGAAAAATTCAGGTTCGATACCAACAAAAAATTTCAAGTCAGATTTAGCGCTTTCCTTTATTTGTTTTTTTAACGTCATTCTTGGGCAAACATCGTAAGGTTTGTCATTCCAATATAAATCTGCAAAAACCCATGCACATGTTTTATCCCATGGACATATAACGAGACTATCCAAATCTGGCACAGGGATTTGATCATTATCTGCTGGAGTTAATTCTGGAACAAAGGAAACAGAATGAACAGCGAATTGAGGGCCTTTACCCATACAAAGATCCTCAAAATCAGATATAGGCATAGGCTTAGTTTTTGGACTACCCAGAAAATCAATCCAATTAGAATAAATGTATTTTACGCCTTTTTTTTCTAAATCCTTTTTTATTTTTCTAACTTTTTTTACATCAGGTAAGGCGTCTTTAAAATTTTCAAAATATTGACCCAAGTTAGTCTCCTCCTAAAATTTAATTCTTATCGAATTGAAATTATATGACCATAATATAAAATTACTACTTCAAATTATGAATATTGATTACTTTAAAAAATCATGGATTAAATTTTACAAAAGAGGCTTTATGATGGGATTTTTTGTTTTAACTTTTATACTCACTGTTGATCAGTTTTTACAGACACCACTTTTTTTTAGTAAGATTACAGATATAAAAGTATTTATGTTCATTATATCGACTATTTTTTTTGCAGCAGTTTTTTGTGGTCTTTTAGCAGTAATTTTTTTATCACTAATTATGATCGCAACTAAAAAATAATTATAATTTAATATTTTCTAACCAATTCAGTAATTCAAGTTCTCTATTAAATTGATCTTCATTTTCAAAACTTTGTAATTTATTTAATAATGCTTCAAATTCATTTTCACTCATAATCTTTAAATAATTTCTTTTCCAATAACTCATTAATTTACCGATATAATTGTATGGTAGTTCTGGATGATATTGAGTACAAAATATGTTTTGTTTTTTATGACATATAGATTGAATAGAATGATTATTCTCAGAAATTATATCAAAGTCTTTGGGAAGAGTTTCTAAACTATCGTAATGATGACCAGGGGCAGTAAATAAATTCTTTTTATTTTTATAAACAAAATGATTTTTTATAATTTTTATTTTTTCAGAATATCCAAACTCTGGACTCATAGAACTTGATATTTTTCCTCCAAATGCAGTCACAGCCACTTGAAGACCCCAACAACTTCCCCAAATTGGTCTTTCTAGAGTTGCTATTCTATCAAATATCTTCAACTGATTTTTATTGTGATCATTGTCATCATAAATATTACCTAGACCTCCGGTCCATAAAAAGGCATCGTAATCTTCAAAACTAAATTTATTTACATCCTCAATGTAAGGTTTATAAACCGAGATATTTGAGAGGGGATTTTGCTTTTTAATAATTTCTTCAAAAAAACTATATTGATAAGAAGAATTTGATTTAACATGTTCATTATCATGGTTTTTATCCATGCCACTGATAATTAGTAAATTCAAGTTTTCTGTTTATTTATGTCTAGAGAATTTCTTTTTTAAAATCAATTCGTTATCTTTTTTTGCTATTTTTCTTAAAATAAAAATCATAAATGCAATCCAAATAACTGCTGCTATTAGTTTGTTTTCAGCTATTGATTGAATGAGATTTTGAAAAAAGAGATTTGAAGTGTTGTAATCCATTTATTATAAGGCGGGGATAATTCCCCGCCTTAAATTATACATTATTTTGTTTTTTTTGCAGTATCAGACTCGTGTCTTGCTGTTGCCATAGTGACTAGCACGCATAGAGCAATAACAAAAAGGGTCCAAAATATCAGTGCACCTTCACTGTTGGCATATGTGAAATAAGCGTCCACACCTTCCCAACTATTTTCAGGTCCTGGAAATGTATTCATATTTTCTCCTTCCTTATATGTTACTGATATGCCTTGAGATTTAACTCAGCGCTATCAATACCTGCTTTTTGAACTGCATCTGGTACACGTAACCAATTCATCATTTTCATAATAAATGATAAACCATAACCAGGTACAAATCCTACTAAGAACATGACTATACATCCAACTAACTGTCCACCAAAACTTGTTGGAGGAATATCACCAGATGCTGGATAGCCTGATGCAAATAATCCCATTGCAATCACACCCCATATACCGGCAACTCCGTGAACAGAGATAGCTCCTACTGGATCATCGATCTTGAAAACACTATGTAACCAATTATTCGCAGGAATAATTATCACACCGCCAACAAAACCAAGAACAAAGGCTAATCCTGGATACCAAACATCAAGTCCCGACGCACAGGAGAATATACCTGCAAGTCCACCTGACATCATCCAGAATGGGTTACCTTTACTCATCCAAAATGCACCAATCATTCCACCGCCAAGACCCATTAGGGTATTGAATGCGAAAGAAGATAGTGTTGCTGGAGCACCGTAAATGTTTATCCAACCACCAAACTCTGCACCTGCCCAGATTAAACAACCACCGAGGAATCCGAAGAAACCAACAATAATCATTAACAGGCCTATAAATGAGAAACGAAGGTCATGACCCTCAATCTCATTCGCAGAACCGTCAGCATTGTATTTACCAACTCTAGGACCTAAGTTTAAGACAACTCCGAAAGCAAACCAACCTGCTACCATGTGAACAACACCAGCTGCTCCAACATCATGATATCCAAATTGTGTTACTAACCATCCATCAGGATGCCAGCCCCATGAAGCGGCTAAGATCCAAGCTACTGATCCTAAAACAACAGCTAAGAAAGTAAATGAGCTAATTCTTATTCTCTCAAGAACAGATCCTGAAAAAATAGATGCTGTGGTACAAGCAAATAATGTAAATGCCGCCCAGAAAACACCTGTGGCTTGGTCACTTAACATTGGTCCCATTGATACGTTCCAAGGGGTTCCATAACCCTCTAGCTCAATAGGAGTAAATCCCATTGGGAATGCTAAATAAATATACCAACCAAATAACCAGAAGGTTGGTATCATAAACGCGAACGCTAAAAGGTTTTTTGTAGCTGAAGAGACCGCGTTTTTAAAACGAGACGATCCTACTTCATACATCAAGAAACCTACGTGAATTGCAATCATTAACGCAGTACACCACCAATAGTAAGCTTCCATACTGACGTTCGCTTGCATCATCACGTACGATTCAAGTTCTTCAAGTGTCATTATATGATCTCCTTTAAATTATTACTTTTTATTTTTATAAAAATAAAAAAGGACAGAGAAAAAATCTTTTTACAACTTTATAGAATCTTCTTTCCTGTACTTTTATGTATTTTACTTTTAATTGACTTAATTATAAAATCAAAAGAAGTTAATTAATGTTAAAAAAAGATTGAGTTCAATTGTTTTTTTAATGGTATGCACTATTTGCATATTCAAATAGAGGAGATATATAATGGCAACAAACCTTCACCAATTTGCTAAAAAAAATGGTGTCAAATATTTTTTTGTAAGCTTTGTAGATTTATTTGGGGTGCTTAGATCAAAGCTTGTACCTGCAACAGCTATAGATGAAATTCAATCTGAAGGAGCTGGGTTTGCAGGTTTTGCAACATGGCTTGATATGTCTCCAGCTGACTCTGATATGTTTGGTATGCCTGATGGTGATAGTGTTATCCAGCTTCCTTGGAATAAAGAAATAGCTTGGGTTGCCTCTGATTTGCATATGGATGGTAAACCAGTAGAAGCTTCACCCAGAATAGCCTTAAAAAGACAAATAGAAAAAGCAGCTAAAAAAAATCTTTATATGAAGTCAGGTGTTGAATGTGAATTTTTTTTGGTCAATGAAGACGGGACATCTTTATCAGATCAAAGGGATACGCAAGCAAAACCATGCTATGACTCCTCTGCTTTAATGAGAAGATATGATGTTATCACTGAGATATGTGACTCAATGATTGCACTAGGATGGAAACCTTACCAAAACGATCATGAAGATGCGAATGGGCAATTTGAAATGAACTGGGATTTCTCGGATTGTTTAGTAACAGCAGATAGACATGCTTTTTTTAAATTCATGGTGAAATCTATTGCAGAAAAACATTCACTAAGGGCAACTTTCATGCCCAAACCTTTTACAAATTTAACAGGTAATGGATGTCATTGTCATATTTCTATTTGGGATAAATCTGGCAAAAAAAATATGTTTTTAGATAAAAAAGATGAATTAGGTTTATCCAAAACTGGTTACAATTTCTTAGGTGGAATAATGGAAAGTGCGGACAAAATGGCTGCTGTTTTTAACCCAACTGTAAACTCCTATAAAAGAATTAACGGTAGTGTAACAACATCAGGTGCAACATGGTCGCCAAGCTCGATTACTTGGGCAGGTAACAACAGGACACACATGGTAAGAGTTCCTGGAGCAGGAAGATTTGAATTAAGATTAATGGATGGAGCTACAAATCCTTATTTACTTCAAGCAGGTATTTTACTTTTAGGTTTGGACGGTTTAAATAATAAAAGAGACCCTGGAAAACGATTAGATATTAATATGTACACAGAGGGTCACAAGGCTGGGAAAGTAAAAAAATTGCCATTAAATCTTCTTGATGCAATACGTGATTTTGATAAATCAAAAATCATTAGAGCAGGTTTTGGTGATGATTTAGTCAATAGCTATGTAAAATTAAAAAATCAAGATTGGGGTACTTTTAATAAACACCTTTCTAGTTGGGAAAGAGAAACAACTCTAGATTGTTAAATTATTAATGACACCTGAAGTTTTACAAGAAAAGTTTCTTGATTGGCAATGTCAATCTAGAATTCAGGCATTTAGAACACAAAATGGTAGACCAAACTCATCTATGGCACCAATATTGCTTGATAAGAAAGGAAATGAACTTCTAAGAATTATTGTTGTAATTTCAGAAAATGATCCTGTAAACACGACAAAACTGTTTGAACACACATTTAAACGAACTTACGATCCAGCTGATCGATTTGATAAAATGAATAAATTTTTATCTTCTGAATATTTTATTGATAAAGATAAATTTTCAGACTCTTTATTTGCTACTTTTCCAAAAGATTCAAGCATCTCAAAAAAAGTAGTTAAAGACGGCTCATGTATTTTAGATTTTATTCACCTTTCTACAAATTA
Organism: uncultured Alphaproteobacteria bacterium; assembly: GCA_902591315.1. Lineage (GTDB taxonomy): Bacteria > Pseudomonadota > Alphaproteobacteria > HIMB59 > HIMB59 > HIMB59. The sequence continues at coordinate 19,599 of CACJAI010000004.1, forward strand.
TAGATTGTCATGTTCTCCTTTTATTCTCGATAAAAATGAGGAACATTGGGAAAATATTTTTTGGCATAATAAAAATTTTAATCCTGGTTTGGGGAATGACATAGATGTTATAAAGTTTATTCCAAATTGGAAAAAATCTAAATTAATAAGAATTAAAGATTAAAATATTTGAAAGGATAAGGGAGCAAAGGCTCCCTTATTTATAAAATTTTACTCAACTAACTTAAAGTTCTCACCCTTAGCGTATGTTCTTTTTAACTGTACCAAGGGATGATTAGGTGACATTTGAAACTTAATTAAAAGTTCTCTTGCTAACATATCTCTATCTTGTTGGTTTTTTGGAAGTTTAATCTTCTTTGGCAAAGTGATCCAAGCGTTTGCATTTCTGTCAAACACAGCAGGGGTATCACCTTCAAAACCCATATGGATGTCCTCTAACCAATTTAAATCATCCCAACCCATAATTTCGATATATTGTTTAAGAAATGGTGTTAAGTGCTTGTAATCAGGAATTAAGTTAACATCATAACGATAGCCAATATGCTGGCCAATCATTTTTTCTCTTGATGTTTTAATTTCCTTATCTTTTAATTTAGCTCCGCCGACAACTTGATAACCTTTTGACTTATTAGGTTTTTTTGATTTTGCAGAAGTTGATTTCTTTTTTGTAACTTTCTTTTTAACCATAATACTCTCCTAAATTGAGTGGTAGTTATCTACACCTACTGTTAAATCTGTACCAGCTAATGGAACTTTAGCCATTGCTGATGACTCCATTGTCAATGCAGCTAGATCTTCTGGCTCAAGTGAGTGAATGTTTGTCTTACCACATGCTCTTGCTAACATTTGGCACTCAAGAGTCATAGTGCTAAGCAAATTATAAACTCTTTCTGCTGCCTCTGTTGGGTCTAATCTACTTCTAAGAACAGGATCCTGTGTGGCCACACCAACTGGACATCTACCAGTATGACAGTGATAGCAGTAACCTGCCTCTACTCCCATTTCTTTTTCATAATCAGCTTCTGGAATATCTTTGTTACAGTTCAGTGCTACTAATCCAGCTGTACCGATAGCAATAGCATCTGCCCCAAGAGCTAAGGCTTTAGCCATATCAGCTCCATCTCTAATACCTCCAGCAAATACCAATGATATTTCACCAGTTTTGCCAACATCGTCCAAAGCTCTTCTTGCTTCTCTAATTGCCCCAATACCAGGAATACCAGTATTAGCTGCTGCGATGTGTGGACCAGCTGCTGTTGAACCTTCCATAGAGTCTAAAAATATAGAGTCAGGGTCACATTTTGCTGCCATTCTGACATCGTCATAAACTCTTGATGCGCCTAATTTCAATTGAATTGGCACTTGATTGTCAGTTAATTCTCTTAATTCTTGAACCTTAAGAGCTAAATCGTCAGGTCCCATCCAGTCTGGGTGTCTAGCAGGAGATCTTTGATCAATACCAGCAGGTAACGATCTCATCTCAGCTACTTGGTCAGTAACTTTCTGGCCCATTAAGTGACCACCCATCCCAACTTTTTGACCTTGGCCAATGAAAACCTCAATAGCGTCAGCTAATTGAGCATGGTGTGGGTTGAAGCCATACCTGGATTGAATACATTGATAATACCATTTGTGAGAGTACCTTCTCTCATCAGGTATCATACCCCCTTCTCCAGAGCAAGTTGCACTTCCAGCCATTGATGAACCTCTAGCTAAAGCAGTTTTTGCTTCATAAGAAAGAGCACCAAAACTCATACTTGTTATGTAAACAGGAATATCAAGTTTGATAGGATTTTTTGCTCTAGGACCTATTATTGTTTCTGTTAGACACTTCTCTCTGTAACCTTCAATAACAAATCTTGTTAATGTGCCCGGTAAAAAAACTAAATCATCCCAGTGAGGAATTTTTTTCATTAACGCCATACCACGCATACGATAACGACCAAGTTGTGATTTGATATGAATGTCGTCCATTACCTCGGGGGTAAAAATTGAGTTTTGTCCTAATAATTGTGTATTACGTTTTGCCATTAGCCTAATATTCCTTTCTTTTCTGCTGGCTCTAGATTGTCATAATTCCAGAGCATTCTTCCTGCAACGTATTTCTTAAATTTTGAAGCTGGGACTTTGCAATCAATCTCAGCATTTTTAATTTTTTGTTCTAGCCATCTAACCTCGTGTTCATTCATTTCACCAGGTACGCAGTCTGTTCCAAGCGAATGAGGCTCTCCTCCAACAAAAATGATTCCATCATACATTGAGTCACCCATGTTTGCGTTTACATCACCACAAACTATAATTCTTCCTCTTTGCATCATAAATCCAGTGTAAGCTCCAGCATTTCCGCCAATAAGAATAGTGCCACCTTTCATATCAATTCCAGTTCTTGCACCTGCATCGCCTTTAACAATAAGGTCACCGCCTCTAAGAGCAGCTCCAAAACAAGATCCTGCATTGTTTTCAACAACAACTTTTCCTGACATCATATTTTCAGCACATGACCAACCAACTCTTCCATTAACTCTCACTGTTGGTCCATCGATACAACCTATACCAAAATAACCTAAGCTACCCTCAAAGATTAAGTTTAACTTATTTAGAATTCCCACACCAAGTGAATGTTTTGCACCAGGGTTTTTAATAACTATAGACCCATATCCCTTTCGAATTGCATCTCTAATTTTTTGATTCAATTCATGAGCATCAATGCCTTCACAATCAATGGAGGTTCTTTTATTAAAATCAACTTCGTGATTACCGTAGTAGGTATAATTTTCTTCTTCTGTTACTTCAAAATATAATTTTTGCGATCTACCTGATAAATTTTCATCATCAAAAGCAGTAGTTCTTTTTGTTATGCCTGCCATACTTTTACCTCCGCTTCATAAGGGTCATATGTTTTAATTTCGTGAGGAAATATATTCCTAATTGCAACTTCCTCTGATGCACATGCTACGATGTCTTTACTTTCGTAGATTACCATTGGCTTAGCGGCCATATGGTCTTTTGCCATTCCCAACTGATCCTTTGTTGCTACAACATATGTAAAAACTCCATCGAGTTCATCCAAGCTATCATGCATAGCTTTTTCTAGTTCAATGCCGTTAGCCATCTTATCAGCTATATAGACAGCAATTATTTCTGAGTCACAATTTGAATTAAACCTGTAACCTTTTCTTTCAAGTACTCTTCGATTGCCCCAATAATTAGTCAATTGACCATTATGAACAACTGACACATCCTCAAAAGGGAAAGCCCAATAAGGGTGTGCGGATTTAATATCTACATCAGACTCGGTAGCCATCCTTGTATGGCCAATACCGTGGGTACCCATAAATTTATCAAGGCCATATTGATTGGATACAGTATTTGCATCGCCTAAGTCTTTAATGAGCTCGAGACCCTTACCAATTGATAAAATTTCAGTTTTTTCGACTGTTTCTATCTCAGTAGCCAAATCTGTGAGGTCACCTTTAAAATCAAATATATATCTGAAAGCGTATGGGGTGCTGGAGCTTTCTTTTGTTACTTTAGCACCATGTTTTTTTAAAATAGAGTCGACAGCATTTTTTCTATTTTTTAAATCAGCAGGTGAGTCGACAGTTGCATTTACCTTTTCAGCCTCGTTTTCAGATATTTTAAATCTCATTACAAAGCCTTTTTTTAAAGGTGTTCCGTACATAGCATATCCTGTTGAGTCAGGTCCCCTATGTTTAAGACCTTGTAACATAAGGCCCATTTGTTCACCGACGTTGACTGTCTTCTTTTTATTTATAACTCCAGCTATTCCACACATACTTTTCTCCTATCTTATCTTATGGTAAGCAATCTAGGTATTTATCGAGATCCCATTGAGTCGGAGTTGCTAAAAATTCTTCCCACTCATCTCTTTTATACTCCATAAACACTTTCATCATGTCACCTGGTAGAGCATCTTGTATTACCTTGTCGGTTTCTAATCGATCTAATGCCTCACCAAGAGTCATTGGTAATTTTTCAACTTGCTTACCAGCTTTCATTTGTTCATACATATTTTGTTGTTCAGGTTTGCCTGGATCCATTTTCTTTGTAATACCATGGTCGAATGCTTTCAACAGACCGCTTCCCATTAAGTATGGGTTGTGGGCTGAGTCGACTGATCGATATTCAAATCTACCAGGGGCAGATACCCTTAAACCACAGGTTCTGTTTTGATATCCCCAGTCCGCATAAACTGGAGCCCAAAAACCTGTATCCCAAAGTCTTCTATATGAATTCACAGTTGAGGAACCCAAGGCTGTCAAAGCAGGAAGGTGTTCCATGACACCACCAATTGCTTGAAGGCCTATTTTTCCAGGAATTCTTCTATCTTTTCCGTCCGGCATAAAGACATTTGTACCTCCTCTACGGTGATGAAATACATTTTCCATACCTGGGATAGTCTTGTTACCACATGGTATTAACTCATCTTTTCCGCCCTTCCAGAGTGAAATATTTGTGTGACACCCAGAAGCAGACACGCCGACAAATGGCTTACTCAGAAAACAAGCAATCAAATTAAATTCTCTTGCTACTTGAGCACATATTTGTCTGTAAGTTGATAACCTGTCAGCGTTTCTAACAACATCATCGTAGTTGAAATTTAGTTCTAATTGTCCAGGCGCGTCCTCATGATCACCTTGGATAATGTCCAAACCCATTGCACGTGAATACTCAATTACTTTCATGTAAACAGGTCTTAATGATTCAAATTGATCAATGTGATAGCAGTAGGGCTTAGAGAAACCTGAACCGGTCGGTGAACCATCTTCGTTTTTTGTTAACCACATCATTTCAGGTTCTGTCCCTGCTCGTAATTCTAGTTTGTGTTTCTTTTTAAATTCTTCGTGGGCTCTTTTTAAGTTACCTCTGCAATCAGATGTAAGATATCCACCAGGATCTTTTTCTTCTTCCCTGTTTCTAAAACAAGTACAAAAAACTCTGGCAATTCTTTTATCCCATGGAATTTGAACAAATGTTTCAGGGTCAGGTATACCCACTAATTCGTGAGCCTCTGGTCCATAACCTATGTAATCACCATGTCTATTTGTAAATAGATTAGCAGTAGCTCCATAAACTAATTGGAAACCTTTATTGGCTACACTCTCCCAATGATCTGCAGGAACACCTTTACCTACAATTCGACCTGTAACAGAAATAAATTGATAATAAATGTACTCAATTCCTAATTTATCAATTTTTTTTCTAACTTGTTTTATATAGTCTTGTCTCTTTTTATCCTTAACGTACGTTTCTAGCGCTGTCATTTTATTCCTCCTCCTTTTACATCAACTCCAAGGGAACGGGCTCTTTGAAACCGGATGTAACTTCCCTTCTTCATAACGAGAAAATCTAAAAGGTTCTAGAATTTCAGATTTCTCACCAAGTAACTCATTAGATACAAGATCACCTAACCCAGCCATTTTGTATCCATGGTTTGCATCAGCTATAATATATACGTTTTCTCTGTATTGGTCGAATACGGGAAAACGATCTGGAGTAACACAGCCAATACCGCCAGCTTTTTGCTTTTTGTATTTAGCGTGACATCCATCAAATTGCTTTTGGCAAAAAGCCAAAGCTGAGGTCCATTTATCCTCAAAAGAAGCCCTTGGTTGAAACTCATCTGAGTCATGACCATAAGGGTCAAGACTTATATCGTTTACAGGTTTATTTATGTCATATGGAGAGGAGCCGCCTTGTATACCATCTCTGTAGACATCGGGCTTATAGTAAAAACCCCACATAACATTTTCATGTATAACATCTCCTGTTTTATTTGAGACAAGTGTAGCTTCTGTATCAACATGAATAACTGGGTACTCTGTTCCGTTTGCTGTTTTATAACTTCTTGGATCAACTTCCAACTCACCCTCTTCAAGCGCCATGTATGACCACATAGGTATATCATCAGTAAATGAACCATCAGGTTTTTTTATTTTTACGGTGTTAGGTAATTCTAAAATTTCCCAGAATTTTCTTACCCATGGACCAGCCGCAACAACTAATTGAGTGCATTCAATTTTACCCTCTGATGTTTCTACAGCCGAAACTGCGCCACTACCATTAGAAGAAATTAAATTGTTAACAGTCACACCTTCTAAAACTTTTGCACCGGCCGATACTGCTAACTTATGGAAGCCCTCTATGGCTCCTCTATTAGCTCCATATCCTGTTTTCTTTTCGTGTAAAACTGAAGTGATGCCTTGAGCTTGCCAATCTGGCAACATGTCTTTCATATACTTATCACAATCTGATGCTCCCTCAATAAACTCAGAGTCAAATCCTATTTCTTTTTGCTGCTCATAAACTTCAGACATTCCCTCTTGCATAAGCTCGGAGTTGATCTGCATGTAGCCAACTGGCTTGTAAGTTAAAGCCTCAGCATTCTCATTCCAAACATTTACAGAATGAGCCATTAGTCTTCTCATTGCAGGCTGGTAGTAATTGTTCCTTACAATTCCACATGCAACACCACTAGCTCCATTTGCAACTTTGGATTTTTCCAAAACGACTACAGAATTTTCTTTGAGTTGGCCTTTGCTGGATAATTTTTTACAAAGATGCCATGCGGTGCTCAGACCGTGAATTCCAGCACCGATTATTAAATAGTCACATTTAGTAGGTAAGCTCATTATTTTAGTAACCTCCAAGCAATTACATTTTGTCTGCGAGGTATGAAAAAAACACATTTTGTTTCATATTATGAAACAAAATTTTTACAAAAATCTATTATTTATCAACAATAATCGTCAATTGGCAACAATTAGTCGAGAAATTTTAATAGAGGCAGATTGAAGGAGATCAACATAATCCATCATAGTTTTTGGGTTTAAGATATTTTTACTTCCTGATAAAGCAATTCCTGCAAATGATCTTTTATCTTTGTCTAAAATAGCAACTCCTATTCCATAAGAGTTTTCAAAAGCTTCTCCATGATTAAGCGCATAACCGTTAGTTCTAATTTTGCCAAGTTGTCTTTTTAAATCATTTAAATTTGTAATTGTATTGTTTGTGTGAGGATAAAAATTATAGCTTCGATAAATTGTTGCAATTTCATTTTCAGGTCTGTACGCAAGCATGACTTTTCCTAAAGCACAGCAATGAGCGTCAAGTCTCATTCTAAAAGTTCTAATAGTTGCATCATCATTGTTGTCAGAAATTTTATCGGAATGAACTATTTGAGAGCCTTCAAGCATTGCCAGATATGTAATTAAATTCGTTTTACTAGAGACCTCTTTTAAAATTTCTTTAGAAGTCTCAGAAATTGACTGAAGATAATCTGAGGTTTCTCCAAATTGAAAAGCTTTATGTCCCATAGTGTATGTATTCGATCCAGTATTTTTATGGATATAACCAAGTTGAGATAAAACAGACAATAGTCTAAATGTAGTTGTTCTAGATAAAACTGCTTTTCTAGAAATATTTGATGCCTTCAACGGGAAAATTGATTTTGATAAAATTTCAAGAATTTTGAAAGATTTTTCCAGAGACTTATTTATATATTTTAAATCTTGTTGCAAAACTGTCCTCCAACAAATGTTCCATAGTGTGAAACATTATATTAGAGTATAAGTTATTAGCAACTAATGATTAAATCTTACCAGGCACCCAACCCGTTCCCGCTAAAGGAACCCTTGCCATTGCAGCAGCTTCAACTGTTAATGCACATAGGTCCTCAGGTTCAAGATTATGTAAATCGTTTTTACCGCATGCCCTGGCTATAGTTTGGGCTTCAAGAGTCATAACCTTGAGATAATTAGATAATCTTTTTCCACCTTTTACTGGATCTAACCTTTTCATTAATTTTGGGTCTTGTGTATTTATACCAGATGGGTCTTTACCTTCATGCCAATCATCGAAAGCACCAGCTGTTGTTCCAAGTTTTTTGTAATCGCTCTCCCACTTTGGATCATTATCACCAAGTGCGATTAATGCTGATGAACCAATGGAAACAGCATCAGCACCCAATGCCATTGCTTTTGCAACATCCGCACCATTTCTAATTCCACCTGAAATAATTAACTGAACCTTCCTGTGCATATCTAAGTCTAATAAAGCATCTACTGCTGGCCTGATACACGCCAATGTTGGCTGACCTACATTTTCGATAAATACCTCCTGTGTAGCTGCAGTACCTCCTTGCATACCATCAAGCACCACCACATCAGCACCTGCTTTTACTGCAAGAGCAGTATCGTAGTAAGGCCTAGATCCTGCAATTTTTACAAATATGGGAACTTTCCAACCTGTTATTTCCCTGAGCTCTAAAATCTTAATTTCCAAATCATCTGGTCCAGTCCAATCTGGATGTCTACATGCTGATCTCTGATCAATTCCTTTTGGTAATGTTCTCATCTCGGCAACACGATCACTTATCTTTTGACCGAGTAACATACCTCCACCGCCAGGTTTAGCACCTTGACCTATCACAACTTCAATAGCATCTGCTTTTCTTAAATCCTCTGGATTCATTCCATACCTTGAGGGAAGTAATTGGTAAACCAAATGCTTTGATTGTCCTCTCTCCTCAGGGGTCATGCCTCCATCGCCTGTTGTCGTTGAAGTCCCGGCAATACTAGCTCCTCTTCCAAGCGCTTCTTTCGCAGGTCCTGAGAGAGCTCCAAAGCTCATTCCAGCAATTGTTATTGGAATATCTAATTCAAGCGGTTTTTTTGCAAATCTTGTTCCAAGAGTGACGTTAGTACTACACTTTTCTCTGTAGCCCTCTAAGGGGTATCTTGACATTGATGCGCCTAAAAAAAGAAGATCGTCAAAATGAGGTAATCTTTTTTTTGAACCACCGCCTCTAATGTCATAAATACCTGTTTCTGCAGCTCTTCGAATTTCAGAGTTTGTATAGTCATCAAATGTCCAAGATTTTCTTGGTGTAGTTTTAAATTTTTCTGCCATTAGTACTCCGATACATTATCTATATTAAAATTATAAAGTTTTCTTGCTGAACCATACATTTTGAAGTTTTTAATCTCACTTTCATTTACACTTGCTTTTTTTAAAAGAGATCTCAAAATATTTTGATCTTTTTTATTCATTTTTTTCTCTTCGCAGTCAGCACCGAGTGATTTCACCTTACCCTTAATAAAAATATTTGCTTCATAGATACTGTCTCCCAGAGCGTCTCCAGCATCTCCACATATAACTAAATTTCCAGATTGAGCCATAAATGCAGACATATGGCCTACCGATCCTTTAACTATAATATCTATTCCTTTCATTGAAATCCCACAACGTGAACTAGTATCACCATCAATGATCAAAGTTCCACCATGTGCTGTAGCACCGGCTGATTGGGATGCATTGCCCTTAACATGAACAGTTCCAGACATCATATTTTCTGCAACACCTGTGCCCACATTTCCATTTACAATGATATTTGCATTCATGTTCATACCAGCACAATAGTATCCTGTGTGACCATCAATAGTGACTTCAATCTCGTCTTTTAGTCCAGCACAAATAGCGTGATTTCCATCTGGATTTGAAATTTTAAAAATCTTTTTGTTTGATTTTCTATCTATACTCTGAAGAGTTTCATTAACTTTTCTCAATGACTCTTTTTTTAAATTTAAATTCATTATTTGCCCCAGCTGTATACTTTTCCGGGCTCTGGTTCAAAAATTTTCGCTGAATTTACATTTGGTAAGTGTGCCATTGCTTGAAACTCTGAGGCAATAGCAACATAATCCTTTGTTTCTGCAACAACTGCGGGTTTACAAGCTATCTCATCTCTAACAATTGCCATGCCATTTTTGGTTCCAGAAATAAATGTGTAAAAACCATCGAGGTCCTTCAGTCCATCCAAAAGTGTTTCTTTGAGTGATTTTTTATCAGATAATCCGTTTGAAATATAACCTGCAGCGACTTCCGTATCATTCAATGACTTTATTTCAATCCCTTTTTTCTGAAGCGATCTTCTTAAATTGTTGTGATTTGACAAAGATCCGTTATGTACAAGACATTCATCCTCGCCTGTGGAATATGGATGAGAGCCGTCTGTCGTGATTGCACTTTCTGTTGCCATCCTTGTATGCCCAATAGCATGTGAGCCAGAAAACTTCTCTAGTGAAAAATTTTTAACAACATCCTTCGGATTTCCTACTTGTTTAAATATTTCTATGCAACTACCATACCCAACTAAACTTAATTCATCATGATTTTTTAAAATTTCTATAAATTTCTTTGGCTTCATTGCTGTTTCAATTATTAAATGATCTGAAATAGATTTTACTTTGATATCTTTTACTTGCTTAGATAGTTTTTTTGAAATTTCTTTTACTTGATCAGTATTAGAGCAGACCGAATATTTATATTTCTTTTTTTTCTCAGATGAGTATATCGCAAAACCTGCACTATCAGGACCACGCGTAGCCATACTATTCATCATTCCAGTAAGAAATTTACCTAATTGTGAATTATATTTTTTATTTTTTAAATATATTCCAACTATACCGCACATTAATATTAAATACCCTCATACCCATACTCTAATGACGAGTCAGTAATGCTATGGTAAAAAGAACCACCAAAGCTTCTTAATGCATAAAGGTTAAAACAAAACGGTTGGTCGTCTAAATAGTCGATCAGTATGTTAATTCCGTTATATGTCGTGTTCACGCAATTATTTGGTTTAAACATATTTTCATTAAAATTTATTGGAGAACCTTTTTTTAAAACATTTTTTGCATTTACGCCTGATATTTGTAATACAGCTCTTGATTGTGAAATATCTGTAATGGCAAAATCCTCATCTCTAATCGATTTATAAATTTCGTCTTTCAAGTCAATTTTTTTTGAGATAATTAACCAGGTATCAGGACCGGTCCACAATACTCTTGTTTCTTGGTTGTGAGAAACTTTTAGACTTTCTGTCGGTAAATTAAGTTGATTTATGGTAACTTTTTCAATCTCAATTGAGCTTTTTTTAAATTTAGCAATTTGGATAATACTTAGGTCTTTTATTTCTGAAATTTTTAATAGGTTTTCTTTATTCTCATAGTCGCCAAACAAGCCGAGCTTATGATCAAAATGAAGTGGTGATAGGTTTTGTGCTCCCATTATGATCTTACCCTTGAGCCTTCGGGATCAACATAGTGTGAGGATACTACCTCAACAGGAATTGAAATATCTTTCAAAGGAGAGACAGCATATAGATTTTTACCAATTTTATTTTTACCATCTTTTATAATAGCTATGGAAAAAGGATTATTATATTCAACACTCCAACAAGAAGATGAAACATGTCCAAGTTTAGGTATTGGGGCAACAGCACTATTATCTTCTATAATATGTGAACCCTCTGGGATCTTTGTTTTTTTGTCTAGTGGAACAAGTCCAACAATAGTTTGTCTATCCGACTCAGTGAATGCATCTTTAGATAAAGATCTTTTACCTATGAAATCTTTTTTCTGACTCACCATACTATTCAGTCCAACATCAAAAGGAATAGTACGTCCGTCTAATTCTGCTCCTGCGACATGACCCATTTCTATTCTTAAGGTTGATAGAGCTTCTGTTCCGTATGGTTGAATATCAAATGACTGTCCTACTTCCATGATCTTCTTCCACATATAAAGACCATAGTTTGACTCGACATTTACCTCATAAGCTAGTTCGCCAGAAAAAGAAATTCTATAAATTCTAGCTTTGATACCGTCTATTGAAGAGTCCACTAGCCCCATGAATGGTAAGCCCTCATTAGACATATCTACATCGGGAAATAACTTAGATAAAAGATCTCTAGACTTTGGACCTGCCACTGCTATACCAGACCACTGTTCAGTAGTTGATAAGACATTTACATCTAAATCTGGCCATACAACTTGTAAATAATACTCTAAGTGCGATAAAACATTTGCAGCTTGGGCAGTAGTGGTAGTCATATGAAAATGATTTTCAGATAATCGAGATGTTGTTCCATCATCAAAAACCATGCCGTCTTCCCTTAGCATTACACCATATCTAGCTTTTCCAACGGGCAGTTTCAGCCATGCATTTGTATAAACTCTGTTTAAGAATTCTGGTGCATCCGGACCTTTAATATCAATCTTACCAAGTGTAGTAACATCACAAATTCCAACGTTTTTTCTTACATTTGCAGCTTCCCTATTAACAGCACTGTTCATATCCTCAGAACCCCTTGGGTAGTATCTGGGTCTTTGCCATAAACCTGCTGCTACAAAAACAGCATTATTTTCCTCATGCCATGTATGAATGGGAGATTTTCTTGTTGGTAAATAGTGATTACCAACTTCTCTACCCACGATAGCTCCAATTGTTACAGGAGTGTATGGTGGTCTAAATGTTGTATGACCAACTTCTGGAACAATCTTTTTTTCAATTTTAGATACATATTGCAAACCATTTAAATTACTTGTCTTGCCTTGATCGCCAGCCATCCCAAGAGTTGTATATCTTTTGACGTGCTCAATTGATCTGAAGCCTTCTCTAATTGCTAGCTCTACATCAGAAACTGCAACGTCATTTTGAAAGTCGATAAAGCGTTTTGGTTTTTTTCCAGATGGTAAAGGCATACACCAGAGCTTTTCATGCTTTTCATAGCTAGGTTCATTTGAGTTGGGACTATTTGTAGGATTATTTTGATCTGTGAATTTGTTTGATAAATCAAAGCCCACTTGAAAACCTTCAGCTAGAGATTGATTTAATGTAAATGAACCATTAGCTGCTCCAATTGCTGTTTCTTTTTGTCTTTTTTTATCCGGTACGAACGCATCAATATCATCATTGAACTTTAATTTATTTCCAGCTTGGGAAGATAAATGAACTGTTGGTGTCCAGCCACCGGACATACAAATGCAATCACACTCTACTGTTTCTTCTGAAATAAAAGACTCTTTTGAAGAGTCAAGCTTGCCAATGATAGCAGAATTTATCTTCAAATGTCCTTTAGTGTCTGCGATCCCTGAATTAAATTTTATAGAAATACCCTTTTGCTGAACTTCCTTGACTAATTCACCGTTTGAGCTGTCTCGAGTGTCTACAATGATTGGTTCAATATCATTTTTAATAAACTCAAGGGCAGTTGAATATGCTGTATCATTATTGGTAAATATAATTGGTTTCTTACCAACTAATGTTTCATAAACCTTCATATACTCTTTTGCTGCTGAGGCTAATACAATTCCTGGTCTATCATTATTTCCAAAAGATATTGGTCTTTCAATAGAACCAGTTGAAACTATTACTTCTCCAGCTCTAATATAATGTAATCTTTGTCTGGGAGTGTATTTTGAGGGATTTTCAATATGATCTCTAACTCTTTCAATCATTACGGTCATATTGTGATCATAGTATCCGAAGACTTGTGACCTTTTTTTTAATATTACATTTGGCATACTTTTTAGTTGGGAAATGGTATCACTAGCCCACTCTTTTCCTGACATGTTACCAATCGTAACTTCGTCAGTTAGAAGAGAGCCACCAAAATTAGGCTTGTCTTCTGCTAATATAACCCTTGCCCCATTTTTAGCAGCAGCCAGAGCACTTGCGAGGCCTGATGGGCCAGAGCCAACAACTAGTACATCGCAGTGTTCATAATTATGTTCGTACCTATCTGGGTCAGGTAACAGTGGTGCTTTACCCATACCAGCAGCTTTTCTTATAAATGGTTCATAGATTTTCATCCAAAAACTTTTTGGCCACATAAATGTTTTGTAATAGAAACCTGCAGGAAAAAAACGATTTAAGACATTATTTATTTCTCCAATATCAAATTGAACTGAAGGCCAACAATTTTGACTTTTAGCTTTTAATCCCTCAACTAACTCAACTTCGGTTGCAATGATATTAGGTTCAGATTTATTACCATCATGCAATTGAACCATTGCATTTGGTTCTTCAACACCAACTCCCAAAAAACCGCGAGGTCGATGATACTTAAAACTTCTTCCAACTAAATGAACACCATTTGCAATTAAAGCAGATGCAAGAGTGTCTCCTTCATAGCCATGATAAATAGTACCGTTAAAAGTAAAGTTAATTTTTTTATCCTTATTAATAAGTCCATTTGAGTTGGTTGTTCTAAAATTGTTAGACATTAAAGTCCTCGTTCATTTTACAAGTGTCAAAAATTTCATGTGTAGCGGTGTCTCTTGAGACTTTAAACCATTGTCTACATCCAGAAACATGATGCCATAGTTCTGAGTGTTTTCCTCTTGGGTTATCTCTGTAGTAAACAAAATTATCCCAATCCTCGGTTGAAATTTCTTCTCCTAGTTGAGGTCTTTTTATAGTGGCGTCTCCGCCATAAGAAAATTCATTTTGTGAGCGCTTGCCACAGTATGGGCATTTTATTTCTAACATCTATTAACCGATCCAAGGTTTAGGGCCTACACCCTTTTCATCTATAATTTTTCCAGTATGGAATCTTTCAAGGTTAAAGTCTGAGTTGAGTTCATGTACTTGATCTTTTGCTATTGTATGTGCAAAAACAAAACCTGAGCTAGGAGTAGCTTTAAAGCCGCCGTAACACCAACCGCAATTAAGATATACCCCCTCAATATGAGTTTTATCGATTATTGGAGAACCATCCATGGACATATCCATAATACCTCCCCAAGTTCGAAGCATTTTGAGTCTACTAAAGTTTGGGAAGACAGCCAATCCACCTGTTAAAACATGCTGTATCATTGGCATATTTCCTCTTTGAGCATAGCTATTGTAACCATCCAAATCACCACCCATAACCATTTCACCTTTGTCAGATTGGCTACAATAAAAGTGACCTGCTCCGAATGTAACTACATTATGAAGTAAAGGTTTAACTGGTTCTGAGACACAAGCTTGCAGAACATGTGCTTCAATTGGAAGTCTCATATTTAACATGTCTGCTAAAAGTGTTGTGCTTCCAGCAACACACAATCCAACTTTTTTAGTTTTAATATTTCCTCTTGATGTTTGAACGCCTTCTATTTTTCCGTTGTTAACATCAAAACCTGTCACTTCACAATTTTGAATTATATCGACACCCATGGAGTCTGCCTGTCTCGCATATCCCCAAGCAACTGCATCATGTCTTGCAGTTCCCCCACGTGGCTGCATTAAACCACCATGAATAGGAAAACGACATGTTTCTGAAAAATCTGCAAATGGGATCATCTTTTTTAAATCATCCCTTCCAAGAAGAATTGCATCAATACCATTTAATCTCATAGAGTTACCTCTTCTAGCGTAAGCATTCATTTGTGCATCAGAGTGAGCTAAGTTTATAATTCCTCTCGGTGAGTACATAACGTTGTAATTTAATTCTTGGCTAAGTGTTTCCCAAAGCTTCATGCCAAACTCATAAAAATGAGCGTTTGAATCAAACATATAGTTAGATCTCAAGATGGTAGTGTTTCTTCCAACATTACCTCCACCAATCCAACCCTTTTCAAGTATGGCAACGTTTGTGATGCCATGTTCTTTTGCAAGATAATAAGCTGTTGCAAGACCATGACCACCACCGCCTACAATTATGACATCGTATTCTTTTTTAGGCTCAGGGTCTTTCCAAGCTACCTCCCAATTTTCATGGTTGGTGAAAGCATTTTTTACTAAACTAAAAACTGAGTACTTTTGCATGATTCAATTAAACCTCTTCGAAAATATATATTCCTAATAAAATGCTACAATAAACCTGTTCCATAATATGAAACAACATTTTTATTATACCTGTATTTATTACAGAGTATGACAAAAAATGGATTGGAAATTAAAATTTAATTATTAATATTAATTCAAATCGGAGGAGAATAATGACAAAAGTTGCACTAATTGGTACAGGTCCCTGTGGACTATCTTTTTTAAGATCTCTGCATCAAGCGCAAAGCAAAGGCGAAAATATTCCTGAGGTTGTTGCCTTTGAAAAACAAGAAAGTTGGGGTGGTCTTTGGAATTATACTTGGAGAACCGGGTCTGATCAATATGGAGATCCAATTCACAATAGCATGTATAGATACCTTTGGTCGAATGGGCCAAAAGAGTGCCTTGAATTTGCAGATTATTCTTTTGATGAGCATTTCAAAAAACCAATTCCCTCCTTCCCTCCAAGAGCCGTCCTTCAAGATTACATTTTAGGTCGTGCAGAAAATTCAGATGTAAAAAAATACGTAAAGTTTAACACCACTGTTACCTCTGTTGCTGATAATGGTAATGGATTTGATATTACATACCGAAGTAAAAAAGACGATCAAACTAAAACTGAAAGTTTTGATAAATTAGTTGTTGCGACTGGTCACTTCTCTGTTCCCTACATTCCTGAATATGAGGGAATGAATAGCTTTCCAGGGAGAATAATGCACTCTCATGATTTCAGAGACGCTGAAGAGTTTAGAGATAAAAACGTTGTCGTTCTCGGAAGTAGTTACTCTGCTGAAGATGTAGCGTTACAGTGCCATAAATATGGAGCTAAAACTGTTACTATTGGTTATAGAAACAATCCAATGGGTTTCAATTGGCCTGAAGGCATGAAAGAAGTACATTACATGGATAAGATCGATGGAAATAAAGCAGTTTTTAAAGATGGCACAGTTCAAGAAATGGATGCCTTAATACTATGTACAGGTTACTTGCATCATTTTCCTTTTTTACCAGAAGATCTAAAATTAAAAACTCATAACAGGCTGTATCCTCCAAACTTATACAAAGGAGTAGTATGGCAAAATAATCAAAATTTGTTTTATCTTGGTATGCAAGATCAGTTTCATACTTTTAACATGTTTGATGCCCAAGCTTGGTATGTTAGAGACATAATAATGAACAAAATAACTCTGCCTTCAGCTGATGAGTTAGCAAAGGATATTGATAATTGGGTTAAAAAGGAAGAGGCCCTAGAGGATGCCTATCAAATGATTGATTTTCAAACAGATTATTGTGTAGATTTATGTTCTGCTGTTGACTACCCAAAAATTGACTTTGAGTTAATTCGCAAACATTTTTATGATTGGGAGCACCATAAGGAAGAAAATATCCTGACTTATAGAGATAAATCCTTTTCCTCGCCTGTCACTGGCACCACTGGTCCCTCACATCACACTACGTGGTTGGATGCTATGGATGACTCTATGGCTACATATTTAGATACAAAATAAATATTATATATGTCCAATAATACTCTTAATTTTATTGGATGGGTTTTATTTATTATTTCTGCCGTGGGCTTTATAATATCAAGTGTTGGTAGTTTCTGGGCTATGTTTGGAAGTCTTTTTTTCTTTGTAGCTTGTTTTGTTTTTCTAATACCATTCTTTAGAAAAGAAAAAAATAAAGATTAAGGAATATTTTTGTCAATCCCTTTTGGGATAAGTTTATCTTTATCGTAAAATGGTAAATCAATTATTTTGCAGTCAGCTAAATTATCATTAACAGACTCAACTTTAATTTGAAATTCTTTCCACTCACCAGGGTAGTCAAAACGTACATAACCTACATACTTTTCTAAAGTAGGAGACCAAGTTGATGCTGAAAGATATCCAATTTTTTGTTTATTTGATGATAAATAAACTTTTGCTCTTGGAATAATTTCTTTATCGGTAGTTATACCAAATAATCTCTTTCCAAATTTTGTTGATAAAAATTCTAAAGCTTTTTTTCCAATAAAATTTTCTTTTTCTAAATCAACTAGAGAGCCTAATCCAATTTCATAAGGATTCATTGAAGAGTCAAAATCTGTGTTGTTATCTAGGATGCCTGCTTCAATTCTTCTTATATCCATTGATTCTAGACCATCAAATGTCATACCCATCGGATATCCGATTTCACAAATAGTATCCCAAATTTTTTTATAATTAGTCTTATTTCCTAGAGTATAAATTTCGAAGCCTAATTCAGAAGTCCATCCTGTTCTAGAGACATATACATTTTGATCAGCTATTTTTGAATAGGCTGAATGATAGTATTTAAAATCATCGTTAATTTCTCCATTCGTTAGCTTTGAAATTATATCTTTAGAAATTGGACCTTGAATTTGTATCACTCGAGAATTAGGGTCAGTTATAGTAACTTCATAGTTTTTTTGATGAGCTTTTAACCAAGTTTCAAGGGGTCCATCTGGTTGGACATACCAAAATTTATTTTGCTCTAATCTAAAAAGTACACCATCTATAAATATTCCGCCATTTTCATAACAGGCAATTGCATATTTACCCCTTCCTACTTTCATATCTTTAATTTTTCGACAAAATATTT
This sequence comes from uncultured Alphaproteobacteria bacterium, assembly GCA_902591315.1. GTDB lineage: Bacteria > Pseudomonadota > Alphaproteobacteria > HIMB59 > HIMB59 > HIMB59. Next base: position 37,821 of record CACJAI010000004.1, read on the forward strand.
TATCAAGAAATTCCTCTGACTGTGGTCCCTCTATTTGAATAGGTTTTTCAGGTACGTCATACATGACTGCTTTTCTTCTCAAATTCCAATAACTATCTTTGATTTTATTTCCAACAGATATTGGAAAATAGCGATCAGCGTATACACCATAAGAATTATCTTCTTTATGATAAAATTCAAAAAAAGGTCCTTTATCAAACCTGTTATCACTAATTGGTAAAGTTGATGATTTATCTAAAAAAATTGAACTCATTTAAAAGATAAAAAAATTAGGATTTAACTCTTGATTTAGTTGGATCATAAAATGGGAAAGGAACAACCTTAGCCTTTATTCTTTTTTGTTGACCATCTAACTTACCTATTTCAACTTCAGTATTAAGCTCGCTGTATTTGACATTGATTTTGCAAAGAGCAATATTTTTATTTAGAACAGGGGATTTCATACCACTTGTTATAATGCCAACTTGTTCCCTTCCATTATTTGAAGGATGAACACAGTCTCCATGCCCGGTAGTTTCATTTCCCTCAATCTCAAGTCCAACTAGTTTTCTTTGAGGGTTTGCCTTTCTTTCAAGTAAAGCTTCTTTACCAATAAAGTTATCCTCTTTTGATTTAAGAGGAACTGTAAAACCAATTCCTGCCTCAAACGGATCAGTTTGATCATCGAATTCATAATTTGCGAAAACTAAACCAGCTTCAATTCTAACTAAATCCAAAGCGTCTAATCCCATAGGCACAATTCCAAACTCCTCTCCGGCTTTCATTACAGCATCCCAAACTTCAGCAGCTTTACTCGGATGACAGAATATTTCATAACCTAGTTCACCTGTATATCCAGTTCTAGAAACCATTAAAGGAATTCCATCTAAAGTATTTAACCTAGCTATAGAAAACCTAAACCACTCTAAATCAGTCAATGATGTTTGATGAGGAGGGGTCCAGATTATCTTTTTTAAAATTTCTCTACTCTTTGGCCCTTGGACGGAAACATTATGTAAATTATCAGTAGAAGATTTAATCCATACCTTTAAGTTATGTTCCTTTGCTTTTTCTCTTAACCATTCACCGCAATACTCATCTCCACAAATCCACCTAAAATTATCATCCGTCATTTTGAATACTGTACCGTCATCAAGCATACCTCCATGCTCGTAGCACATCGCAGTGTAAACAACTTGGCCAACAGATAGTTTTCTGATGTTTCTGGTGCAAGTCATTTGTAAAAGTTCTTCAGCGTCTGGGCCTCGTACTTCAAACTTTCTTAGTGCTGATAGATCCATAATGATAGCCCGCTCTCTGCAAGCTTCATATTCTTGTTGCGCCCCGTGATTATTATAATTAGAAGCTAACCAGAAGCCTTTGTACTCAACAATATTTTCAGTAAGTTTTGATACTCTTGGGTGAAAACCAGTTTCTTTAGTTAATTTGGGATCAGAGTCTGCTTTCATTCTAAATGCCATTCCTTTACTAAAAGGTCTATTCGGTCTATAGACTCTAACAAAAATGTCAGTAGGATTCCATCCATTAGCTGCATCTACATCGTCTGGACAGGCAGAGGAGACACAAACTAAATTTTTCAGGGCTTTAAACATCACATAGTCTCCTGGTCTAGACCATGGTTCATCAAAAATTAAAGCATTATTTGCATCAATGGCTGTGTTGTAAAATAAATTTATAGCATTCCAACCTAGTCTTTTTCTCACAGTAAACTTATCTAATACATAATTGAAATTATCTGAGCAATTTGGATGACCAAAATAGCCAATATCATCATAAAATTTTGAAGTACATGCAGTACCGAACGTATCATGTCTTCCGACAGTGTCTCTGTAGACTTCAACCATGGGCATTTGATTTTCATCGTAATATTTAGAATGGAGACCTGGCATTGGAAAAGCACTACCCATTAAATATCTACTATTAGTTGTATCTATTGAGAGCTCTTGGCCTTTTTGAAGGCTCTCTGAGTCGAATGCCATAAAGTCAGAACATTGTCTTCCATAAACATCAATTATCTGAATAAAATCTCCTTCTTTGACCTCATAGGCCATTGCGGTATATCTTTTAACAAAAATTTCTTCAACAGGATCCATTAAAGGGTCTGGTAATAAAAATTCCCCTTCTTCACGTTTTTTATTTCTTTGAACAATTACTCGTAGTTCGGATGCAGGAATATTTTCATGTGTAATTTCACTTTCGCCTGGTGCAGAAATTATACAAACAATGGAGTCGTTTGTTTTAAACTCCTCAATTGAACCTGAAAGTGAATTTTGAGAAAATACTAAAATCGATTGATTAATAGACTCTACCTCATATCCAAGTTTTTTTAATTTAGTACGTGCTATTTGAGCTGACTCCTCCTCGCTCGAAAGGATTTTTTTTGTTAATTGACCGTTGTGCTCGTTATTAAGGCCTAATGCTGATAGATTACACTCTCGCTTTGAATTAAAGCATACAATCTCGGCCTGTTGATGGCCTTCTAAATTAATTATTTTAAATTTGTCATCTGGTTCTAATTTTAATGTGAGAGAACCTCCACCAATTACCAAATAATTTTCTAAGTCGTCACCAAGAGCTGGTAATCCAGGTTCATAAGGTTGAGTAACTCTTGGGATGATCATTCTCTATGCTAATCCAAGAGCTTTTTTTCTTTCCTCGGCCCATTTTCTCACAATTACATCTACTGAAATAGCCATTAAAGAAACGAATAAACCTAGTGTTATAGCAACACCAGGACCGTCTTGAGCTCTTGATAATGCTCCAAAAATAAGTTGGCCTAAATCTTCAGTTCCAATTAACGCTCCTAAAATTACCATTTGAAGAGTGAAAACAACTGTTTGATTAACGCCAAGCATAATTGTCGGGAAAGCTAAGGGAATTTCAATATTTGTCCATCTTTGTATTCTTGAGACACCGGACATGGTGCCTGCTTCATGTAAGGAGAGTGGGACACTATTTAGACCCCAGACAGTATATCGAGTAGCAGGAACAGTAGCATAAACAATTGCAGCTATTAACACTGAGGTATCAGTAATATTGAACAAGAAGATAACAGGTATTAAATAAACAAAGGATGGAAATGTTTCAAAAAAATCACACACGGAGAGAATAATTTTTGACCCCCTCTCAGTCTGTGCAAATATTGATCCAACTATTATTCCATTGAGAGATGCCATAATTACAGCAAATGTTGCCATGTACATTGTAATTAAAGCTCTGTCCCAATATTTTGACATAGCAATAAATAACATCATGCCCCCAACTAATAAGCTTGTTCTAATTCCACCAATGATATAAGCGACACCCATAGTAAGAGTCAACGTGGCAACTACTGGCATACCTAGATAAGCTTTTTTCATAGGACCTAGAACTTCAGTTAGAAGAAACTTATTGAAAGAATTGAGAGAATAGAAAAAAGTTTCCCAAACCCAATCAACAGCAGCATCAATATAGTGAGCAAAAGTAAATCCTTTTTCAATAGGTATGACATATAAGTAATTAATTTTATCGAAGTAACCATTTGCTATAAAAGCAATGATTGAAAAAATTAAAATTGAGGTTCCAAAGATGATTAAGAGTTTATATCTTTGAAAAAAAGTTAAATTTTCAAAATAATCAACTTGTTTATTCGCCCATGCTTTTGTAAATCGATCAAGGATAACAGCAATTAAGACGATACAAAAACCTGCTTCAGCAGCTTTGCCAATTTTTAAACTATTCAAGGCAATTTTTAAATTTAGACCAAGTCCTTTTGCACCAACGAAAGACGCAATTACAACCATTGCTAGGCATTGCATAATAACTGTATTGACACCGTTTAAAATATCTCGTCTAGCTGTTGGTATTAATACTTTAAATAAAAGCTGAGTTTTTGTACAGCCGCTCATAAGTCCCGCTTCTACTACCTCAGGTGAAATTCGTTTTAATCCTAAAATGGTATTTCTTATCATTGGTGGGGTAGCAATTACTATAGTAGCTATCGAACCTGCATGATCGCCTAAACCAAATAAAGCAATAATAGGGACTAGATATGCAAATTGAGGCATAGTTTGCATTACATTTAGTACTGGTTGCAAAGCTGTCTCAACTTTTCTATCTAGGTATCCCCATATTCCAAAGGATAGACCTAGTACAAAACAAATTGGTGTTGTAATTAGAACAAAAGAGAGTGTTTGTATAGATGGTACCCAATTTCCAAAGATTGATACATATAAAGATCCTATCCCTCCAAGTAAAGCCAATCTGATACCGCCAAGTTGGAACCCAAGCAAAAAAGCACCGACTGTAGCTGCTGTCCATGGAAGTGCTGGCCATGTCATCCAATCATTATCTTTCAGCCAAGCATCACTAACAAAAACATCAATTATTTTGTCACCACCCAATAAAAGTTCTCTTACAAAAGTAATTAAAAATAATAAACCTTTAGATATAGATTTTGTGAATTCACGAAATGCTGCTTTTTCTTCATACATTTCAAATATGGGGTCCCATACTTTGAGAGGAAACCATTCATATAAAGCTGCATATATAATCTCATTTAACTTAATTGGTATGAAAGCTAATAAAGAGGGAAGTCTCCAAAAATAGTTACCCTCATTATGTGGAACTAAATTGTATAAAAGCAAAAATACAATTAATAAAATACCAAATTGAGCTGGTTTTGAAGATCTAATGATATTTAAATAATTTTTATCCACCGAATAAAACTTTTATAACTTTAGAAGGGTTTATAGAGCCAACTACTGAATTTTTATCATCAACAACTTTAATAATTTCTTTACTATTTAAAATTTTTTCTGCTACGGTTTCTATAATATCATCTTTTTTAACAGCTATTTCTCCGGAGGCATGTGGATCAGAGGCATCCATGATTGACTCTATCTTCAATACTTTTTCACGAGGGACATCCTCAGTAAATTTCCTAACATAGTCAGTAGCAGGATTTAAAACTATATTATCTGGTTTATCTAATTGTTCTATTATTCCATCTTTCATAATAGCTATTCTGTCAGCAAGCCTCAATGCTTCGTCAAAGTCATGAGTGACAAACATAATTGTTTTATTCAAAACAGACTGGAGTCTCAAAAACTCGTCTTGCATTTCTTTTCTAATTAGAGGATCAAGCGCGGAGAAAGGCTCATCTAAAAACCAAATATCAGGTTCAACTGCTAATGACCGAGCAATTCCAACTCTTTGTTGCTGTCCACCAGAGAGTTCTCTTGGAAAGTAATTTTCTCTACCCTTTAGGCCTACAAGCTCAACCATTTCAAGTGCTTTATAAATACTATTTTCAGTAGTGACTCCTTTTACTTGAAGCGGAAAAGCAATATTTTCTAAAACTGTTTTATGTGGAAGAAGAGCGAAATTTTGAAATACCATTCCCATCTTTTCTCTTCTTAGTTCGATTAATTGCTTATTATTCATTAAGCAAATATCCTCACCATCAATTAAAATTTTACCAGAAGTTGCGTCTGTTAATCTAGATATACACCTTAGTAATGTTGATTTTCCTGATCCGGAGAGACCCATAACTACAAGCATTTCTCCCTGGTTTACATCAAAAGAAGCATTGTTAACGCCAACTATGCACCCTGCTTCTTGAAATTTTTTGGCGTCTACATTCCCTCCACTTTCAGATAAAAGTGTCTTAGCGTTATTACCAAAAATTTTATAGACAGATGAACAGCTAATAGTTGGTGACATAAATTAATCTTTCCTAAAATAAAATTAATTCCCCCCTCAAAAGAGGGAGGAATTCAAATTGGAAATATTACTTCATAAATAGATCGATTTGATCTCTATTATTTGCAATATATGCAGTTGCAGCTTCAGCATGAGTCATGCCTTCGTTGTCAACGTAGTTTGCCATTTCACCAATGTTAGGTGCTGTAAATTCCATTTTTGTATAGAACTTATATGCAGATGTATGAGTGATTGGGAACTTAATGTGAGCAGCTTTTTTAAGCCAACCTTTTGGAGAACCACAACCAGTAGTCTCTAAAGAACCACCTTGTTCTAGTCTACATCCCTCGAAGTATGGAGGAAATTCAATGAAAGTAAAACCAGCTGCATCTGTAAAGTTTGGAGACCAGTTAAAGATAATTGTGCCTCTTCCCTCTTTTTTAGCTGCTTCTAATTCAGCCCATAATGCATCTGCAGTACCTGCAAATTTTACCATCCATAAATCATCTATACCAAGACCTTTAAGTCTGTTAGGCATAACTTCTGTGTGCCACTCATAAGGACCTTCTAACCATCTACCTTTACCTTCAGAGTCTGGTGTTGCAAAGTTTGCTGCACACTCTGGAGATTTAAGTGCTTCCCAGCTTGGAAGACCAGGACATAATCCATCTTCGATTACCCAGTTAGGAACACCCATTTCTTCAAAAGTAATAAGGTCGTGACTTCCAGCATCAATTAATCCACCTTTATCCATAGCTTCATAAAAAGGCAGAGCCATTGTTGACTCCCAAGTTTCGTGAGCAACGTGAAGTTCACCTACTCTGACAGCTTCATATCTTGTTGCTGACTCAGCAGGGACTAATTCAACATCATAACCAAGCTCTTCAAAAGCTTGTGCCATAACGTTAGCCATAACGATTTGGCTTGACCAGTTTAAAACTGGAATTCTAATCGGGTCTGCCGCTTTTGCTACAGTTGTAAAACCAGCAAACAGGACTAGAGCGTAAAATAATGAAATAAATTTTTTCATTTACTCCTCCTATATCTATTATAATAGTAGAAGTAATATAGGGCATAAGACAACAAGGTTGAAGCCTAAAAATCCATAATATGAAACAACTAGTCTTTAAAAAAAACCAAAAAATCAATAAAAAAATGATTTTTGTGAGTAAAGAAAATCTGTCGCATAATTACAGGCAAATCGATAAGTTTTCAGGTAATTCAAAGATTATAAGCGTAATTAAAGGTGATGGCTATGGGCACGGCCTTTTGGAATGTTGTAAAGTATTAAAAACAAATAAATGTAAAGATTTTTATGTTGCTAGGTTAGATGATGCTATCAAGCTGAGAGAAAATTTTAAAAATATAAATATTTTCCTTTTATCAGGTGTGATTTCAAACAATGATTTAAAAGAAATAAAAAAACATAAAATAATTCCTATTATTAATAATGTCGATCAATTATCTTTATTAAAAACTTCACAAAAACTTAAGTACGTTTTACATGTTGATACTGGAATGAATCGTCTTGGATTTCAGGCAAGTGAGCTTGAAAAATATTCAAATTTAATCGATAAAAAAAATATTATCTTTTTAATGTCTCACCTATCTTCTGCAGATGATTTAAAAAAAAATGAGTCAAGTAGACAATTAAATAAACTTATTGACCTAAATAAAAATTTTAATTTACCTTTAAGCATAGCTAATTCATCTGGAATTTTTTTAGGAAAGCAATATCATTTAAATTATGTAAGACCTGGAAAAAGTCTATACGGAATTAATCCTTTCTATAAAAAAAGATTTAACTTAAGACAGGTTATGAGTATTTACTCACCTATATTACAAGTTCAAAATGTCAGAAAAGGAAATTCAATTGGCTACAGCCAAACTTATAAACTTAAAAGAGACTTAAAAGTTGCAACAATAGATTTTGGTTACTCTGATGGATTTCTTAGAAGCGGAAGTAATAAAGCATCTGTTTATATAGATAAATTTCAATGTAGAATTTTAGGAAGAGTTTCAATGGACTTGATTACGATTGATGTGTCTAAAGTTCCCAATAACAAATTGTATTTAGGCAAACCTGTCGAAATAATTGGAAGTAATCAACGATATGAAAGAATTGCATACGAAACTGGGACTAATGAACACGAGATTTTAATTTCTTTAGGCAGGAACTTAAGAAAAGTATATATATAAGTCATGTACGAAGCTCCAATTAAAGATTTAAATTTTGTAATTAAAAATCTAATAGATTTAGGCAAACTAAATAAAGTTAGCGATTACTCTGAATTTTCTGATGATTTAGTTGAAGCTGTTCTTGAAGAGGCAGGAAAAATAGCTTCTGAAGTGTTAGACCCTTGTAACCTTTCAGGAGACCATGAGGGCTCAAAAAGACTCGATACTGGTGAGGTCGTAACTCCTAAAGGCTACAAAGAGGCTTATGAGAGTTTAAGAGATGGTGGGTGGTTTGGCTTAGAGGCCAAAGAAAAATTTGGCGGTCAACAGATACCAGTAACTTTATCTGCCGCTGTTAATGAGATTTGGCATAGTTCTAATATGTCATTAGCACTTTGCCACCTATTAACACAAGGTTTGATATATGCTTTACAAAAATCAGCATCAGAAGATCAAAAAAGCTTTTATATACCAAAATTAGCATCAGGTCATTGGACAGGAACAATGAATTTAACTGAACCACAATCCGGAACAGACCTATCTACGATTAAAACTAAAGCGGTAAAAGAAAATGGTCATTATAAAATTTATGGACAAAAAATTTATATTACCTATGGGGAACATGATTTATCTGAGAATATTATTCATTTGGTTTTAGCCAGAACACCTGAAGCGCCAGAGGGTAATAAAGGTATTTCTGTTTTTCTTGTTCCTAAATTTATTCCAAATGATGACGGCAGTATTGGCAAAAAAAATGATGTAACCTGTTTGTCTATTGAAAAAAAACTTGGTGTTAAAGGTTCCCCTACTGCGGTTTTACAGTTTGGTGAAAAGGATGGAGCAATTGGTTATTTAGTTGGAGAAGAAAATCAGGGTTTAAATATTATGTTTGAAATGATGAACCATGCGAGGTTCTCAGTTGGAGTACAAGGACTTGCTGTTTCTGAAAGAGCTTACCAACAATCTAAAATGTATGCCTTTGATAGAGTTCAAGGAGTTCCAATTGATGGTCAGAAAGGCGATCCTATTATTCATCACCCAGATGTGCTTCGATTGTCCTCGACTATGAAATCAGAAATCGAAGCTATGAGAGCTCTTGCAATTTATGGAGCTTTTGCTTTGGATATGACTAAGTCAGATGAGAGTGAATATTGGGAAACAAAATCATCTTTAATGATCCCTATTATCAAAGGGTGGTTGACTGAAAGGTCACTTGAGATTACATCAAATGCTATTCAAATTCATGGTGGCATGGGTTTTATTGAAGAAACAGGAATCGCACAACATTATAGAGATGCTAGAATTCTCCCTATATACGAGGGCACCACTGCAATTCAAGCAAATGATTTAGTTTTTAGGAAGACGCTTCGAGACAATGGTAAAAGCATATTAGAATTAATTGATGAAATTAAAACTGATACAGAAGAATCTGCGAGTTCAGATCGATTAAAAGAGTTATGTAAAAAAATGGATAGTTCAATTGACTCTGCAAAAAAAGTTGTTGAACACATTGTTTCTACATCTAACAATAAAAAAAGACCTGCTGTATCGAGTGTAAATTATTTAATGATGTTAGGTTATATTTTTGGAGGGTGGATGATGATTAAAACTGCCAAAAAATCATTTGAATTAAAAGATAAAGGTGAAATTGATAATGAATTTCTGGACGCAAAAATAGCTACATCAAGCATTTATGTATCAAGTATTTTGCCAAAAATTGATAGTTTAGCTTCCATAATTTTACATGGTGATGAGGATGTTTTAGCTATGAAGCATCAATGGTTGTAATTTGGAAAAATTTAAAAATAAATTAAGTAATTTTTTTAGTTGGCTATCAAAGGCAGAATTAGTTGAGTTAGACTCAGTGGATACTAGTGAAGATCCAATCAGACCAGATATTGACAATGAATTTCGCACCTCGTATGGCCGCAAGATTTATGGATTAAAATCTAATGAAGATGTTGAAGGGTTTATTTGTCTTGCATTCTGTAACGATGTACCACAAACAATGAAAGAATTAGACTTAATGAGCAAAAATGCTTTTCATGAAAAAAACGCAAACATTGCTGTAGCCTATACTGTTTGGTCAAGAAAAAGAGGAGCAGGTAAACAAACTATTTTTACAACAAAAAAGCTTGTTAAAGATGAAATGAAAAATATAGATCGCTTTATCACACTTTCTCCTTTGACACCTATTGCAACACATTTTCATATAAAGCATGGTGCTAAATTAGTAAATATCAATGCAACTTCGCAAAACTTTGAATACGACTTTAATTAGGTCCCAGAGTAAATAGGCCCACCCCCACCCTCAGGAGTTACCCACTCAATATTTTGAGAAGGCTCTTTAATATCGCATGTCTTACAATGAATACAATTTTGAGAATTAATTTTTAAAATTTTTTTCTGGAGGTCATTATCAAATTCAACTTCATACACACCTGCGGGGCAATACCTTTGGGCAGGTTCGTCGTATTTTTCAATAGTAAAATTAGTTGAAAGATCTTTATCATTAAGTAACAAATGGTTAGGTTGATCATCTGCGTGATTAGTTCCTGATAGATAAACTGAACTGGGTTTATCAAAAGTAGTAACACCATCATATTTAGGATAGGTAATTTTTTTTGCTTTTTTAGCTGGGATCAAAGACTCATGATCAGCGTGCTTATGTTGAAGGGTAAAAGGAAGTTTACCTCCAAATATTTTTTGATCTAATCCAGTAAAAATCATTGCAGGTATCAGGCCCCATTGAAAACTAGGCTTTACATTTCTTGCTTTGTATAATTCCTCATATACCCATGAGTTTTTGAATTTTGACTCATACTCTGACAGTTCTTTATTACTATTTATGTGATCATTGATGACTTCTGCAGCAATTATTCCACTTTTCATTGCGGTATGTGATCCTTTAATTTTTGGCATATTTAGAGTGCCTGCATCACATCCTATCAATAACGCCCCAGGCATATGCATTTGTGGAAGACTCTGCAATCCTCCCTCTATTAGAGCTCTTGCTCCATAAGAAATTCTTTTACCACCATCTAATAATTTTTTGATATCAGGGTGAGTTTTAAACTGTTGAAATTCGTCATAAGGAGAAAGGTATGGATTCTTATAATCCAAACCGATTACGTAACCTAAGTATATTTGATTATTTTCAGCGTGATAACAAAAACTACCTCCATATGTATCACTTTCAAGAGGCCATCCAACACTGTGTGAAACTTTACCGATTTGATGATTTTCAGAATTGATCTCCCAAATTTCTTTAAAGCCTATACCGTATTGTTGAGGAGATTTGTTGTTCGAGTCTAAATTAAATTTTTTAAGGACCTCTTTTCCCAGGTGACCTCTACAACCCTCTGATAAAACTGTAACTTTACCTTTAATATTAATCCCAGGTTCATAATTATCTTTAGGTTTAAAATTTTTGTCTAAACCCATATCACCTGTTTGAACACCAATAACCTTTTGATCGTTATCATAAAGTAATTTACTAGCTGCAAATCCTGGAAAGATCTCTACTCCTAAGTTTTCGGCAAATTCACCTAACCATTTGCAAAGATTAGATAAGCTAATAATGTAGTTTCCATGATTTTTTAAAACATTTGGTAAAAAAAAGTTTGGCACCTTCATACTTTTAGTTTTTGTATAAAATAAAAAATCTTCTGATGTTACTGATGTATTGATTGGACTATTAAGTTCTTTCCAATTTGGAATGAGTTCATCTAAAGCCTTAGTTTCAAAAACATTACCACTTAAAATATGAGCACCGACTTCAGATGCTTTTTCTAGTACACAAATAGACAAATTCGTATCGAGTTGTTTTAGTTTAATTGCTGTTGATAAACCAGCTGGACCAGCTCCAACTATTACTACATCGTAATTTAATTCTTCTCTCTGCACTTCGCTCATAATGTTGATTATATATTAAATATTACGATTCTATCTGATTAAGTAGATCTAACTCTTTAATAATTTCAGGTATTGCTTGAAATAAATCCGAAGAAAGTCCGTAGTCAGCTATATTAAATATTGGTGCCTCTAAATCCTTATTAATAGCGACTATGACTTTACTTTCTTTCATACCCGCTAAATGCTGTATTGCACCGGATATACCTATGGCAATATAAAGCTCAGGAGCAACCATTTTACCAGTTTGTCCGACTTGGTATTCATTGCCAATATATCCTGAATCAACAGCAGCTCTCGACGCTCCAACAGCTGCATTAAGTTTATCAGCTAAATCATATAAAAGTTTAAAATTATCAGAGTTTTCTAGTCCTCTACCTCCAGACACAACCACTCGAGCATTGCCCAATTCAGGTCTGTCACTCTTTGATACTTCTCTATTTACGAATGTTGTTTTAACCTCTGAGTCAATGAAAGTAATATTTTCTAAAGCAGCATCACCCCCTGCTTCTTCACATTTTTCGAAAGAAGTGGGCCTGACAGTCATTAAATTAATTTTTTGATCAGTTTGAACATAAGAAATAGCGTTTCCTGCGTAAATAGGTCTGATAAAAGTATCTTGGGACTCTATACCTATAATATCACTTATTTGAGTGACATCTAACTGAGCAGACACTCTAGGTAGCAGATTTTTTCCAAATGTACTAGAAGGTGCTAAAATGTGTGAATAGTTTTCAGCTAAATTAGAAATTATAGGAGATGATAATTCTGGTATTTGATTTTCTAATTTCTCATGATCACAAATAATTACTTTTTTCACTAACTGTATTGATTTTGAACTTTTAGCAAGATCTTCAATTTTATTCCCTAAAATTAAAAGATGAATATCTTCGCTTAATTTTTCAGCAGCACTAATAGTATTAAGAGTTGATGATTTTAAATTTTTGTTATCATGTTCCGCTATTACAAGTACAGACATTTAAATTACTTTTGCCTCGTATTTTAGTTTTTGAACCAATTCTTTGACATCATTAACCATAATCCCTGCTTTCCTTTTTGGAGGCTCAATTACTTTTAATGTTTTAATTTTTGATGATGTATCAATTCCAAGAGTGTCAATATCAATTGTCTCAAGAGGTTTTTTTTTAGCCTTCATTATATTTGGAAGAGATGCAAACCTTGGTGTGTTTAATCTTAAATCACATGTTAAAACAGCTGGAAGTGAAGTTTCTAGGTTTTCAATACCTTCATCTATTTCCCTTGATATGAAAACTTTATTATTTTCAATTTTTAAATTTGAAATAAAACATCCTTGTGGCCAATTTAATAATGCAGATAAAATCTGACCTGTTTGATTTGAGTCATCATCGATAGCTTGTTTACCCATTAAAACGAGATCTGGTTTTTCTTTATCAATTATTATTTTTAGTGTTTTAGCAACTGCTAATGGCTCTAATGTGTTTTGACTTTTAACCAATATAGACCTATCAATCCCCATAGCCATGGATGTTCTTAAAACATCTTGGGATTTATCATCTCCAATAGATACAGATACTATCTCATTTGCAAGACCCTGTTCCTTAAGCTTTACTGCCTCTTCAATGGCATTTTCATCTGGTGGATTAACAGACATTTTAACATTTTGGGTTTCTACTCCACTATTGTCGCTTTTTACTCTAATCTGCACTTTGTAATCAACGACTCTTTTGACAGCAACTAAAACTTTCATTTGAATTTCAATAAAATAAACTAAGTTAAACAACTTACAAGATCCAAAACTATGACAAATATTAAGAAGAGGAAGATCTATAAAAATATTTATGAATTATTTATTAAATATACTAATAAACTTGATTTTAAAGAGATAAGAGAAAACTACATTTATAATGGAAATAGTGTCTCAGCTATTTGTTTTAATAAACAAGATCAAGTTTTTTATTTCATAAGACAGATGAGACCAAATTATTTTTTTAATAAATTTTCACCCTACCCTCTGGAAATAGTAGCAGGTGGGATTAACAAGAAAGAATCAAGTAGACAAGCTATTATTAGAGAAATTAAAGAGGAACTTGGAGTCAAACCTATTTCGGTAAAAAAGTTGGAGTCACTCATTATTGCCCCAGATATTTTAGAAGAAATTACTGATATCTATCTTGCATATGTCCCAAGAATTACAAACTTTAAAATTATAAATCCTAATGAGGGAGAATATATAAAGATAATACCGATGGAAAAAAAACAAATTTTAGAAATTTTAAAAACAAATAAAACACATAATATTGTTACAAAATACGCTTTTTTAAAAATAAAAGAGCTTAAGATTTAATCTTAATCATCTCTTTATCATAGATAGGATAAAGATGCACATTGCAGGGAACTTTTTTAGTAGCTATCTCTAACTCATAATTACCATTTTCTACAAAGTTTTGATCAATAACATCTTTACTTCTTATGTACCCATAACCAATAGATTTGCCTATGGTGTATCCGTAACCTCCACTTGATAACCAACCTACTTGTTTACCATCTCTAAATATAGTTTCTCTTCCTAAAAGTATTTGATTTGGGTCATCACACGTAAAACCTGCAAAAATCTTTTTCAAACCTTTTGATTTTTGATTTAACAGTGCTTTTTTTCCAATGAAATCTTTGTCAGAGTTAATTTTAGTTGCCCATCCTAATCCAGCCTCAAGAGGAGTATGGTCTGGCCCGATATCTGAACCCCAAGCTCTGTAGCCCTTTTCTAAACGACAACTCTCTATACATCGATATCCAGCATTAACTAGTCCAAATTGATTTCCATATTCCATTATCTTTGAATAAATTTCTGAGGAAAAATCTATTGGGAAATGGAGCTCCCAACCTAACTCACCCATATAGGTTATTCTAATAGCATAAACATCTTTTGAAGCAATTTTGATTTTTTTACATGTAGCAAATGGAAAATTATCATTTGATAAGTCTGTATTTGTAAGTCCTTGAAGGATCTTTCTAGAATTTGGTCCCATTAATGAAAAAACTGAATTATCAAACGTTATATTTTTAACTTCTACTTCTAAATTATTTGGAATATTTGAAATTATCCAATCATAGTCATGGGTCATAAAACCTGTTCCAGTTATAATATAAAAGGTATTTTTATCTATAACTGTTATTGTTAAATCACATTCAATTCCGCCATCGTCATTCAACATTTGGGTATAGATTGTCGAACCAATTGGTCTATCAATTTTGTTTGCACATAAATACTCTAAAGCTTGTAGTGAGTCTTTACCTGATACAATAAACTTAGCAAAAGATGTTTGATCAATTAGAACAGCATTCTCTCTTGCGGCCTTTACTTCATTTCCAACAAATTCAAACCAATTTTGTCTGTCAAAGGAATAAATATCCCTAGGCTCACTTCCTTTTGGCGCAAACCAATTAGGTCTCTCCCAACCCATTTTTTCACCAAAACATGCATTTGAGTTTTTAAGTTTTTCATAAATTGGAGATTTTTTAAATTCTCTTACTGAGGAGTTTTCCTCAAAAGGCCATGCCATAGTGTAATGTTTAGCATAAGCCTCATAAGTTCTTTTTCTTACCCACTCCAAATCTTGATGGGGTTTTCCAAATCTTCTTATATCAACTGGCCATAAATCGTAAGGTGGTCTTCCATTGGCTACCCATTCTGCAAGTGCCATTCCCGCTCCACCTCCAGCAGCTATCCCATATGCGTTGAAACCTGCGCCAACATAAAAATTTTTTAATTCAGGACTCTCTCCTAAAATAAAGTTTCCATCTGGTGTAAAACTCTCAGGTCCATTTATTAATTCTTTGACTCCAGCAGTCTCAAGACTAGGGACCCTTCCAAGAGCATTATTCATTATTTGTTCAAAATGATCGTAATTTGAGTCTAAAAGTGAAAAATGAAAATCTTCTGGTACTGATTTTTCAGCCCATGATAAAGGGTTTGGTTCATACCCTCCCATTGCAAGGCCTCCAACCTCCTCTTTAAAATAAATTAACCTATCAGGATCTCTTAAAGTAGGAAGGTCTGATTTAACACCCTCTATTTTTTCAGTAACCAAATATTGATGTTGAAAAGATACTAAAGGGACATTAACTCCAACATCTTGTGCAAACTGTCTGGTCCACTGACCACAACAACAAACAATTTTTTCACACTTGACTTTACCTTTAGATGTTTCAATACCTTCAATTACGCCATTATTTATAATTACCTTTGATACCCTAGTTTCCTCAAATATTTTTGCTCCTTTGTTTCTAGCTCCTTTAGCCAATGCTTGTGAAATATCTGTCGGATTTGCTTGTCCATCTGTAGGAAGGAAAGCAGCTCCATAAACATCATCTATATTCATGATAGGCCATAAATCTTGAGCCTCTTTTGGAGTAAGTAGCTCCATCTCCAAACCAAATGAATGAGCTGTAGTAGTTTGTCTTAAAACCTCCTGCCATCTCTCTTTATTACATGCTAGTCTCAATCCACCATTCATCTTCCATCCTGTTCCTAATCCTGTTTCTTTTTCAAGCTTGTCATACAGATCAACAGAATATCCTAATAATTGAGTAATATTTGCATTAGTTCTTAATTGGCCAACTAGTCCAGCAGCATGCCATGTGCTACCAGATGTTAATTTACCACTTTCAATAAGTACAACTTCATGTCCTAAATCAGCTAAGTGATATGCAGTAGAACAACCTACTATACCACCCCCAATTACTACAATCTTTGAACTATCTATCATTATAGTTTATCAAATGACTCCTCAAATTTTTTGAGATTATCTGAAGTATACTCAGCATAATTAAATTCTATCTTAGAAGTGATCTCAGAGACCATACTCCACATTGTCTCTCTTAATAAACTAGCAGTTTTCATTGCGTTATATTTAATTATTAAATCTTTTGATGGTTTTTCTTTAAAATACATTTCTAAAACTTCACTTTCTAGATTTTCATCTAAATCATTATTAGAAGATAATCCTCCTATATCAAATAAAGGATCATTAAAACCACCATATTCCCAATCTACTACCCATATTTTAGACCCATCATCAAGAAAATTTGCAGCCAATAAATCATTATGACCAAATACAATTTCTCTTGGAGAGGAGAGTTTTTCTAACTTTTCTGCTTTTTTTAATAAACTTGTAATTAATGAAATGTGAGAGCTATTATTTTTTAATAAGTAATTTGAGTAGTACTTTATGACATAAAAAACCCAGAAAATTTGAGGCTGACCTGATAACTTGTTAGGTATTTCATCATGAATTTTTCTTATGATTGGAACAATTTTATTTAAATTTTCTCTTACAGTTTTTGGTTCAAGAGTTTTACTTTCAATGAATTCTAAGACCAATACTCCAGGTTCATTATAAATTAATTTTGGAGATACCCCTATTTGATAGGCTGCTTCACTAACAATAATTTCGTTTGATCGATAAACTAGATGTTCTGGTATATCTGAACCTAATCTAACAACTGATTTAGAACCAGAGTCTGATACCAAGAAATTAAGATTTGTAATTCCTCCCTCTAAAGGTTCAATATTTTCAAGATTTTTCCATATTGGAAGACTCTTGATTTTATTTTCAAATTCCATTTGATTAAAACATACTGATCTTTGAATTATTTTCTACGGATAAAATCCAAAATATTTTAAAATTTTTTATAGAATTTTTTTTAAAAGCTATAATAATCTAAAAATATATTTAGGAGGTAGTATGGATCTAATAAGAAGACTAAATGAAGGACCTATTTTGTGTGCAGAAGGCTATCTTTTTGCAATGGAGAGAAGAGGATATTTACAGGCAGGAACTTACGTTCCTGAGGTTGTTCTTGATAATCCTGAAGTAGTAACTCAACTTCATAGAGAGTTTATTAGAGCTGGTAGTGATATTGTTCAAGCATTTACTTATTACGGTCACAGAGAAAAGTTGCGTTTGATTGGAAAGGAAGAATTATTAGAACCTCTTCAAAAAAATGCATTAGAAATTGCAAAAAATGCTGCAGCTGAGTTTCCCCAGTTAGATTTAATGATAGCTGGTAATGTAGCTAATACTAATGTTTATGACCCTGATGACAAACAATCTCACATTGATTGTCAAAAAATGTTTGAAGAGCAAATAGCTTGGGCAAAAGAAGCTAATGTTGATTTTGTTATTGCTGAAACAATTAATTGGACTGAAGAAGCTAAATTAGCATTAAAGGAAATTAAAAATGCAGGTTTAATAGCTGTCGTAAATCTTGCTATACCTAAAGGTGACAAAACAAGAGAAGGCCATAGTGCTGCAGAGGCCTGTAAAATTTTGGAAGACCATGGTGCTGATGTAGTTGGCCTTAATTGTTATCGTGGTCCTGAAATGACAATGAAACTGCTACCAAGCATTAGAGAAAAAGTCTCATGCCATGTGGCTGCATTACCTGTTCCATATAGAACAACTGAAGAATTCCCAACACACATGTATATAGAGGATCCAAATTGTAATTGTTTAGATGGTAATGTTTCTCATATTGCTCTTGATGGATTAACATGTAACAGGTTTGAAATGGCTGAATTCACCAAACAATGTATGGACATCAATGTAAATTTTATTGGTATTTGTTGCGGTGCCGACCCTCATCATGTAAGAGAAATGGCAGTTGCTATGGGTAGAAAACCAATTTCTTATAAATATTACCCTGATATGAGCAAACATTTTTCTCATGGCACAGAAAGCAGTCTTAAGGACATCAACAAAACTAACGAATGGCTTAAATAATTAATAAGAATTATAAAAAATAAATTTTAGATGAGTATATGGGGAAAACTTTTAGCTGGGACTTTTGGTTTTGCTCTTGGGGGGCCAATAGGAGCTATGTTGGGTGTAATAGCAGGTCACAGTGTTGATCGTATTCGAAACCAAAAATCTGACTCTAATATAGCCTCTAATTCACCACAAGAAATTATAACGATAGGTATAATTATTTTAGCAGCTAAACTGGCTAAAGCAGATGGTCAAGTTACAACTGATGAAATAAGCGCCTTTAAAGAAAAATTTAAAATACCTCCTGATTTTCAAAGTGATGTTAGCAAAATATTTAATGAAGCTAAAAAAAGCTCTGATGACTATCATCAATATGCTCAACAAATAGGAATGCTATTTCGTGGACAGCCTCAAGTTTTGGAGCAAATTTTAAACTTACTTTTTTATATCGCAGAGGCTGATGGTGAAATCAGCGACTCAGAGATAGTATTTATTCAAAATTGTTCTGATTATTTTGGACTAAATAAAGCTCAATATGAAAGCATAAAAACTATTTGGATGGATAAACAAATTGATCCATACAAAATTTTAGGAGTTGAGAAAAGTTTTTCTGATGGTGAAATTAGAAAGAGATGGATACAGCTAAGCAAAGAGTTACACCCTGACCAATTAAGAGCACAGGGTGTTCCTCAAGAATTAATCATTAAATCTGAAGACAGACTATCCGAGATAAATCAAGCCTACGATAAAATAAAAAGTATTCGCAAAATCAATTAAACTTTTTTTAACTGATCTGCTTTGGATTTGCCTTTGTCTTCAACAACTTCAAATTCGACTTTGTCGCCTTCATCGAGGCGGTCTAAACCTGCTTGTTGAACAGCTGTGATGTGGACAAAGATATCTTTATCTTCTCCATCAGGGGCAATAAACCCATATCCTTTTTTTGGGTTAAACCATTTCACTGTTCCTGTAGCCATTTATAGTCCTTTCTTAATCTTAAGTAGTAAATATTTAGCGTATCCAAACATAGTTAAAAATTTTATGAGATTTTTTTAATTAGTATTCAAATAGTAAGCCTAAATATTGGTAAACTTTTTATAGCAATTTTTATAAATTTAAAGTTAAAAATGGTAAACCGGGCCGCTACCTTTACCAATTTTATACAAACTTCCTTTAATTATGGCTCTTTTTATATAATTTCTTGATTTTTTGACAGAATTTAAAATATCTTCACCTAAAGCTAAATTCGAAGCAATTGCTGACGATAAAGTACACCCAGTTCCATGTGTGTTTTTACTTTTAATGATACTAGACTCAAAAAAGTGAATTTTTTTATTTTTTTTTATAAATAGACAGTCGAATATTTTTCCATTTTTAATTAAACCTTTGATCAGTATATCCTTAGCGCCAATTTTTTCTAAAATTTGAATTGCATTAATCATATCATCTTTACTATTAATCTTAGTATTTGTAAGAATTTCTGCCTCCTTCAAATTAGGAGTAATTATCATAGATTTTGTTATAAGGTTTTTAGTTAAACTTGATATAGCGCTTTTCTTTAAGAGTAAATAACCAGATGTTGAAACCATAACAGGGTCTAAAACAACTTTAGATATTTTATAGTTGTCAATAAATTTTGAAATTTCTTGAATAATTTTTTTATCACTTAACATACCAATCTTTATTGAGTCTGGTTTAATATCACTACACGTCGTATTAAGTTGTTCTCTTATGAACTTTGGGGTTGTATTAAAAATACTTTTGACCTCTTGAGTATTTTGTGCAGTTAAAGCAGTAACTACAGACATCGCATAACATTTAAAGTGTGTTATAGTTTTAATGTCAGCTTGGATACCTGCCCCTCCTGATGAGTCAGATCCTGCAATTGTTAATACAGTTTTATATCTTTTCATAACTTGAAATAATTTTACTTACATCCATACAATTCTTTTTAATATTACCTTTTAATAAAGAGGATATCATAGCAACACCATGGATTTTTAGTTTAAGTATACTATTTACATCACTAATATTGATTCCTCCTATTGCTATTAAAGGAATTTTTGTAGCTTTAGCACAAATTTTAAGCCCGCTTAAACCAAAATAATTTTTCATTTCTTTTTTTGTATTAGACGAGAAGGCTGAAACACCTATGTAGTCAACTCCCTTTAACTTTTTTACCTTTATGAATTCATTTTTATTACTTGCTGAAACTCCTATTATAGATTTTCTTCCCAATATTTTTCTAGCTTGATTATAGGGTAAATCATCCATACCAACATGCGCACCATGAGCATTTATAGATTTTGCAATATCCACGCGATCATTGACAATGAGAGTTTTTTTAAATTTAACACAATCTTTTTTTAAATCTTTTCCTAAGTTGTA
Source organism: uncultured Alphaproteobacteria bacterium (assembly GCA_902591315.1). GTDB lineage: Bacteria > Pseudomonadota > Alphaproteobacteria > HIMB59 > HIMB59 > HIMB59. Next base: position 58,730 of record CACJAI010000004.1, read on the forward strand.
TAAATCAATTGTTTTTAAATTTTTAAACCTTAATTGAATACAATCGACCTTACTCTCAAATATTATTTTCAAATAACTATCCAACTTACTTAATGGTGTAAGTTTATCGTCAGTAACAAAACAAAATTTAAACACTAGTAATCTTTAAATTATCTAAAATTTCTTTTTCTGTAATATTATTTAATTTGTTCAAGAAATTTACTTGAAAATCTCCTGGCCCCTCTGATTTTGATGCTGCGAGTTCTCCTGCGATTGAAAAAATAGCTGCTGAGCTTATCGCAGATTTATATAAACTTTCACCTACAGCAGCAAATGCTCCTACTATGCACGATAAAGAGCAACCAATAGCTGTAACCTTCGTCATTACACTCGATCCATTTGAAATTTTAGTGACATTATCTTCATAGATAATAAAGTCATCACTACCGCTTATAAATACAACACAATTATTCTCGTTAGATAAAATTTTTCCAGACTCAATAGCTGCGTGACTTTCAATTGATGAGTCAACTCCCTTTGAAGATATTTTATTTTGATCTACTAGTGATTGAATTTCAGATGCGTTTCCTCTAATAATTAAGTTTTTAGAGCTTTTAATAATGTCAAGAGAAGTTTGTGTTCTTAACTTACTCGCACCTGAACCCACAGGGTCTAATATGATTGGTTTTTCTTGTTCAACATAATATTTAGAAGCCTCTAAAAAGCTAGGCCTCCAATTATCGTCTAACGTTCCAATATTATTAACAAGACAAGACGATATAGCAGCTATTTCTTTAAGTTCATTTGTTGCATGAGACATCAAAGGAGATGCTCCGATAGAGAGAAGAATATTAGCGTTTATGTTCATTGCCACGTAATTTGTAATACAATGTACAAGCGCTCCTTTATCTCTTAAATTTTTTAAATCATTATAAATATGCTCCATTATATACCTTTCTTTTTCATCAAAAGTGTCAATATTGTTGAAAATAGAATTGGCACTAAAAATGATGAGAATAATTTATAGTTATTAATAAATGTGAAATTAATATTTAAAAAATCGCTCAATATATTTTTACTATAAGAGGGGTCAGGAAATATTAATACTCCCAGTAGTAAGCTCAAAAAAGAAATTATGTATATTTGTTTAGTAGTGATATTAAAACCAAATAATCCCAACAAAAAAGCTAAAACTAAACAACAACAAATTAAATCGGCAATTAAGAACACGTATAAGACATTGTAGCCTTGTGAAGATAGTATGAAAACTGCCACCAAGAAAACAATAATAAAGTATAAATTTGAAGAGGATTTTAAGGAGTAACTTGTGCTAAGGGAGACAATCTGAGAATTTATCGCATTTATTAATGTATCAATACTACTCAATACAAGGGAAGTAGCTAATATTACAAAAATGTATTTTATAAATGAAGTCTCGAGTAAACCGAAAAGTTTCACAAATGTTAAATCAGGATCATCCATTGCGTAAAGTGAGATTGAAACTAGTCCAGAGTATCCAATGAAATAAACAATTATAAATATAATTAAAGCAGATATAACTAAACCAATACTAAGTGTTTTATTATCTTTAGCAGCATAAATTCTTTGCCAATTACCATGGTGAAAAAGATTGGTAAATGTAACTGCTATTAAAAAAGTCAAACCTGTTATCCATAGGAATTGATTATTAAAATCAAATAAATGTGCATTTTCGATCATAAATGAAGAGTTATTTGAAAAGTCTTGGAATGGAATTTTAAAAACTAAAAACAAACAAATTCCTATAATGAATATGAATTGAATTAAATCGGTGAATATTGTTGCCGACAATCCTCCAATTAGAACGTACGATAAAGCAATTAATATAATTATCATTGAAGAAATCCAATAAGGTGTATCATTTAAAAAATTAAAGAACTTTGAGATAGCTGTAATTTCAGCTATTAAGAAAACTGTCATATAAACTAACGAAACTATTATAACAAAGTGGGATAAGTTCTTGCCAAACCGATTTTCGATACAATCGTGAAAGCCTGTTGAGTTTGGAAAAACCTTTCTTACATATTTTCCTATAAAGATGAATAAAACTAAAGGCATCGCAGCTCCAAGTGCATAACCAATCACATTACCCATTCCACCCCAAGTAGCTGCTGCGGCAGGAGAAAATATTATCCAAAAACCCAATGCAGAAGATACAAAAGAAGATATTGAAAAAAATAAGTTATATTTATTTTTAATAACGAACTTATCGTCTGATAATTCCTTTTTTTTCAAAAAAAAGAATGATGCAGTAAAAATTAATCCAAAAAAAATTAAAAAAAGAATTTCCATCTAATTTGTTCTTGTTTTAAAAGTATTTAAGGGAAACTTCCTACGCCAGAATTACCTGGATCAGGTTCGGAGGGTTAAGTATTACCTTTCTCAGCCTTTCAGCACCCCTTAAACCTCAATATTATCAAACTAACTAAAATAAATCAATTATCTTTACTAAAAACAAATTTAATATTAAAAACATCACATGAAAATAATTGAAAACTTCTCTGACTCTAAAGCAATATCTAGTAATTCAGAAGACTTCATAAAATTATATAAACCTAGTACGGGTGAGGAATATGCGCATGTTCCAAAAACAACAAGAGATGAGTTTGAAAAAATTATTAATAAAATGAAATTAGCACAACCTTTATGGGCTAACACACCCATTACAAAAAGAAGTGAAATTTTATTTAAATTTAAAAATTTAATTGAAAAAAATTTTGATTTAATAGCAAAAATAATATCTGAAGAGCATGGCAAGGTTTTTTCTGATGCTAAAGGATCTTTACAAAGAGGTCTTGAAGTAGTTGACTTTGCATGCGGTATTCCTCATTTATTGAAAGGAAATCACTCAATTAACGTTGGAACAAACGTAGATTTGTTTGATATTAAGCAGCCTTTGGGAATTTGTGCTGGTATTACACCATTTAATTTCCCAGCTATGGTTCCAATGTGGATGTTTCCATTATCTATAGCATGTGGAAATGCCTTTATGCTAAAACCTTCTGAGAAAGTTCCTCAATGCTCTTTAAAACTTGCAGAATTAATGAGTGAAGCAGGTCTACCTGATAACGTCCTCACGGTCGTAAATGGCGATAAAAATATTGTAGATCTAATACTTCAGTGTGAAGATATATCTTCAGTAAGTTTTGTTGGCTCAACACCTGTTGCTAAGTACATTTACACCGAGTGTTCAAAAACAAATAAAAGAGTTCAAGCTCTTGGTGGTGCTAAAAACCATATGCTTATAATGGAAGACGCGAATTTAGAGGATGCAGTAAATGGACTAATTGGAGCAGCTTTTGGTTCTGCTGGTGAACGTTGTATGGCAACATCAGTTGCTATGCCTGTTGGAAATATTCAAAAACCATTTATGGATTTGCTAAAGGAGAAGGCAAGTAAAATCAAAGTTGGGGAGTCTTTAGACCCACAAAGTGAAATGGGACCTCTCATTACAAAGGAACACAAACAAAAAGTTCTATCATATATTGAAAAAGGTGTTCAAGAGGGTGCAAAATTAGAGTTAGATGGAAGAGGAATTAGTCTTCAAGGTTATGAAAATGGTAATTTTGTTGGTCCTACAATATTTAATAATGTTACTGATGGTATGACTATATACAAAGAAGAGATTTTTGGCCCTGTTTTATCTGTCCTTAATATGAATAATTTTGAAGAGGCTATAAAACTGATTAATAAACATCAGTTTGGCAATGGCACTTCTATTTATACATCAAGTGGTTCATTAGCGAGAAATTTTATGAAAAATGTCCAAATAGGAATGGTTGGGATAAACATTCCTATTCCAGTTCCAATGTCTTTTTATACTTTTGGTGGCTGGAAAGGTTCAATATTTGGTGGTCATGGAATGCATGGAGAAGAAGGGATTAATTTTTATACAAAACGTAAGACAATAACATCGAGATGGCCAGATGATGTCGCAGGGGCTTCACTCAACATGCCAACTATGAAATAATGAATTATGGACAAATTTAAAGACAGACAAAAAGCCTTTGAAGCAGAGCAAAGCCAAAAAGAGCAAACAGAATTTGAAAAAAGAAATTCAAGAAACAAAATCTTTGCTCAATACATTTTAGATGATATTGGACAATCCGATAATTCAGAATTACTGAGAGAAATAATATTATCTGATCTTGAGGAACCAGGAGATGAAGACATAATACGTAAAGCCTTAGATGTATTAGCTCAAAATAATGGTAGTCTGACTAGAGAAGATCTAGTAAAAAAACTCTCAGAAATATAATCTACCAAGACCCATTATTTTGCATACTGGCCCAAGGCTCTTTTATTTCAAGGCTCTCACCTTTTTGAAGTAACTCTATTGATATGCCGTCTGGTGATTTTATGAATGCCATATATCCATCTCTAGGAGGCCTGTTTATCACAACATCCTTTTTAATCAGATTTTCACAAACTTGATAAATATTATCTACTCTAAAAGCTAGATGACCAAAATTTCTGCCACCTTTGTATTCTTCTTTGTCCCAATTGTAAGTTAATTCTAAAAGAGGTTTCTTTTTACTATCAGCAGTGTCTTTATCATCAGGAGCACAAAGAAAAATTAGAGTAAATCGACCCTTTTCACTCTCTTTTCTCGAGTATTCAATTAGTCCTAATTTATTACAATAAAAGTCGAGTGATTGCTCAATATCACTTACTCGAACCATTGTGTGCAAATATTCCATTAAGATTAAATATCAAAAAATTTTAAATCTGTCTAAAAATTTCTAAAATTGCTTATTGCTTCCAAGGACTATTTTTTTTCGAAGGACAGTTTCACGATAAAAAATATATCCGACTGAAAGTAAAATTAATGGGCCTCCTAGTAGCACCTCTTTCGAGAGAAACTCACCAAAAAAAATATAACCGATGACAAATGCCCAAACAACAGAAGTGAAGTCTAAAGGAGCAAGAACAGAGGCTTCTGCTAATTGAAAAGATTTTGTAAGACAAAATTGAGCAGTAAACCCTAAAAAACCCGAAGCAATTAGAAAAACTAAGTCTAAATTATTTGGCCATATCCAATCATCACTATAGAAAAATAAACTTGAAACTGTTCCAAATAAAGTAAAGGCCCATACCGTTAAAATATTATTATTTGTTATTAATATTTTTTTTAGAATTATCACTGCCATTGACAAAAATATACTAGCTAAAAGTGGTAAAACAGAATAGTTGTTTAATAAATTCACGTCCGGTTTCAAAATAATTACTACTCCTATAAAACCAATAATAATTGCAATTACCCTCCTATATCCAATTTTTTCACCCAGAAAAAAAATTGATAATATAGATATAAAAAAAACAGATGAAAAACTGATTGTTTGCATTTCGATCAGCGGAACATATCTAAGAGATATGAAGAAAAGACTCATTGCTGAAATTCCTACAAAACCTCTAAAAAAATGAAGTTTATAATTGTTAATAGATGATATTTTTAGATTTAAATAATAAATGACAACTATCAATGGAATAAGAGCAAATAGATTTCTGAAAAAAACTACCTCAAATAATGGTAAGTTGTCGCCTGTTGCTTTTATACATACACTCATTAAAACAAAAAAAAGGACGGACAAAGACTTGTAGATAAATGCTGACATGTGGTTAATCTAAATATATTAAATATGAATGAATTTACTAATAGTTAATGGGTATGACAAAAACGGATGGGGTAAACTAGCTAGATATGGATTACAACCAATATGTGAGTTTTATAGAGACCAATTAAAAATAATTAATTCAAAAATAAAAACTACATTCATTTATCCTTCTATGAACTTAGATGAAAATTATGATGAAAGTTTCATCAAATCATTTACTGGCATTGTATGGACAGGTTCAAGTCTTAATATTTATGACAATACAAGAGAAATTAAAAACCAAATTTCTCTCATGAAAAAGTTATCAAAGTTAAAGGTAAATATGTTTGGTAGTTGTTGGGGTATGCAACTTTTTACTGTTGCAAATGGTGGCACAGTTAAAAAAAATCCTAAAGGTAGAGAAATAGGTATAGCCTATAATATAAGTATTAATAAATATGGTGCGCATCATCCAATGTATAAAGATAAGCCCTTGATATTTGATGCTTTTGCTTCACATATTGACCATATATCCCAAAAGCCAAATAGCTCTCATGTTCTTTCAGACAATCATTACTCAATTCAGTCTCTTGTAAGCAATAAATTTTGGGGTACCCAATATCATCCTGAGTTTAATTTTAAATACACAGGACAAATTTTAAATGCAAGAAAAAATATTTTACTCAAAGAAAAACTATTTAGTAAAAATCAAATACAAAGCTTAATTAAAGACTTTAAAAGACCTAATATAAAGAGCTATAGTCAATCTTTGTTAAAAGATACGTTAAGACACAAAGAATTAAAAAATTGGCTAAGTTATTTAAGAAAAAATTAATATAATTCTTTAAATTCTTTTAGATTATTACAAACTGAAAATAAATCTTTAAAGTTCTTATAAGCAAATTTGGAGTTCATTACTTTCTTATATTGATTAATTATATCAGACCAATAATTATTATAATTAAACAAAATACATTTTTTACCTTTTATAACACCCAATTGAAGAGCGCTGATTACTAAACTAATTTCTTCTATTGTGCCCCCGCCTCCGGGTAAAGCGATAAAACTATCTGACAGTTGTAGAAACTTTTTTTTTCTTTGCTCCATTGTTTTCGTAACATGAATTTTGTTAATTTTTGTATGAATTTTCTCACGCTTATCTAGAAAAGATGGGATAATACCAGTTACATGGGCGTTATATTTTAATGCAGTCTTAGCTACAACACCCATTAATCCATTTTCTCCCCCTCCATAAACAATGTCATAATCATTTTGTGCTAGATATTTTGTAACTGTTATAGCTAAATCTTTAAAATTTTTGTTTGATCCAAACATAGATCCACAAAATACAGCAACTTTATGTTTAGAATTTTTTAATTTCATATAAATTTACTGTACAGCAATATTGAAAAAAATGACTAAAAAAAATAACATTGAAGAGCTTAAAAAAGTAAGAAAGAAAATTGATAATATTGATAACAAGATTATTGAGCTGATTGGTGATAGATTTAAAGAAATACACAAAGTCACTAAATTAAAGGAAAATAGAGAAGAAATAATTGATCACGAAAGAATTACTCATATTTTAAAGTCTGTTCAATCAAAAGCAAAAAAAAATAAAATTGACGCTGAAATAATTGTTAGAATTTGGCAAATTTTTATCCAAGAAGCTATTAAACTAGAGTCTGCAAAAATAAAAAAATAATCACACCAAAACGATAACTAGCATTATAAATAAAATTGATATTAGAATTGTGCCTGCAAAACTAGGTGTTGTAACTTTAATGTAGGATAAATTACTAAATTTATAAGATTTACTTAATACTTGTTTAAAAGATAAACCTAAATTTTTATATAAACTTTCTGTTAATATACCTATTTTTTTAAATAAGGGTTTACCAATACCAGGTAACATTTTTCTGTAAAACCAATCAGAATTTAAAACAGTTGATCTAATCTCGGAGGGATAAAGTTTAAATTTAACTAAAAATAAAAATGCAATAATTGCAAAAACTAAAAGTTGTAGCTGACTTATTACATGGTCTAAAGTATAAGGCTGATAGTCTACTGTGTATGGAAGTATTTGATACAAATATTTTGGGAATACACCTATAGCAATACATAAAAAAGCAGCGATACCCATTGCAATGAGCATATTAATTGGAGCCTCTTTAAATTTATTTTTCCTCTCGTGTGCAAAAAAAGCAAAGTAAGGAATCTTTATCCCTGAGTGCTCCAAAACACCTGCGGAAGCAAAGAATAAAATAAAGTAAATTAAAACCATTCCCATACCTCCAAGCGAGGACATTATCAAAGATTTAGCGACAAATCCGCTGAACAACGGAAATGCAGAAATAGACATGGCCCCTATAATGCAAAATATTGTTGTGAATGGCATGTATTTGTAAAGGCCACCTAATTCAGAAGCTTTTGTTGTTCCAGCTCTGTATAAAACAGCACCCATACTCATAAACAAAAGAGCTTTATAAATTATATGAACGAACGCATGCGCTACCGTTCCATTAAGAGAAAGTTCTGTCCCAATACCAATACCAACAACCATAAAGCCTAATTGGTTATTAAGACTAAATGACAAAACTCTTCTTAAATCATTTTCTATGACTGCAAAAAATACAGGAAAAGCTGTCATTATTGCTCCTATCCAAATCAGTGAGTCAGTGCCTGGAAAAGTTCTAGCTAAAGCATAAATTGCCAATTTTGTTGTAAAAGCAGAAAGTGCCACTGTGCCAGTAACTGAAGACTCAGGGTAAGAGTCTTGTAGCCAACCATTTAAAAGAGGAAATGCAGCCTTAATTCCAAAAGCAATAAATATAAAAATTCCAAAATTTGTTTTTAAATCTAGAACAACTAAATTATGGTTGCCTGTTTGATATAGCATTAAACATGTGCCAATTAAAAGTAATACACCTGAAGAAACTTGAATGATCAAATATCTCATAGCTGCATCTTTTGCTGCATTTGTATTTCCAGCAAAAACAATAAAGACTGAAGTAAGAGCTGTTGCTTCCCACCAAATAAATAAACTAAAAAAATCTCCTGCGTGGAGAGCACCAATAGCAGAGCCTGCATAAGCTAGTGTCGCCATGTGCTCCATTAAATTTTTACTGTGCCAGCTAAAAATTATTACAAGTACAGCTGCAATATGAAAAATAATAGCAAATGGAAGAGTTAAACTATCTGATTGATATAATATTAAATTTAAACCAAGTATGTCCCACTCTAAAAAAGTTCCATAACCATTAAATAAAGATAAAGCTGATAAACCCACCGATAATAACATCGCAGGGTGTCTAAAATATTGAGGAATGGTTGGCAATAAGAATGAAGTAATTATCATAATTAAACCGGGAATAAAATTACTGATCATAATAGTCCTCCTTCCTCATTAAGAATTTCCTCAGCCACTTTCCTAACATGACTATAAAAACAAAACTTACAAAACCGAAAAATGCTGGGAAGCCATATATCTCGGCAAAGGAAAAGTATTCATGTCTGTGAAAAGTAAAGTCTAAAAGAATTAAAAGTGCTCCGATTATAAGTATGTACTTTGTGAAGCTTTTACCCATACTCTTTAAATCATTTTTTTTCATTTAATTCACTATTACTCCACTAATATTATTCAAAAAATAGTTTGCATAAAAAAAGAAAACTAAACAGCCTAAACCTGTAATTAATGGTGGCCAAACAGTTAAAGGGGCTTTAATTAATTTTATTTCTTTCTTAGAGTTTTGGGTGAAGCCTATTACTACAGGCTGTAATAGATAATAAATATTTAGCAATGAGGAAATACCTAAGATTATTGCAACGATTATAAATTCTCTCTCAATAGAGCCCATGATTAAATAAAATTTACTCCAAGAACCAATAAAGGGAGGAACCCCAATGATAGATAGAGCCCCTAAAGTGTAAGCAAAAAATATTAACGGTAATTTGTAGCCCATACCTTTTAGGTCACTTACCTTTTTAATATGGGCAGTTACATAAATAGCACCTGCACAGAAGAATAGAGTTATCTTACCTAAAGCATGAGTTATAATATGAAAAGATGCCCCTTTTAGAGCTAAAGATGAAGCCAAAGCTGCTCCCAAAATAATATAGGAAAGTTGACTTATAGTAGAATAAGCTAATCTCGCTTTTAAGTCATCTTTTGTTATCGCTATGATACTAGAAGCCATTATAGTGAAACATGCTAACCAGACTAACCAGTCAGAGCTTTTTGTTTGAAGTAAAAAGTCTGGACCAACAATATAAACTACAACCACGAGAAAGCTAAATACACCAGCTTTTACTACAGCAACGGCGTGGAGTAATGCAGAAACTGGAGTTGGCGCCACCATTGCAGCAGGCAACCAACGATGAATAGGCATAATTGCTGCTTTACCTATACCAAACACAAGCATAGCTATTAGAAAAGATAGGTACTCTGCTGGGAATTTGTTTATAAGTATTCCCCCATCTTGAAAATCTAAATTCCCTGTTTTAAGCCAAATCCAAAATATAGCTGGTAAGAAAAATATTAAAGAGGTACCCACTAAAATCGACAAATAGAGCCTTCCTGCAGATTGCGATTCAGCGTTTTGCTTATGTCCAACTAAAGGGAAAGTTGAAAAAGTTAATATTTCATAAAAAATAAATAAGACTAGAAGATTTCCAGACCAAGCTATTGCCAATGCAGCATGGATTGCGATTGAATAAAAAATTACAAATCTTGTTTGATTTTTTTCACCAGCACCCCTCATATAACCAATAGTGTAGATAGATGCCAGTATCCATAATGAAGATGCCACTAAACTAAAAATAGATCCAAGAGCTGATACTTTAAAAACAAAATCTACCCCATCAAAAAGTGTAAAAAAAGTTATTTGATATACCTCATTATTTTGTATTCCATGAAAAATTTTTAAACTGATTACAAAGGTTATGAGACCTCCAATTATACCAAAAGAGTCTCTTAAGTTATTATTATATCTACAGACATAAGAAAATAATGCTGCAAAAAGTGGGGTGATAATACCCAGTATAATTAAAAACGAATTACTCAATTTTGATAACCTGATATTAAATAGTCTGCGGACAAGTTAGAAAATTCAATTATTGGTGTTGAATATATCCCAAAAACAATGATTGAAATTGTAACTATCCATATTGGTAAATAAATATAGGCATCTTCTTTTTCAGATTTAAATTTAATTTCTGAAAACCACATCTGTTCCACTATTTTCCAGAAATATACAACAGCTAATGCGGAGCTTACCGCAACTAAAGCGATTGAAAAATACATCTGGTTTGTATAAAGAGCTTGAAATAAATATAATTTTGAAATGAAGCCATTTGTTAGAGGTAATCCAATTAAAGATAATCCACAAATTAATAAAGCAAATGAAGTTATGGGGTATTTATAGCCAAAACCTTTTAAACTGTTTAGGGTTACTCGATCCTTATAAAGAATAGCGAAGTAACCAACAGCCATAAATAATCCTCCTTTGATCAAAGCATGATTAAATATATGCACAAAGCCCGAAGCTACTCCACTGTGGTCTTTAAGGCTAAAAGCCAGTGTGATGTAACCAATTTGCGCAATTGAGGAAAATGCCAAAAGTTTTTTGATATCATCTTGATAGATGGCTATTACAGTCCCAATGAATATAGCGAGTAAAGATAGAGGATATAAAACAAAATCTAAAAACAAACTTAAATAGCTCGGATAAATTATGAATACTTCGTACAAAAGTCTCACAAAAAAATAAAGAATTGTTTTTGTCGCTAAAGCAGCCAAAAGTGTTGAGACAGCTGATGGAGCATAACTATATGCAGGTGGTAACCAAATATGGACAGGAAAAATTGCAGCCTTTACCATAAGACCTATAAGCATGAATGACATACCTGCGAAGATGGCTAACTGACCATCGGAATATTGGGCCAGTTGAATTACAAGATCATTCATGTTCAACGTACCTGTCATAGCGTAGGCAAAGCCAACCCCAATTACATAAAATGTAGCCCCGATCGCCCCGATAATTAGATAATTAAAAGCTGCGAGTAATGCTTTTCTATTTTGTCCTGCACCTAAGGCAATTAAAGAAATAGAAGCTAATGCAGATATTTCTAAAAAGACAAATAAATTGAAAATATCATTAGTTAAAATAATCCCGTTCAGGCTTCCAACTGCCAATAACCACAAAGAATAGGCCTTTCCAGAGTCCCTATAGTCAATTTCATTCAAGAAGATTTTTCTTGAGTAAAATGTTGATACCAAAACAAAAATTGAAAATAACAATTGAAGTCCAATATTCACCCCATCTATTTTAAAAGAAATACCCCATGGTGGTTCCCAATTTCCAAACTCATATATAATTAAACCAGAAACAGAAATTTCTTTAAGAAGATGTAAAGATAAAAATAAATGTAACAACAAAGTGATGATTGAAATTATCCAAAGCCATATTTTTGACGGCATAAATGCAATAATTGCAGAAATAAGTAGAGGTAAAACTACTACCAATGCAGGAGCATCGTCTAAAAATATATCAAACATTTATTTATCTGACTTTAGCTCCAAAGACTCTATTTCTTTTTCTTCAATTGTTTCGTAGTTCTTGTAAATTTGTAATACTAAAGCTAATCCAAGCGCTGAAGTAGCCACTCCAACGACGATGGCGGTCAGTATTAATACGTGTGGCAATGGATTTGAATAGGCATTTGCCATTTTTGTTAATATAGGGGCGGTTCCATCTAAAACTTTTGCAAGTGATACAAAAAATACAAAAACTGCAGTTTGAAAAATTGCTAAGCCAACTACTTTTTTTAAATAGTTTTGACTTGTGATGATTATAAATAATCCGCCAACCATAAGTAAAATAAAGGCAAAATGGTTCCAAAAATAAATAAAATTACTCATTAATTTCCCCAAAGGAAGCAAAAGAGTGATACAAAGCAATCATTACAGTTGCAACTGTAATGCCTACTCCTAGCTCAACTAATATAATACCAATATGTTGACCAGTTGATGGGTCTGATGACAAAACATTGTAATCTAAATACATCCCATCAAGAAATATTGAAACTATTCCGACACCTGCATATAACAAAACACCTATGCACATTAAATATCGATTGATCATTATTGGAACTAAAGTTTCTCCTTTTGAAAGCCCAAATATCATTGAATACAATATAAATGCTGCCGCTACTATTACCCCAGCCTGAAATCCACCGCCTGGTCCATAGTCACCATGAAATTGAACGTAAAGCCCAAATATAATAATCGGTGCAAAAAGAATTTTGCTAACAACGCTTAATACTGGACTAGATGAAATTTTATCTCTCATTTTTTTTATTTTTTTTAAAATTAGTTTTACGATTAAGAGTGTTGCTAGTTAATAAAGCAATGACACCTAAGCCTGCGGTAAATATTACTATTGTTTCTCCCAAAGTATCAAAACCTCTATAACTTGCTAAAATATTAGTAACAACATTAGGTATATGAAAAAAATCTTTACTTTCCTTTAAGTACTCTGGAACTACATGAAGATGTATTGGTGCATTAGGATCTCCTAATAAAGGGAGGTTTGCAATTATAATAATCAAAATAAGTGATATCGCTACTGCAAGAATAATGCTCGGAAATAAGTTTATTAATTTATTTTTTTTTCCTTCTGGTAATTTCGCAGCAGCCATTACCATTAAAATTGTTGATATACCAGAACCAACTGCAGCTTCAGTAAATGCTACATCAACCGCATCTAAATTCACATATATAGCTGAGCATAACAAAGTAAAAGCGCCTGTGAGTGCAACAACACTTATTAATGACGTAGTTTTAAAAATAAAAAAGGTTGTTACCAATAGAAGCGAAATTAAGAAAAAATTAATTAATAAAAAGTTCATTTTTTATTTTTTCCCTTTGGCTTATACCCCGACTCATGTGCAAATAGAGCTATTGCATGGCCTGTTACAGGGCTAGTAAATATTAAAAATAACGGTATTAATAAAAGTTTAAGACTTAATAAACTAAAACCAGAATAAACTATCAAAGCTAAGACTATAAAACCTGATCCTAGAGTATCAATTAAACCAGCAGCATGAATTCGACTAAATACATCGGGTAACTTTATAAGGCCTAGACTTCCAGATAAAATGAAGAAGCAGCCAATAGCTAATAAGACTAAAGAAATTAACTCGATATAATTATACGACATTACTTTTTTTTCTTTTTATTTTGTAATACCTAAGTATTGCAATTGTGCCTAAAAAATTCAAAAGTATATACATCAAAGAAATATCGACAAAATCAGGTCTATCAAATGCAAAACCATGAACACTAATACCTATGGCTATAATAGTTCCAATGCTTGATATAGATAATATTCTATCAAAAGGAGTTGGTCCTTTGATTGCTCGAACTAAACATAATGCAACAGAGACGCCCAGAACAATTAAAGTTGCAAAAAAAATCATTTATCTAAATCCGTAATTACTTTGTTCATATCATCTGTTTGCAAGTCTTCTGATAGCTTCTTACTTAATGCGTGAACTAGAAATGTTTTTTTATCTACTTCTATTGTTACTGTACCTGGAGTAAGAGTTATAGCGTTTGCATAGTTTGCAATACCTGTTCTATTCTTCTGAGATGCTTTAACACTTATTAGTTGTGGAGAGTATTTACCATTCCATATTAAAGCTGTTGTCGTAATTCCAGATTTAAAAATTTCTTTAAATAACCAAATCCAATAAAATGGTAATCTAAGAATAATTTTTAAAGGAAGAGAGTCTTCCTCGAGAGCTTTAGCTCTATAAGACATCCAAAAAACAAAAAGAACACTGACTAGTCCAAAAAAAAGTAAAAGCGATTTAAGGTAACCAGATAAAATAAACCAGAATACAAAAAGTATTATGAAATAAGTTATAAATGATAAGGTCTTAAGTGAATCTTTATTAAGTTTAGCCACTAAAAGCTATTATGAGAATAAATCACCCTCTGTAAATACTGCAGTATTCATGTCTTTAACAAATAATTTACCTTGGTCTGATTTAAATCTTGATACCTCAATAAATCCACCTTTAACTGCGATTCTGACGTTTTCAGCATTAATTGATATGATTTGACCTGGAAAATGCTCAGCACTTTGCTCGTCAATAAACTTAGTGTCATAAAAGACATACTCATCACCCATGAATTCAGCCCATGCACCAGGCTGAGGGTTGCAACCCCTTATTAAATTATAAATTTCGTTTCCAGGTTTTTTCCAATCAATTCTTGCATCACTTTTTTTACACCAAGACTCATATGTTGCTTTAGAGTCATCTTGAGGTGTCTTTGGTGCATTACCAGACTCAATTAAATTTGCAGCTTCAACACAAGCTTCAAGACCTAATGGAAATATCTTTTTAAAGTAAACATCTCCTAAAGTATCATCAGGACCAATATCAACTTCTTTTTGAAGTAATATTTCACCCTCATCTAGCCCATCATTTGGATAAAAAATTGAAAGACCTGTTTTTGTGGAGCCACCAATTATAGGCCAGTTTATTGAACTTGGTCCTCTATGGAGTGGAAGTAGTGAGGGGTGAAAACAAATAGATCCATGAGTAGGAATATCTCTCGCTCCTTCAGGCACAAAAATTATTACATAAGCCATGACACATAAATCCGCACCATGAGACTTAATTTGATCTAGTACCTCTTGGTCTTTAAAATTTGAGGGTTGGTAAACAGGCAAACTAACACTTTGAGCGTATTCTTTAACAGGATCGACTGGTTTACCCTCTTTGTCAGGTGCACAATATACCGCTACTACTTCATGGTCTGTTTCTGTATGAAATTTTTCTAAAGCACTTTTTCCAAATGCCTGTTGCCCCATTAAAATTATTTTCATTATTGCTCCTTAAATTAAAATATATCTTATACTGCTCCGGCCTCTCTTACAGCTTTAATTTCATCGTCACTCATCTGACAAAATTCTTTTAATATCTCATCAGTATGCTCTCCGAGAAGTGGAGATCTTTCAACTTTTGCTGGGGAGTCAGATAACTTAATTGGATTACCAACAGTCAAATATTTCCCTCGTTCAGGGTGATCGACTTCGACTATAGTATTAGTGTCTCTCAGGCCTTGATCTTCAGCTAATTCTTTTAGAGATAATATTGGACCAACTGGTATATCTAAAGGGTTACATATATCCATAACCTCAAATTTAGTCTTGGTCATTGTCCATGACTCAATTGTATCAAATATTTCGTTTAACCTTGGTAGTCTTTTAGCAGGAGTTGAGTAATTTTCATCCTCTTTCCATTCGGGTTTACCAATAACATCACATACTTTTTCCCAAACAGCCGCCTGGGTAATAAAATATGTATATGCATTAGGATCCTTTTCCCAACCTTTACATTTTAGAATTCTTCCAGGCTGACCACCACCTGAGTCGTTACCTGCGCGAGGCGTAGAGTCACCAAAAGGAATGTCTTCTCCAAATTGAGAGTATTCTTTTAAAGGCCCTCTTGAAAGTCTTTGTTGGTCACGAAGTTTAACTCTGCAAAGATTTAAAACTCCATCTTGCATTGCGGCAGATACTCTTTGTCCCTTTCCTGACTTTTCTCTATGGAATAAAGCAGTAACTATACCCAATGCTAAGTGTAGTCCTGTTCCACTATCTCCTATTTGTGCACCGGTGACTAAAGGAACTTCTCCAAGCATACCTGTAGTTGAAGCAGATCCACCTGCGCACTGAGCAACATTCTCATAAACTTTACAATCTTCATATTTGCCAGGACCAAAACCTTTAACAGATGCATAAATCATTCTTGGATTTATTTCTTGAATTTTTTCCCATGAAAAGCCCATTCTATCTAAAGCACCAGGAGCAAAATTTTCTACCATGACATCACACTCTTGGATTAACTTAGTAAATATTTTTGAACCCTCTGGTTTCTTTGGGTTTAATGTTATGCTTCTTTTATTTGAGTTTAGCATTGTAAAGTACAAACTGTCTGCATCAGGAACGTCTCTTAGCTGACCTCTTGTAGCATCACCCACTCCTGGTCTTTCAACTTTTACGACATCTGCACCAAACCAAGCTAGTAATTGTGTGCAAGTTGGTCCGGACTGGACGTGTGTCATGTCTAATATTTTGACACCTTTTAAAGCTTCCATAGTTTCCTCCTAAAGTTTATTTGTACATAGTCTGGTTTTTTGTACCAGGAGCAAATTCTTCTTTATCCACCCAAATATTTACGATTGCAGGTATACCTGACTTTACGGCTTCTCTAGCTCTTTGAAGGGCAGGTTGGATTTCTTTTGCTTCTCTTACAGCTTCGCCATGACCACCAAAGATTTTTGCAAACTCATCAAAGTTAACATCACCCAAGATGTTTCCAACATTTCCTTTATCTTCACCATACTTCATAATTTGACCAAATCTGATCTGGTTTTGAGCAGAGTTATTACCAATAACTGTTAAAACAGGTGCTTTGTGTCTGACAAAAGCCTCGAAGTCCATTCCGGTCATTGAAAAAGCACCATCACCACAATATAAAAGAATTTCTTTTTCAGGTGCAGCTAATTTGGCTGCAAGCGCGTATGGTACTCCGACACCTAAAGTTCCAAGGGGGCCTGGGTCCATCCAAGCACCAGGCATTCTAGGTTGAACTGCTTGAGCACTTATGGTTACAACGTCTCCTCCATCACCTATGTATATAGTATCATCATTTAAAAACTGGTTGAGTTCCCAAGCTACTCTATAAGGACTAATAGGAGATTTATCTGTTGTAAATGTAGGCATCAATTTTTCTAAAGCTGCCTCTTCTCCAGATCGAAGTTCATTAAACCAATCTGAACGATCTTTTTTTGTTCCTGCTTCAGAGATAGCCTTTAGAGTTGTTCCTATATGTCCAACTAAACCAAGTGATATATCTCTATTTTTTCCAACAGTTCTATAGTCCATATCAATTTGAATAACAGTTGCGTTAGGATTTAATCTTTTACCGTAACCCATTCTAAAATCAAAAGGTGTTCCAACAATTATAATACAATCTGACTTGGTAAATGCATTTCTTCTTGTTCTGTGAAAGTGATGTGGGTCTCCAGGAGGCATTGAACCTCTTGCAGCACCATTTAAATAAGCAGGAATATTCATATTTTTAACAAAGTCAATTGCATCTTTCGTAGATTGGCAAGTCCAAACCTGTTGACCTAACAGTATGCATGGTCTCTCTGCATTTGAAATTATGTCTGCAGCTTTTTGTACATCTACTGGGTCTGCTAATGTTTTTGATGAAGCACTATATTTTCCAGCTTCTGGTAAGACGGCTTTGCTCATTGGAATTGAAGAGTCAAGTATGTCTCTTGGAATTTCTAAAAATGATGGACCAAAAGATCCATTTCTAGTTTCCCTAAAAGCCATTGATACCATATCTGCACATCTCTCAGTTGACATTACAGTTGCTGCAAATTTTGTAATTGGTTGCATCATGTCTACATGAGGTAAATCTTGTAAAGATCCCATTTTATGTTGTGTGAGTGAACTTTGTCCTCCTATTAAAAGCATTGGGATTTCAGCTCTAAAAGCATTTGCTACTCCTGTTAATGCATGTGTCGTGCCTGGTCCAGCAGTTACAACTGCACACCCAGGTTTACCTGTCATTCTTGCATAACCATCAGCTGCATGAGAGGCAACTTCTTCATGACGTACGTCAATAATTTTAATTCCTTCGTTTAGACATCCATTGTAAATATCAATAATGTGTCCCCCACATAAAGTGTAAATAACCTCAACTCCCTCTGCTTTAAGGGCTTTAGCAACCAGCTCCCCGCCAGTTATCATTTGTTCGTTAGATCCTGTAGACATTTTTAACCTCACTCTGGTGGTATAATGTATACCAGATTTAGAGGTCTTGCAAAGAATTTTGCCTTATGAATTAATGCTTTCTTGTATCTTATCAACTAAAGTAAGTGCGTGATTTTTAAGAAGTTTTTCTGCTTTTGATCCCTGGCCTGCGACAAGAGATCTAACAATGTCATTGTGTTCATCAATTGATTTCACAGCTCTATGTGACTCTATTACAAATTTTTTCCTCAAGTATTGTAAATGAATTAACTGTGACTCTAAAATTTCTCCCATTAATTTTACTTTAGTTAATTTCATAATTTGATTATGAAATTTAATATTATCATTTGAGTAGTTATCAAGTTCAGACAAAACGTTCTCTTTTGAGTAATGACAATACTTATTTAAACTTTCAATCTCATCTTTAGTGGAATTAGCAATAATTAAATGAGCTGCATAACCCTCTAGACCTGCCCATACAGTTACAATATCAATCAATTCTTTTTTTGATTTTCTGTGCACAAATACGCCTCTTCTTGGAACTGTTTTAACAATTCCCTCTTGCTCTAATTTAGCAACAGCTTCTCGAATAGGTGTCCGACTAACTCCTAGCTTTTCAGACAATTGTCTTTCATCTAGATGAAAATCACTTTGTTTTAAATATATATTAAGTGACAAAATATATTTTTTTAGTGAATCGTATACCTTACCTTTTAGGTTTACCGGTCCTATTTTTTGGATCATTTATGTAGTTTGTGCTTTTTTAAAAAATTTTCTATAGAGAGGGCCAAATGCTGGCATAATTAAAAGCACAATTGCAATATACATTATGATTGCAGCAATAGGTTTTTCTGCCATATCAAAAAATATTCCCATACTACCATCAGATAAAATTAGAGACTGTCTTAAAGCTTTTTCAGCTAATGGACCAAGGACAATAGATAAAACAGCTGGTGCCACAGGGTAATCTAATTTTCTCAAAATATATCCGGCAAAACCGAATAGCAACATTAACCATACGTCGTGAAGGCTTTGTGTAGGCGCATAACCGCCTGTTACACAAAGAACAAAAATAACTGGGGCCAAGATGGCAAATGGTATCCTTAATACCATTAAAAAAGCTGGAATTAACGCAATATTTAAAACTAGTGTAAAGAAGTTAGCAATGTAAAGACTACCAATTAAGCCCCAAACAAACTCGGGTTCTTGAGTAAATAAAAGAGGACCTGGTGTAAGTCCCCATAAAATCATGCCACCAAGTAAAATAGCAGTTGTAGGTGATCCTGGAATACCTAATGTTAACATAGGGAGCATACTTCCAGTACTAGCAGAATTATTTGCACATTCCGGAGCAACAACTCCAGCAGGAACACCTGAACCAAATTCTTTTGAATTTTTTGATAATTGTTTTGTAATTCCATATGACATAAGTGATGCCGGTGTGGCACCTGCCGCAGGGAGAATTCCTACAAAGAAACCCAGAAAAGAACCAATGTTCATTGCCATTATAGTTTTTTTAAGAGCACCAAATGCTCTTCCAACTTCCTTCATGTTGACTGATAATTTTGACATTTGAACTTTACCTTTTGTTTCTTCAAGGGTCCAAAGCATCTCTCCAATTCCATAAATTCCGATAGCAAGTACAAGGAAATTAATTCCATGAAGAAATCCAGGGATATTAAAGAAAATTAATCTTGGCTTTCCTGTAATTAAATCTAAGCCTATAGTTGATAAAGCTAATCCAATTAATATAGAAAAAATAGTTTTTGGAACGTCATCTCCACCTAAGCCTACAAATGTTGCAAAGGCCATTACCATTAATGCAAAGGTTTCAGGCGCATTAAATCTTAGTGCTACCTCAGCCAGAGGTGGTGCAAATAAAGTAAATAAAATAACAGATACAGTTCCACCAACGAAGGAACCTACTGCTGCTGCAGTTAAAGCTGTCATAGCTTCTCCCTTAACAGCTAAGGGTCTTCCATCAAAAACTGTAGCTACTGCAGTAGAAGCTCCAGGTATACCTAGCATAACGGAACTTATGGCACCTCCATACATAGCGCCGTAATAGACAGCTGCTAAAAATATTATTGCTGCAGTGGGTGGTATAATAAATGTAATTGGAATAAGTATTGCAACACCATTAACTGAACCAAGACCAGGCATTGCACCCACAAATAAACCAATTAGACAGCCAAATATTAAAAGACCAAGGTTTAAGGGTTCAAAGGATACAAAAATTCCCTCTAGAAGAAGTATAAATACATCCATCTTTTATGTCTTTACTTTACCAATCTCATTAAGAATACATAAAATCGTATACTGGATAAAATAAGGGCTCTGAAATACCTTGAGGTAAAGGAATTTTTAAAAGCCATTCAAAAAATAAAAAGGTTAAAACTGGTGTGATTAAAGAGAATACAGATATAAATAGGATACTTTTAGAACTAAAATATCTAAGATAAAAAGCTAAAAAAAAGATAAGTGAAAAGTAAATTCCCAAATAGCCTATTGCTAAAACTAAAATAACTAATGAAATAATTGTTACTGCAATATATTTGAATGCTTCAGCCTCAATAAAAGGTGAGTCATCTTTAGATTGTGGTGATCTTTTTAGAACGAATTTAATTATGGTAAGGACAGTACAAATAAGCATGCCAAGAGAAAGGTAAAAAGGAAGAAATCCTGCACCCATGTTTTCTTCTGCGTTCCATGTAATTCTATTCTCAGCACTTTTAATCATCAGAGCGATTGAGCATAACGCTAAAATAACGGCCACTGCAATTTCTGCTCTTCTGACAGTTATTTTGTTTGTTATGCTCATATCGCTCTTAATTTAAATATTAGTTAAAGTTTTTAATGATCTCACCGTGCTTAGCATATTCGATTGCTAAGAAATCTTTAAGACCATAACCCTCTAACCAGCTCATTAACTTTCCGTCGTCGATGTTGAAAGTTTGGAACTCGTTATCATGATAAACAGTGTGAAGAAGTCCTGTGTAGTACTTCTCTACCTCTGCATCAATACCAGCTGGAGCCATAAATGCTCTCATCATATAGTATTCAAGATCAGGATAACCTAATTCATATGAAGATGGTACATCTGGGAACGCAGGATTTCTCTCAGGAGTCATCATAACTAATGCTTTTGAATCACCTGATTGATAGAAACCCATCTGCTCAGAAGGGTTGTTTAATGTAAAATCTGACTCGCCGCCAACTAGACCTTTTGCAACAGCACCACCACCGTCATATGGTACGTACTTTGCATCAAATCCAAACTGACCTCTCATCATACCAAGAAGTAATTCATCCTCAGACATACTTCCTGTACCACCCATCACTAAACCATTGCCTTTAGCAAGTGCGATGAAGTCATCAAATGTTTCTACACCTTGAGTATTTTTACCTTCAGTTGCAATCCATACTAAGAATGTATCTGTAATAAGTCTTGCTAATGGTGTGAAGTCATTAAAGAAGTCAATTCCTAACTCAGGCTGGTTAACAGGTGTAGTTAGAACATTGTTAAGAGTAATGATAAGTGTGTGCTCATCACCAGCTTTTTTCTTAACATAAGTCATAGCTTCACCACCAGAACCACCTTTTTTATTAATTGGAATCACTGGCTTAGATGCGTAATCGTTTTTCTCGATAACACCTTGAACTAATCTAGCAATTTCGTCAGCTCCACCACCTTGACCAGCTGGGATAATAAGCTCAATAGGCTTCTTTGGACTAAAAGGCTTCGCAGAAGACACTGAGCTAACAGCGACAAGTGAAAGTGAAACAATAACTAATGCTAATTTTTTGATTATTGACATATTGTTTCCTCCTATAGGTTAAACAGTACAATAAACTATTTAAGAGAATATTAAAAATACATTCTTAATTTAGGATTTAGTTTAAAATTAGAAAAAAACCTTGTTTTATCATTGATTTTCTTGACATTTACAACAGTGATTGTGTTATTTAATTGTATAATGTATACAAAATACCACAGGCAGTTAAATTGAAGTTTATAAATTATAAAGATGGAAGTTTGTTTCTAGACGAAAAAGAGATCGCTGACCCTCTTGATGAACAAATCCAAATTGAAATTCATTTCGCTGGAATAAATAGAGCAGATATTCTCCAAAAAAACGGACATTACCCACCACCCTCAGGTGAGAGTGAAATTATTGGATTAGAGTGTTCCGGAATAGTTACCAAATTAGGAAAGTCAGTAAAAAACTTTAGTTTAGGAGAACAAGTTTGTGCAATTCTTGGAGGCGGCGGATATGCGGAGTACGTAAATGTCAATGAAAAACAAGTAATGCCATTACCAAAAAATTTAAATTTACATGAAGCTGGTTGCTTACCAGAAACCACACTCACTGTTTTTGAGAATATTTTCAATGTATCTAAATTTCAAAGAGATGAGGCGATTTTGATACATGGTGGAAGTAGTGGTATCGGCACAACTGCTATTTCAATTCTTAAAAATTATACAAAAAATATTTTTGTAACCGCTGGTACGAGTGGGAAATGTAAGAGTTGTATCGAATTAGGAGCCACTGATGCTATTAACTACAAAGATACAGATTTTGAAGAATATTTTAATCAGAAAAAATTAAAGGTTGATGTAATATTAGATATGGTTGGAGGAGATTACTTAAAAAAAAATTTAAAAATATTAAATTTTAAAGGAAGACTTACTTATATTGCTGCCCTCGGTGGGATTAAAGCAGAAACTAATCTTTTACATATAATGAATAAACAATTAAAAATATCTGGATCAACATTAAGATCAAGATCTCCATCTGAAAAGGGAAATATTGTTGATCAGGTTGTCAAAGAAATATGGCCTTTGATAGAGAATGATAAACATAAACCAACGATTTTTGAAACTTTTAATATGAGTGATGCAAATAAAGCACATGAGGTTATGGAAAAATCTGACCATATAGGAAAAATAGTTTTAAGCATAAAAGGAGAAAAAAAATGAATCT
Source organism: uncultured Alphaproteobacteria bacterium (assembly GCA_902591315.1). Lineage (GTDB taxonomy): Bacteria > Pseudomonadota > Alphaproteobacteria > HIMB59 > HIMB59 > HIMB59. The sequence continues at coordinate 82,169 of CACJAI010000004.1, forward strand.
GCACGAATACCAAGCGAAAATATTATTAAAAAATAATAACGTTAGAGTTTTAAATGGCTACCCAGTATTAGATGATAGCGATATAGAAACTGCTGTAGACTCTATCCAAACACCCGTTATGGTTGTGAAGTCTCAAATTCATGCAGGTGGAAGAGGCGCGGGAAAATTTACAGATAGTGGTGATGATAAAGGCGGTGTGAGAGTTTGCTTCTCAAAAGATGAAGCCAAAGACAATGCAAAAAAAATGTTTGGTAAAACTTTAGTTACAAAACAAACTGGTCCAAGTGGAAAACAGGTAAATAGACTTTATATTGAGGAAGGGTGTGATATCAAAAAAGAGTACTATCTAAGTATGCTCGTGGATAGAGCGACATCTTCAATTTCAATTATAGCATCTACTGAGGGTGGTATGGAAATTGAGGAGGTAGCAGAAAAGCAACCTGAAAAAATTATTACTGTTAATGTCCCTGGGGACAGTATTATTGACCAAAATAGTTTAAATAAATTAACTGAGGGTCTAAAAATAGATCAAAACCTATCAAATGATTTTTGTGATCAAATTCAAAAAATTTACAATAGCTTTTTATCCTCAGATGCCTCTTTAGTAGAAGTTAATCCTTTTGTATTGACTGGTGAGGGTAATTTTTTGGCTTTAGATGCAAAGGTATCGATAGATGATAATGCACTTTATAAACATAAAGATGTAGCTTCAATGAGAGATGAAACTGAAGAGGACCCTGCAGAGATTGAGGCTTCAAAACATGAGCTTAACTACGTCAAATTAGATGGTCAAATTGGATGCATGGTAAATGGAGCTGGTCTTGCAATGGGTACAATGGATATAATAAAATTACATGGTGGCAGTCCTGCAAATTTTCTAGATGTAGGAGGAGGAGCCACAAAAGAGAGAGTGGCAAAAGCTTTTTCTATAATTCTGCAAGATCCAAATGTAAAAGCTATTTTGGTAAATATTTTTGGTGGCATTATGAAATGTGACATTATCGCTGAGGGTGTGGTAGCTGCAGCTAAAGAGCTGTCTATTCAAGTTCCATTGGTAGTAAGATTAGAAGGAACCAATGTTGACCTAGGAAAAGAAATTTTAAATAAATCTGGGCTGTCA
>CACJAI010000005.1 GCA_902591315.1 uncultured Alphaproteobacteria bacterium
TACCTATAAAAGAAATTTTAAAGTGATTTTTACTGGTGGATATGCTACCTCTATCGACTATAAAAAAGCTAATTTTATTTATAGAGAAGATTTAACTCTTTTAGGTATTTTTTTTTATCATATTTTTTTAAATGAAAAACTTAGAATTATTAAATAATAAAAATAACAATTATTTTTTGCCCATTGGAGGAATAGGTGAAATAGGGGGCAATAACTATTTATACTCCTTTAAAGGAGAACAAATAATAGTAGATGGTGGTATTTCATTTGCTGATGATAGTCTCCCTGGTGTAGATATAACAATTCCTGATCCATATATTTTTTTGAATACATCCATTAAACCTAAAGCAATGATACTAACTCACGCGCATGAAGACCATGTTGGAGGACTAGAGTATTACTTTGATAAAATTGATTTTCCAATCTATTGCAATCAATTTACTTTTTCTTATATAAAACATAAGTTCAATAAAAAAAAAGATTTTGAGAAAAAATTTGTAATAGTTGAAGACTTCCAAGAAGTAGAGTTTGAGAACTTTTCATTTCAATTAATTCCGACAACTCACTCTATACCCGATCCCACAGGTATATTTTTCAAAACATTGGAAGGAAATATTTATCATACAGGTGATTGGAAAATAGATAAAAATCCAGTTACTGGCTCACCTTTTGATTACAAAAATTATCAGCTATTAAAAGATGAAAATATCGATTTACTTATAGGTGACTCAACAAACGCAGGTGTCAACGAGATATCACGCTCAGAATCTGAGTTAGATCCATCGTTTGATAATTTATTTAATAAACTTGAAGGTAGAATTATAGTTACTTGTTTTTCCTCAAATATTGCGAGACTTAAAACCATTATTTCAAATGCGATTAAGCATGATAAAAAAATATTTGTCGTAGGAAGAAGTATAAAAAGAGCTATTAATACTGCTATAGAAGAAAAGTTAATTGAAAATTTTGAAATACTTAATGAAAAAAAATTTCAGGATTATAATAAAGATAAAGTACTTTTAATTTGCACAGGTAGCCAAGGTGAAAAAAACTCTGCTCTTTGGAAGATTGCTAATAATACACATAATCAAATTAAATTAAGCACAAAAGATAATATAATTTTTTCATCAAAAGAAATTCCCGGTAACGAAAAATCAATTTCATATTTAAAAAATTCTTTTAGTTACTTAGGCTTAAATATTATCTCTGATGAAGAGGAATTTGTTCATGTTTCAGGACATCCAGGAAAAAATGAAATAAAAGAATTTTATTCTTTCATTCAACCTAAGTCTTTAATTCCTATGCATGGAGAATATCTTCATTTAAAAAAACATTTAGAAATAGCTAAAAGCTTAAAAATTGAAAAAACTAACCTTCTTTTAAGTGGAGATTTGTGCCAATTAGATTTAGTAAATAAAAATCATAAGTTAATTGACCAATTTGTTATAAAAAAACTACCTGTTGTTCAAAACCTAATTATTGAAGAGGACAGTTTTATAAATGAAAGGGGAAAAATTCTTCATAATGGTGTAGTGAGTATCAATTTAATTCTTAATAAACAATTTGAAATTATTAAATTTCAAATATCTGATAAGGGTTTCCCTTTTTCCTATAATAAAGAAATAATTCAAGATGAAATTAAAGATATCTTATTAAATAAAATATTGTTTATTAAGGAGGAGATAGATGAAAGTTCACTAAGTGTGTTAGTAGAGGAAGTTTCAAAAAAGACTTATAATAGAAATTTTTCATTAAAGCCTGAATTATTAATACACATATCTTTGATATGAAGTTTTTATTCATACTCTTTATCATTTGGTGGGTTATTTTTATGATAATATTACCTATTAAAAGATCAGATTTTGAGGAGGGTATGCCAAAAAAGTCTTATTTAGGAATAAAATTTTTAGTTTCATTTGCTCTATCAATGATCGTATCTTTTTTTATAATAAAATATGAGAATAATATATTCGAATACTTTAAATGAAACTCTCTAACCTTTTATTTAACTCATTAAAAGAGTCACCAAAAGAAGCTAAAATTATTTCCCATCAATTAATGTTGCGTTCATCAATGATTAGGCAACACACATCGGGAATATACACATGGTTACCATTAGGATTTAAAGTCCTAAAAAATATTGAAAATATAATCCGATCTAATCAAGACGAAATAGGTTGTAATGAAATGTTAATGTCTACTATTCAATCTTCAGAATTATGGAAAAAAAGTGGCAGATATGCTGACTATGGAAAAGAGATGCTAAGAATTACTGACAGACATGAAAATCATTTATTATATGGACCAACGAATGAAGAGGTCATTACAGATTTATTTTCAGATTATGTTAATTCTTATAAAGGTCTTCCTAAATATCTTTACCATATTCAATGGAAATTTAGAGATGAAATTAGACCTCGGTTTGGCGTAATGCGAGGAAGAGAATTCTTAATGAAAGATGCCTATAGTTTTGACTTAACCGAAGAAGCTGCTTTTGAAACTTATAAAAAATTTTTTAGAAGTTATTTAAAAACCTTTCTAGATCTTGGATTACAACCAATTCCTGTAAAAGCTGCTACGGGTGCCATTGGTGGAGATTTATCTCATGAGTTTCAAATATTAGCTAATACCGGTGAAAGCGAACTTGCTTATGACTCTAAATTAGTTGACTCCAATTTATACGAAAAAAGTTATGAAGAAATTACAAAAATGTATTCTGCTTCTGACGAAATGATTGATAAATCAAAATCTGATGTGATAATTGGAAGAGGTATTGAAGTAGGGCACATATTTAATTTTGGTACAAAATATACTAAGCCATTAGAATGCTTCGTGCTAAATCAAGATGGAAAAAGAATAACTCCATATATGGGATCCTATGGAATAGGTGTTTCCAGATTAACAGCAGCAATAATAGAGGCATTCCACGATGATAAAGGTATCAAATGGCCTATTAATATTTCTCCATTTAAGATAAACATCATAATGCAACCAAACTCTGATTATGTATCAGATGTGGAGAGTATTTATAATCTGCTTATCACTAAATATGATAATGTTAGTTTAGATGATAGAGATTTAAGTATAGGAAGAAAAATTAAAGACTCTGAATTGATTGGAATACCTTGGACATTGATTATTGGGAATAATTTTAAAGAAAAAGGTCAAATTGAACTGATTAGTAGGTCTAACAGTGATAAGATGTTCTTAAGTAAACAAGAAATTGAGAATTTTGAATTTGAACAATACACTCCATAAACTATCTTTCTCCTACATATTTAATTTTAAAAAAGATAAAGCATTCTCAGTATCGACAATTTTATCATCACTAGCATTAATACTAGGTATTTCAATTTTAATAACAGTAATGTCAGTGATGAATGGTTTTAGAGAGCAATTAGTTGAGTCATTAAGTGGTGTAAATGGAGATATTACTATTTATGATGCTAACAAAGATAAAATCAAAAAAATACAAGAAAAAAATCCTTCAATATCTTTTGTTGAAAATATTCAAAGTAGAGTAATCACAAGTAATGAAAATGGTATAGAGGGTTTGTTAATGAAATCTCTTAATAAAGAAGACATCTATAAAATACCTAAAATTAATCAAAATCTATTTGAAATAGAAAAAAATATCGACAATTGGGTTTTCATTGGAGTTGAACTAGCGAGGTCTTTAAATTTAAAAGTAGGGATGCCTATTCAAATTAATATTCCTGGAAATTCTATGACAATTTTAGGCCCTGTTTTAAATTCAAGACAATTAACTATTAAAGGAATATTTAATACAGGAGTATATGACTTTGATAAATATTTTATTTTTAGCAATATCGATCAGTTTAAAAATAACATAAGCAATAAAGTTACAGATGTTTATTTAAATAATAAAAGCTTTGATTATATGATTTTAGATGGCCTAAACTACTCAACGTGGGAGGATCAAAACCAAACTTTAGCTCAAGCATTATCTACTGAAAAAAATGTTATGTTTGTTATTCTATTTTTTATTATTGTAATTTCTTCCTTTACAATAATTTCAAATCAAATTTTTTTTATTAAAGAAAAGTATAAAGATATTATTTTGCTAAAAGTATTGGGAATAAAGCAATCAAAAATTTGTTTTATATTTTTTTTGAATTCTTTCTTCGTATCATTTTTCTCTATTGTTATTGGTACTTGTTTAGGATTGCTTTTATCTACAAATATAGACTCTGTCGAAAACTTTTTATCATTTTTATTAAATTTTGATCTTTGGAACAATGAAATAAGATATTTAACATCAATGCCCTATAGTATTAAATTTAACGACATAGTATTTATTGTTAGTATTTCTCTTTTTTCAAGTTTAGTTGCTTCTTTCATTCCAATATTGAGAATATTTAGAATTAAACCAAATTTAATATTAAGATGAGTTTATTAGAATTAAAAAATATTTCTAAATCATATCTATCTAAGGTCGGAAATTTTCAAGTAATAAAAAAATTAAATTTATCTGTAGATCATAATCAAAATATTTTTTTATTTGGCCCATCAGGATGTGGTAAGTCAACTTTATTAAACTTAATATCAGGATTAGATAGTTCAGACTCTGGAGAAATTTACTTCGATGGTAAATTAGTAAAAAACCATTTTGATCTTTTGAAAGACGATATAGGTATTATATTTCAGGATCACTATTTGATATCTGAATTGAACATTCTCGATAACATTAAATTAAAAAGTAACGATACAAGAAAAATTGAAAAAATCTTATCCTATTTTAATTTGAGTCAATTTAAATTTAAATATCCCAATCAGTTATCAAATGGACAAAAACAAAGAGTTTGTGTTGCAAGATCCTTAGTGAATAGTCCTAAACTTTTAATAGCTGATGAACCCACAAGTTATTTAGATAAAGAAAATGCAAATTTGGTAATTGATATAATATTAAATAGTTCTAAAAGATTCAATTTATCAACAATAATAGCTAGTCATGATATTTCATTTCGCCCACTTTTTGATAAGTCTTATACAATTGAAGATAAATCAATAAAAGAATGCTAATACCTCTTAGAAATTATTCAAATTATTCTATTTGCGAGTCTAATATTAAAATTGAGGATCTTGTAAATTTTGCTGAGAAAGAAAAATTACCTGCAATTGCCTTAACAGACTACAAATTATTATCAGGTGCTCTGGAATTTTCAACAAAATGCAAAAAAAAGGGTATTCAACCGATTATAGGATTGGATGTTGATTTTATTTCAAAATTAAAGCATAAATCAAGACTTACCTTTCTTTGTAAAAATGAAATTGGTTTTAAAAATCTCAATATATTATCTACAAAAATAAATACTGAAAATGAATTTAATTTATCTTTAGATAATATTAATAATTTTTCTAGAGGTAACATTCTAATTTTAGGTGGGTTATTTAGTTATTTCCAGAATTTGAATATAAATAAAAACAATTTAAAAATTATTTTAGATGAAATCACTATTCTTCAAAATTTATTTAAAAATGATATTTTTTTTGAATTTGATGAAAATCTAGATAATAAACCTTTAAATGAAATATCTAAAAAATGCAAAATTAATTCATTTCTATCTTCATTTAGTTTTTACAAACAAGATAAAGATTACGATGCAATAAAAATACTCCATTGTTTAAAGAATGGCGAATATTTACAAAATACTTCATTTAATCTAAAAAATAATTATTCTTTAGTTAAAAACTATCGAGAAAATAATAACTTAATCCCACTAATACAAAATTCAAATTTAATAGCAAATAAAATTAATTTTTTAATTGAAGAAAAACCAATTACATTACCAAATTTTAAATCAGATTTTGATTCCGATGAAGATAAAGAAATAATTAAACAATCTAGGAGTGGCTTAGATTTAAGATTAAAAAAAATATTTGCAGACAAAAACATTGAGGAATTTAATAGTCAATCTAAAATTTATAGGGATCGTCTAGAATATGAATTAAATGTTATCATAAAAATGAAATTCTCTGGATATTTTCTTATAGTTAGCGATTTTATAAGATGGGCTAAATCAAATTCAATTCCTGTTGGTCCTGGAAGAGGATCAGGCGCTGGATCTATTGTTGCATGGTCTTTATTAATAACAGATGTAGATCCAATTCAATATGGTTTACTTTTTGAAAGATTTTTAAATCCCGATAGAGTGTCAATGCCCGACTTTGATATTGATTTTTGTAAATCAAGAAGAGATGAAGTTATTGAGTATGTACAAAAAAAGTATGGTTATCAAAATGTTGCACAAATAATTACCTTTGGATCGATGATATCGAGGGGAATATTAAAGGACATTGGTAGAGTAGAAGGTGTACCATATTCTGAAGTAGAGAGAATGGTAAATAAAATTCCCTATAATCCAGTTCATCCATTAAGTATTAGTGAGTTGAAAGCTAATCATTCTGATCAATTAGGTGATTTAGCCGACTCTCCAATGATGGATAAAGCAGAGTCAATGGAAGGCGCACTAAGAAATGTATCTACACATGCTGCAGGAATAATCATTTCTTCGGACAAACTTTATGGAAATATTCCTTTATTCAAAGATGATGACTCAGAAATAATGGCTACGCAATACAATATGAAAGATTGTGAAAAAGCAGGTTTATTAAAATTTGATTTTCTTGGCCTAGCTAATCTCACTATAATTGATGAAACTCTTAAATTAATAAAAGTTAAAAATCAAATCTCTATTGATTTAAATGAAATACCTTTCAACGATAAAAAAACCTTCAAATTATTAAGTGATGGTTATACTTGTGGAGTTTTTCAAGTTGAAAGTGCTGCGATGGTTGACACTTTGATTAAACTCAAACCAACAAGTTTAGAGGAAGTTATAGCAGTTTTAGCATTGAATAGGCCTGGTCCGATGCAATTTATTGATAGCTTTATTAAAAGAAAAAAAGGTGAGGAAAAAATAATATATGATCATCCTTTACTTGAACCAATTTTGAAAGAAACTTACGGTATAATTGTTTATCAAGAACAAATTATGAAAATAGCCCAAGTAATATCAGGGTATACTTTAGGTCAAGCAGATTTATTGAGAAGAGCTATTGGTAAAAAAATTAAAGCTGAATTAATGAGTCAAAAGGATAATTTTATTAAAGGTGCTGTAAATAAACAGGTTAGATCTAAAGATGCTGAGAAACTATTTTCCTTGATCGAAAAATTTGCAGAATATGGATTTAACAAAAGTCATGCGGCAGCCTATGCCTTTATTACTTATTACACAGCATACTTAAAAGCACATTTTCCATTAGAATTTTATTGTGAGCTTCTTAATAATTCTCTGAATAATACTGATAAAATTTTTGTAATACTTAATGAAATGTACGAACAAGATTTAAAAATATTGCCTCCTGATATAAATTATTCAGATTATAAATTTACAGTTCATGAAGATAAGATTATTTATGGTTTAGCTGCATTAAAGGGAGTAGGTGAGGAGTCTATGAAAGAATTAGTAACCGAAAGAGATAAAAATGGAAAATTTAAATCTTTGTCCGATTTTAATAGTAGATTATCTAGATCTGTATTAAATAAAAGACAAATGGAAAAACTTATTTTATCAAATTCTTTAAACTCAATTCATTCGAGTATCTCAAAACTATTTGCTAATGTAGAAAATATTATACAAAAAAAATCTGGAGCAACATTATTTAATGACTTATCGGATGATCAGTTTTTTCTTAATAAGAGTTTTACTATAGTTGATCCGATAAAAGCTGAATTTGAAAGCTATGGATTTCTTTACTCTCAAAAAAAACAAACAAAAATACTTACAAATCTTAACCACTCCTCTTTTAAAGAAAAAACTGATAGTAAGCTTGAATTTATAGAAGAGTTTTATTTTTATGTTGTAAAAGCACAATATAAAACAACTAGAAATGGTAAAAGATACATTCTCTTAAATGTGATAAATGAAAGTGGTTTTTTTGATTTAAGACTATTTGATGATAAATTTGATGTTACTTCACTTCACGCACAATACATAAAAACAAAAATTAAATCAGCTATTAAGAATGACTTTTATAATGTGAATATAGAAAATTTACTCATTATAAAGGATGACGATTTAGCTAACCAGATAAATCATATATCTTATCAAGAACTTCTTGATTTGGAAAAAGTAAGTAGCTTTAACAATATTAGAGTTTATAATGATAACAAAATACTCAATATTTCTTTGAATTAACTCTTGATTATTAGAATTAATCCTTTAAAACATCACAAAAAAACAGGTTAATAGACATCCGGTGCCTATATGGTTTCCCTTCTATTGACTAAAGCATAACCGGAGGCGAAATGAATATTGAAATATCTCTAGAAGACCTTTTAAAGAATGGTTCTCATTTTGGTCATAATAAAAAAAGATGGAATCCTAAAATGGAAAAGTACATTTATGGAGAAAAAAATGGCACACATATTTTAGATTTAAGAAAATCTCTTCCTTTAATTGAAAATGCACTTAAATTTGCATATGAGTCATCTAAAAATAAAAAGAAATTTTTATTTGTTTCTACAAAAAAACAACACAGTGAGATAGTTGAGGGTATTGCAAAAGAAACTAACAATTATTTTGTCAATTTTAGATGGCTTGGTGGTATGATTACTAATTGGAATACTGTAAAAAACTCCATAAATACTCTAAATAATTATGAAAATATTTTAAATGCGGATGATACTGTTTTTACAAAAAAAGAACTATCAGATATTGAGAAAAAAAAAATTAGATTAGATAAAACTCTTGGTGGTATAATTGAAATGAAATCTACACCAGATGTAATTTTTATAATTGATACTAATAGAGAGCATATTGCTGTATTGGAGGCAAAAAAATTAGGCATACCAATTATTGGTATTGTAGATACAAATTGCGACCCTGATATAATTGATTATCCTATCCCAGCAAACGACGATGGTGTTAAATCTGTTCAATTCATTCTTGATAATTTTAAGAAAGCTTTAATTACAAATAAAGACTCATCTTCTTCAGAAAGTTCTATAAAAAATGAATAGCATGGAATTAATCAAGAAACTTAGAGAAACTACTGGCAGTGGCATAGTCGATTGCAAAAAAGCATTAGCAGAAAATAATAATGATATAGAATTAGCAGTTAAATGGCTGAGAGAAAAAGGAATTTTGAAAGCTCAAAAAAAACAAGATCGAGAGACAAATGAGGGTGTTGTTTGTTTTTATAATAATGAAACCAATAAAGATTTTACTATTTGTAAAATAAAATGCGAAACAGATTTTGTTGCAAAGAATAATGATTTTTTAAATTTTGCCGAGATTTTATCAAAAGCAATTCATGATAATAAAAATTTAAATGATCATGGCTCTGATCAAGATCTAGAAAGTTTAGAAATAAATAATAAATCTTTAAGTGATTGTTTGACTGATTTAATTTCTAAGATTGGCGAAAATATTCAGATAGTTTCTTATAAAAAATATGCATCAAAAGAATCTATTTTTATCACTTATCTACATAATAAATACAATTCAAATTGTTCAAAAATTGGATCTGTTGTAGAAATTGCAACAGACAATATAGACATGGCATTAAAACTTGTTGATGAATTAAAAGTTATTGCAATGCAAATCTCAGCTATGAAACCGATGGGCATCGACGAGAACTCAATAAATTCAAAAATTTTAGAAGATGAAAAAGAGATTATTTTAAAACAAATGAATAGTGTCCCAGAAGATAAAAAAGATCAAATAATCAAAGGCAAACTTAATAAATTTATTAAAGAAAATACACTTTTAGGTCAGGCTTTAATTACCGACCCTAAAAAGTCTGTTCATTCTTTTTTGAGTGAAGTATCAAAAAATAATAATATAAATCTTAACATTACATCTATGGATTTATATACTATTTAATAATATGTATAAAAATATCATGCTAAAGATTTCCGGTGAGTCTTTAGCAGGATCAAATGAACAAGGTTTTGATTTTGATATTTTAAATGATCTTGCTAATAGCATAAAGACTCTTCAATCAAAAAATCTTAAAATTTCAATTGTACTAGGTGGAGGAAATTTTATTAGAGGTTCATCTTTTTCAAATGGTGTAGTAGATAGAGTAACATCCGATTATATGGGCATGCTAGGTACGGTGATTAATTCTTTAGCATTGCAATCTAACCTAAAAAAATTAGACGTTGAATCAAGAGTTATGACAGCAATAAGTATAAATAGAGTTGCTGAGCCATATATTAAAAATAAAGCCTCTAATCATTTAGAAAAAAATAGAGTTGTAATTTTTGCTTCTGGCACAGGAAATCCTTTTTTCTCAACCGATACAGCAGCAGTTCTAAGAGCATCAGAGATGAAATCTGATATTATACTTAAAGGAACAAAAGTAGATGGTATATATGATAAAGATCCAGTCAGCAATAAAGACGCAAAAAAAATTTCAAGAATATCTTATTCAGAATATTTAAATAAAGATATAAGAGTCATGGATGCAACAGCAATAAGCTTAGCAAAAGACAGATCATTACCAATAATTATTTTTTCTATTTTGAAAAGTTCAAATATTATTGACATAGTAGATGGCAAAGGTTCTTTTTCAATTATTAATGAGATTTAATAATGTTCAATAAACAAAATTGCCAAAGCGAAATGAAATCAAGTGTTGATGCATTTTCTAATGAACTTAAAAATATAAGAACTGGAAGAGTTTCACCAGATATACTTAAAACTATAATAGTTGATAGTTATGGTTCTAAAACCCCTTTAACTCAACTCTCTAATATTAATAACCTTGATAATATGACTTTGAATGTAAGTATTTGGGATACTTCACTAGTTAAGACTATTGAAAAAAGTATATTAGATTCAAATTTAGGTGTAACTCCACAAACAGACGGTAATAATATTATCTTAAAGTTTCCAGAACTTACAGCTGAAAGAAGAAAAGAGTTAGTAAAAATAATTTCAGAAATTTCAGAAAAATTTAAGATCTCATTAAGAGGTATCAGAAGAAAGTATATTGATGAAATTAAATCATCAGAGAAAGAAAAGTTAATTTCAATAGATGAAAGTAAAAGATTTCAAGAAGAAATTCAAAAAATAACTGACACTGCTGTTGAGGATATATCAAAAATCTCAGAACATAAAGAGTCTGAAATTTTAAAAGTTTAATTTTGATAAAAAAAATTAATCACATTGCTTTTATTATGGATGGAAATAAAAGATGGTTTAAAAAAAATACTATAAGTAAATACGAATCATACAAAAAAGGTGCAAATAAGTTAATAGAAATTACAAAATTTATTTTTGAAAATTATGATATTAATTATGTGTCATCATTTGCTTTATCAAAGCATAATTTTAGTAGAGGTTCTAATTTAATAAATATTCTAAAGAAAATATTATTTGATTTCTTAATTAATTCAGAACAGATTAATAATTTTAATTTTTCTGTAAAATTCATAGGTAATTTGAAGTTTTTAGCAAAAAAAGAGTTAGAGCTAATAAAAAAATTTGAGAGTAAAAATCAAAAATGTAAAAAAAAACTATTCATCTATCTTAACTATAGTGGAAAAGATGATATTTTTAATGCATCTAAATCTTTATATAAATTAGGCAAATTTGATTTAAATACTTTTCACAGGTATCTTTCATCTGGACAAATACCAGATCCTGATATTTTAATAAGAACTGGAGGATACAAAAGAATAAGTGATTTTATGTTGTATCAAGTTTCTTTTACTGAACTTTTTTTTACAAATAAGTTATGGCCAGATCTTAAAAAGACAGATATTAAAAATTATATTAATCAATTTTACAAGATAGACCGAAAATTTGGAAATTGACAAAAATAGAATAGTTATTGGCCTAATAATTTTATTATTCTTTCTATTTGGATATTTTTTAAATTTAGACTTAATAATTTTATTTTGTATTTCATCATTAATAATTATTGAACTTTATAAATCATCATTCATAAATAATTCATATAACAATTATTTTTAGTACTTTTTTTAATTATCTTTCCATTAATCTATTATCAAAATGAAATAATTAATCTATTTAATATTTTAATTATTCTTTTTGTAATTATTGCGATTTTATTTCCAAATTTTTATTTGAAAAAATTATTTTTATTAGTAGTTCTACTTTTTATTCACAATTTTTTTTCAATTTATTATTATGATAGAAATATTTTATATTTTATAATTTTTACAGCTTTTTTTAATGATACTATCGCTTATATTTCTGGCAAATTATTAAAAGGGCCTCTTATTATTCCTCGAATAAGTCCTAATAAAACATGGACTGGAACTATAGTATCCTTTATCTGTAGTTTCATTCTAATAATTCAATTTAATATATCTCTAATTATGGCTGTATTGTTATCAATCTCTCTTTTTTTTGGAGATATTTTTTTCTCTCATATAAAAAGAAAAACTAACATTAAAGATTTTTCAAACTTTCTTCAAGGCCATGGGGGAATTTTAGACAGATTAGATAGTATGTTTTTTTTTATAATAATATTAAACTTTAATTATTTATGAAACCAAAGATTTTAATAATTGGATCAACTGGTAAATTGGGTGTTAAATTACTAAATTATTCTAAAATAAATAAAATTAATATTTTTTGTATTACCGGTTATAAAAATACTAATCTTCTTAATTTACAAAAAAAAAAATATAATGTTAGAAATTATTTTAAGTTAAGTGAAAAAAAAGAAATATATAAGTTTAAATTATTTTTAACTAAATATAAGATCGATATAATTTATTTTTTAGACTATGGTTATAAATCATTAATCTATTTAAATATCTTTTTAAAAAATAATAGTAACTCTCTTATAGCAATTGCCAATAAAGAGATGATAATTGCTGGTGGTGAAAATTTAATTAATAAAATAAATAAGAGTAAAAATACATTAATCCCACTTGACTCTGAACATTTTTCACTCATTAACACTAAAATCAACAATAAAGAGTTAAAAAAAATATATATAACTGCGTCTGGTGGGCCTTTTTATTTTAAAAAAAATGTAGATCTTAAAAAAGTAAAATTAAATCAGGTATTGGCTCATCCAAAATGGAAAATGGGTTTAAATAATTCTATTGATTCATCAAATTTTATTAACAAGATTTTAGAAATATACGAGTTGTCCATTCTTTTTAACATTAATTTAAATAAAATAGATTTTTTGATTAATCAAAATGCTTATATACATAGTATTGTTGTAAGTAAACATAATATAATCAGTATTAATTGTTTTGATAACGATATGTTAATTACATTAATTGCACCTTTGTTGAAATATTATCCAAATATTGATCTTAAACATAAAAAAACTTTTCTTGATTATAAGATACTTAAACTTGAGAAGTTTAAAGATAAACGATTTAAAATTAATAAATATTTGACTATTTTGAAAAAACTAACACCACAACAGCAAATTTCATTTATGATCTTAAATAATATAGCACAAAAAAAATACATATCTGGAGAAATAAAGTATAATTCTATTTTAGATTTTATTATGACTAACCTTAAAAACATTAAAACACCAATTAAATTTACATCTATTAACGATAGGTTAAAATTTATAGACTCAATTAATTCGAATTATGAAAATTATTATTAAAATATATTTAATTCTTTTACTAATCTTTTTTAGTTTTTTAAATAATTTGCAATCAAGTGGTTTGATAATAAATGGTCTATCTAAGCTCAGTATTAATGACTTGCAGACACAAACGTCTATTGATTTAAATAAAAAATCTTATAATGATGATGACATAAATATATTATTAAAAGATTTATATAAGTCTGAGATTATTTTTGATCTAAAATATAATAAAGACAATGGTAAACATTTTATTGAAATACAAGAAAACATAATAATTAAAGACATATTTATAAATGGCAATCAAAGAGTAGAAGATGAAATAATTATTAATAATATTTCGATGAAAAAAAATGGTTTTATTAATAAAAATCGAATTAATGACGACATAGATTTGATCAAAAGTATTTACCGTGTGAAAGGATTTAATAATACTACTGTTAGTGTATCTACAGAAAAATTTTCGGGAGATAGAGTCAATTTAATATATTATATAGAAGAGAATGACCAATCACAAATTGAGAGGATTACTTTCAATGGAAATCAAACATTTTCTGATAGATATCTATTATCTTTAGTTAATACTAAGACTAGAAACTTCTATAATATTTTTACTTCTGGGTCGAATTTAAATATCGAAAATTTTGGTTTTGATATAAATAAAATAAAATCTTTTTATAAACAAAAAGGTTTTTTTGATGTAAAGGTTAATTACAATATATCTGAGACATCATCAAATAAATATACAGTAAATTTTTTTATAGAAGAAGGTGATAGACTTAAAATAAATGATATAAATATTGATATTTCTAACTCAAGTATACAATCTAAAATTAATAAGCAATTTGAAAGATTTACAAAAAAATTATCTAAAAATAATTTCTATTATGATCAGTTAATCATTGATGAACACTTAAATAAAATTAATAAATTATTAATAAATAATAATAATTTTAATTATATTTATGTCACTAATCTGGATATAAATAATGAAACTAATAAATTAACTTTTGTCTCTAAAAAAATTAATCCTTCAATTATAAATAAAATTACCATAACTGGTAATGATATAACTAAAGACTCAACAATTAGATCTAAAATACCATTCGAACCAGGTGATTATTTTAACTCAAATTTAATTAAATCAACTAAAAATGATTTATTAAAATTTGCTTATATAAACAGTGTAGATATAACTAGTGATATTATTGATAGTAAGTCTAATGTAAGCATAAATATCAATGAAAATAAAAAAACTGGACAAGTTTTGTTTGGAGGTTCTTTTTCTGGTGACTCTGGAGCTGGTTTAACATTATCTCTTAAAGATAATAATATTTTTGGATCTGGTAATAAAATTGACTCTAATTTCACAGCTAATCAAGAAAATACATTATTTAAAATTTCATACATTCAATTTCCAGTTTCCACACCTAATATTAGAAATAACTACACAGTTTTTAATACAGAAAAGGATTTAACTAGTTCTTTTGGATTTAAAACAAAGGAACAGGGCATAGGATATTCACTAAATTTTGACTACGATGAAATATTGAGATTAAGCACTGGTTTTTCTGCAAAAAAATCAGAAAGGTACGACGCTAAAACTAATACTTCATCGATTAATGAAAACATAGGTAATTACAACATCTATTCTTTAAATTTCTCATTAAAACAAGATACTACTAATAACATACTATATCCGACCAATGGTGTATCTAATAGTATTTTTGTTGAGTATTCTCCAAAAGATATATCAGATGATAGCTACTATAAATTAATTTTAAAAAGTGATGTTTATAGAAAAAATAAAAATTCAAATAGGTTTTTATTTTTTTCAAATGACTTTGGTTTAGCAGAATCTTTAGAAGGTAATCTAAGCACTGTGAATGCATTTAGTTTAGGTGGTTTAAATTTTAAAGGATTTGATTATAGAGGAATTGGCCCAAAAGTTGACGGTATATATCTTGGAGGTAATAAGTTCTTTACCTCTACTATAGGATATGGTGGCTCATTTCTTTTTGATGATAAAGATAATGTAAATACAAAACTATTTTATTCTTTAGGATCCATATGGGATAGTGATTATACTAATGATAATGATTTTGATATAAGATCATCTGCTGGTTTATCTTTTGATATTTTAACAGCAGTTGGGCCTATTTCTTTATCATATGCTATTCCAATTGATAAAAAATCAAATGACAGAACAAGTAATTTTAACTTTTCAATTGGTACTTCTTTTTAAGCACTAATGTTAAATTTTAATAGAAGAAATTTTTTCAAAATGAATAAAGTATTATCTTGTAAAGATTTAATAAATATTCTGGATAAAAATATAATAAAACATCAAATTCTAGATAACTTTGAAATATTAGATATTTCTTCTTTGACAACAAAAAAAAATAATTCGGTTTTATTTTTAGATAAAGATACAAATATTTCGCATAATAATTTTGACTCAATTTTAATTATAACAAATGAGGAAAAAGTATTTTTAAATAATAAGTTTAAAAATATTTTATATTGTAAAAATTTAAATGAGTCATGGAATACAATAGTTAATGAAATATACTCTCATGAAGACTCATTAAATTACAAAGATGAATTTATTCTTTCAAATAATTCGTATATCTCAAAAGATGCCAATATTGATAAATCTGCTAAAATTTTTAGTAATTGTGTAATTGGAAAAGGTGTCGAAATAGGTAAAAATTGTATAATAAAAAACAATGTAGTAATTAAAAATTCAATAATAAAAGATAACGTTATTATTTGTGACAATACTTCAATAGGTACAACTGGTTTCGGTTTTGATACTAATAAAAGAGGATCATCATTTATTAATCCACAAATTGGTATAGTTATAATAGATGATAATGTGCACATAGGTTCGAGCTGCACTATAGATAGAGCTAAAATTGATTACACTTATATTGGTAAAAATTCGATGATAGACAATTTGGTACATATTGCTCATAATGTAATAATTGGTGAAAATGCTTGTATTGCAGCACAAACTGGTATTTCAGGTAGTGTTGTTATTGGAAATAATGTAACAATAGGCGGAAAAGCTGGGTTTGCTGGACATATTAAAGTAGGAGATAACGTTGTAATTGCAGCCCTTAGTGGTGTTACCAAAAATATAAAAGATAATTCAATTGTTGCTGGTTTCCCAGCCATTGATATAAAAGAGTGGAAAAAAAATCTTATTAGACAAAGAAATTATGGACATTAATGACATACAAAAAGTATTACCTCATAGGTATCCTTTTTTACTTATAGACAAAATTGTTGAATATGAACCTGATATTTCTGCTCACGCAATTAAATGTGTAACTATAAACGAGCCTTTTTTTCAAGGTCACTTTCCTGGAAGACCGCTGATGCCAGGTGTTTTGGTTATAGAAGCTATTGTACAAGCAGCTTGCTTTACAGTTGCTATGAAATTAAAAGATAGTATGAAAAATCCAGGTGTATCCTTTATGACAATTGATAAATGTAAATTCAGAAAACCTATAATCCCCGGTGATGTTTTAAATCTAAAAGTAAATCGTTTAAATAAAGTTAAGAATGTTTACAAATTTGAAGGAAAATGCTTTGTAAATGATGTTATACATGCTCAATGTATATTTTCAGCGATGATACATGACGTCCCTGATTCATCCAAGTAGCACAATAAGCAATTCTGTTAAATTAGAAGACAACATTAAGATTGGTCCTTACTGTAATATAGAAGGTGAAATATCAATTGGTGAAGGGACTATAATCAAGTCCCATGTTTCCATAACCGGAAATACAACTATTGGAAAGAATAATATATTCTATCCTTTTTCAAATATTGGATGTGATCCTCAGGATCTTAAATTCTCTGGAGAAGACAGTTTTTTAGAGATAGGTAATTCTAATACATTTAGAGAAAATGTTACTATTAGCAAAGGCACTAAAGATGGGGGAATGGTAACAACTATAAAAGATAATAATCTTTTCATGACGGGCGTTCATATAGCTCATGATTGTAAGATAAATAACAATAATATATTTGTTAATCAAGTTACACTTGGAGGGCATGTAAATATTCTTGATAATGTTGTAATAGGTGGCTTATCTGCTGTAATTCAGTTTGTAACTATAGGATCTTATTCAATGATTGGTGGTATGAGCGGCATTGATAAAAATGTATTACCATTTAGTTTAGCAATTGGTAATAGAGCAAAATTAAGAGGTTTAAATTTAGTTGGTATAAGAAGAAACAATTTCAATAAAGAAGAAATAAAAAAAATTAATTCCTTACATGAGGATTTTATTAATAAAAATATTAATTTTTCTAATAACAATAAAGTAGAGAAAATATTTCAAGAATATAAATCAATTTTGAATGAAAAACTTGGCCATATCCAAAAATGAAATCTGCCTTATAGCTGGATCAGGTTTATTTGTTAATGAAGTTGCAAATTTTTTAAATAATAAAAATTTACTCAATCAAATAATACTAATAAATAAGAATGAACTTATAAAAAAAAATTTTAAGAACAAGTACAAGTTTTTTAAAATTCAAGATATTGAAAAAATCACCTCATTCATTAGATCCAAAAACATAAAAAAGGTTATTATAATAGGCTATGTAGAACTCCCTTCTATTGAAAAAATTAATTTATCAATTAAATCAAAGCTATTAATTTCAAAAGATATATTCCTTAATAATATTAATGATCAATCTAAAATACTAAAAAAGTATTTATCTAATAATAAATTAATTCTACTATCTCAAAAAAAATTATTAAAAAAAATGCTTGTTTCTTACGATGATGAGTATTACCACAATGAAAATAAAAAAATTATTAATAAAATAAAAATTAAAAAAAACTTTCTAAAAAAAATATTTTCTATGAACATTTCACAATCATTAATATTAAATGGTGATAGAGTAATAACTATGGAAGATATATTTGGCACTAATGAAATGATTAATAAAATAAGTAAAATTCATTCTAAATTTAACAACTTGATTTTTATAAAATCTAAAAAAGCAAATCAGATAGATGAAATTGATTTTCCAGTAATAGGCATGGAAACACTTAGGTTACTTATAAAATATAAATTTCGTGCCATTTGTTTATTTAATAATAATATTATAATTTCTGAAAAAGATAATTTTTTAAAAAAAATTCGAGCAAGTAATATTTCTTTAATTATTTTATAATATGAAAATTTTATTTATTACACTGGAACAATCTGGTAGACAAATTGTTAAATCAATACTTGAAGATAATTTTTTTAAGATAAATAAAAATAGAATATTTACTTTTGGCATGAATAAAGACTCTAGAGAATTTAAAGATTTAACTAATATAAAAATTAATTCTATTATGGGAGTTGTAGATATAGTTCGTAATTTAAAATATCTATTTAATCTTAGATTAAAAATCAAAGAAGTTGTTGATATACATTTATTTACTCATATTTTTTTCGTAGATTCATTTGATTTTTCAAAATTTTACATCCAAAAATTTAAATCAAATCAAATTAAATACTGCCAAATTGTAGGCCCATCAGTTTTTATCTGGAAATCAAGTAAAGCAAAATTTATTAATAGAAATTTTGATAAGATTTTTTCAATATTTAGTATTGAAAAAAGTTATTATAATTCGGATATTTATGATTATATCGGTCATCCTTTAAAGAACAAAACTTATTATTCTAATAATTATAATGAAATAAGTAACATTGGTATTTTTTTGGGAAGTAGACAGCAAGAAATACATAAAAATATTTTTATTATTAAGAAATTACTTTTAAATCTCAAAAAATATAAAGAACTTGTTTTTAATTTTTTTGTTACAAGTGAAGATCATGAATTTATAAAAAACTATTTTAAAGATAATTCTAATATACAAATACATTTGAATGATAATTCTTACTATAAAAAAATATCTAAACTAGATTTTGCTTTTGCCTGTTCAGGGACTGTTCATTTAGAACTATGTTTTTCAAATATACCACACTTAATATTTTATAAAGCGAATATTATAAATTATTCTATTTTTAAATTGTTCGTAAGATCAAAATATTTATCATTAGTTAATATTTTCAATAAAAAAGAAATTGTAAAAGAGTTCATACAAAATGATTTTACAGTCACTAACTTGTCAAATTTTTTTACAAATTTAAAATTAAATAAAGATAAATTTTATAATTATAGAAAAAATATGTTTGATGGGATTAAAAGTAGTAATTTTGAAAACTTTCGTTCAAGTATAATTACTGATTATTTAGAAAAGTTTTCTTAAGCCACAGTAAATTAAATATTGATTTTTTCTCTCTATCAGGGACTTTTTTATAGGACTTATCTTTATCTCCAGTAAATAATTGTCTAGGTCTTGTTATTTTAAATTCTTTGTCTTCTATCATTTCTTTCCATTGTGATAGCCAGCCTACTGTTCTCCCAACTGCAAAAATTGGTGTAAACATTGTAGTAGGTATATTTAGTGCTTTTAAAAGAATTCCAGAGTAAAAATCAACATTCGGGTATAGATTTTTTTCTTTAAAATATGTGTCATTTAAAGCCAATTCTTCAATTTCTTTAGCTATTTCGAGTTCTTTTGATTTAATTTTTAAATCCTTAAATAAATCTTCTGTGCTTTTCTTTAAAACTTTAGCTCTAGGGTCATAGCTTTTATAGACTCTATGTCCAAAACCCATCAATCTAATTTTATTTTTTTTATTTTTAACTTCTTCTATAAAGTCTTTGGGTTTTAAATCATTTAAAACAATTTCATCAATCATATCTATAACAGCTTCATTTGCACCGCCGTGAGATTTTCCCCAAAGTGACGAAATTCCAGCTGATAAACAAGCATATGGGTTCGCAAGAGACGAACCAGCAGTTCTTACAGTTGATGTTGAAGCATTTTGTTCATGATCAGCATGAAGAATAAATATTTGATCCATTATTTTTGAAAAGAGCGGATTTATTTCATATTCCTTTGTTGGTGTTGCAAAGCACATATGTAAAAAATTATCTGCATAATTAAGTTTATTGACAGGATAAACAAAGGGTTGACCTACTGAGTATTTATAAGCCATTGCAGCAATGGTTGGCATCTTTGCTAAAATTCTATGTGATGCAATCATTCTATGCTCAGGATCTTCAATATTTAAAGAGTCATGATAAAATGACGATAAAGCTCCAACTATTCCAATCATCATCGCCATTGGGTGTGCATCTCTTCTAAAACCTCTATAAAACTGAATTATTTGCTCATTTAGTAATGTGTGGTTTTTAATTATTTCTTCAAACTCATTTTTATCACTTTCTGAAGGTAACTCACCATGCATGAGTAAATAACAGACTTCAAGATGAGAACTACTATTTGCGAGTTCTTCAATAGGATAACCTCTATATTGAAGAATACCTTTTTCTCCATCAATATAAGTTATTTTAGAGTTACAAGCTGCAGTTGATGTAAAACCTGGGTCATAAGTAAATAAACCTGTCTTCTTATAAAGTGATGAGATGTTAATTACATCTGGTCCAATAGATCCTTTGATACCATCGAATTCATACTCTTTACCAGTTTTAGTATCGACTAATTTAAATCGTTTTTCATCAATCATTTAAATATAATAATAACTTTTCTCTCACTTTTTCAATACCAAAGAATAAAATAATCTTCTCAATTGGTATTTTGGACTCAAAATTTACTGTGATTTTTCTAATTATCTTACCTATTTTCTTTAAAGGTAAGTCATTTTCTTTAAGCATTAATACAGCATTATCAGTATCATGCAAACTTTTAATAATTGAATAAATTTTTTTAATTAAATCTTTTTCATTTTCATCAATTTCAAGGACAATATTTTTTTCACAAAATTTTAAAAGTTTTGATACTTCTATATTGATATCTGTATATTTGTTACATCTTTCTAATATGTCCTGGAAAACAAGTTCCAACTGAAAATTAGATACTTGTTTTTCTATATCCTTTTCTAAAAAATTTTTAAATTCTATAAAAGTTAATTTATTTAAATAATGACGATTAATGAAATCTAACTTTTCAATATCAAATTTAGCTGGTGATAAAACTACTTTAGATAAATTGAAATTTTCAATTGCATCTTCAATATCTAAATATTCAATATCATTGAAATTATTACCTAATTTAATAATAAAATTAAATATTGAGTCTGATAGATAACCTTCACTCAAATAAGCTTTTACATTAGTTATATTATTTCTTTTTGATAATTTTTTGCCATTGATGTCATGTATTAGGGGTATATGTGCATATTTTATATCTTTAAAATTTAAAGCATTAGATATCATAATTTGTTTAATTGAATTAGTAGTATGATCGTTTCCACGAATGACATTAGTCACATTCTCAAAATTATCGTCAATTAAGTTTGATAATATAAAAGTTGGGCTTTTGTCAGATCTTGCAATTGAAAAATCTTCTATAGTATTAGATGGTACTTTAATTTTTCCTAAAATTAAATCATCATACTCAAAAAATTCATTATCTCTGTTCACTCTAAACTTATAAGGCCCATCCTTTGAACGATACGCCATATCACTCGACATCAGTTTTTCTAAATATTCTTGATGAATACTTAAATTTTTAGATTGATAACTAATATTGTCATATTGAAGTTTAAATATATTAAATATTTTTAATATTTCTTCTTCATATATTTTTTTTGATCTTTCCTTATCAGTGTCTTCTATTCTTAAAAGGAATTTTCCTTTATTTTTTCTTGCAAATAAAAAATTGTAAATTGCAGTCCTTAAACTGCCCATATGAAAGTTTCCAGTAGGAGAGGGTGCGAATCTAGTGATTATCATTAATATTTTCTGACTAAATTAATCATCTTACCCAATATTTTGATCCTATCTTTTTTATATTTGATTGATGAAAAATTTTTGTGATCGCCAAATATTTCAATTTCATCTTTGATTAATTTAATTTTTTTTAGAGTTATCTCACTTTCATCTATCTGAATTGCATGAATATCATTTGAATTATAATTTGTAACTTTTTCTAATATAATTATATCATCTTCAAAAATACCATATGAATTCATTGAATTACCACTTACTTTACAAGCGACACAGTTTTTTTTATTTGATTTTATAAAACTATTTACATCAATATATTCTGTTTGTTGACTCAAACTGTCTATAGGTTTACCCGCAGATATCGCATTGTAAAAAGGAATTAAATTATTTAATTCAATAGACCTAGATTTTAATTTGTCTTTTTTAATGTGACCTTGTTCTTCTAAATACTCTAAATATTGGAATATAGAGGATTTAGATTTTAAACCCATGTGTTCTCTCATTTCCTCATAATTAGGAGATATTTTGTTTTTCTCAATATATTTTCTCAAAAAATCTAAAAGCTTTTTGGCGTTTTTAGTCATTTATTTGATATAACCTTAGTTTATTAGTTCTATCATAATAAATCAGACAATTTGCATACAATATATTTTTTAAATTAGAACTTTCTTGATTATTAAATACTTTAATACTTTTCTGATCTTTTAAACCAAATAAAAAAGATTTTCTTTTCAAAATTTTAAAATTAAATTTAACTTTATTGATGTCAATTAAATCATATTTAATCTGCGATTTTCTACTATTATAAATCTCGATTAATGATTTAATAATTATATTGGTCAATACAAAGGAAGAGCATGGGTTTCCAGGAAAAAACATATAAATTTTATTTTTCTTTATAAATAATTTAAAAGGTCTACCTGGTTTTAAATCAAGACCATCAATAATTAAATTAAAATTTTCAAAATTGATATCATCTTTACTTTTACCTGTGCCCCCAATAATAACTGTAATATCTGATTTTGAATTGTTTATTTCTTTTAGTAATAATTTTTGATCATCTTTTATATGAATATTCTTTTCAACAATATGATTATTCTTTTTTATAAAATTATTTAAATAATAACCATTTGTAGGTAGAATAAAATGACTTTTGGTAAATTCGCTACCTGTCGAAATAATTTTAAATTTTAATTGTTGTAGAATTTTGACTTTTATATCTTTAAGGCTTTTTATACAACTTAATTCATAAAAAGATAAATATTTATTTTGAAAGTTTATTTTAGTACCTTTTTTGAAGATATGTCCTTTTTTTCTAATGAATTTATTATTTTTATTAAAATTAATTACATAAGCATTTCCTTTATTTATAAAAATTTGCTCTTGGGGAACTATATATTTTATATTATCAGGAATTAGTGACCCAGTTTTTACAATTAAACACTCATTTAGATTTACCTTTATTTTATTAAAAATATTTAATTTCGATTTTCCAATAATTTTAAATTTCTTTCCCAGATTTGTAATTGCTATACCATCCATTGATGATTGATTGTGAGGAGGTATATTTTTCTTAATCACTATATTAGATTTGATTAAATGATTATTATTTAAGTTTTGACTTAAAATTGATGAAAATTTATTTTTAGGAAGATAACTTGAAATTAATTTAATTGTCTTAAAAATGTCATCCAATATTGTTTTTACCTCCTCTTTTTTTTATTATTTCAATTTTTTTGATAGTTATCTTTTTTTTATAAGACTTAAGCATATCAAAAGTTGTAATAGAGGCACACGATACAGAATTTAAGGCTTCTATTTCTAATCCTGTTGAGTAGTTTGATTTCACAACACTTTTTATTTCTATATATTTCTCGTCCCTTAAATTAAGAGACAAAGAAACATAATCTATTGGAATATTGTGTGTTAATGGTATCTGAAGCGAGGTATTTTTGGCAGCAAATATTCCTGCAACCTTGGCTGTATTAAATAAATTATTTTTTAGTTCTTTATCGCCTTTAATTATTGAATATAGTTTTTTGTCAATTTCAATTAAAGCCCTTGCCTCAGCAATTCTTTTTGTTTTATTTTTTTTTGATATATCAACCATTTCAATATTTTTATTTTTTTTATTGAAGTGTGATAAACTCATTAAGCCTCATATAATCTATTAATATATTTAGTTTTATTATCATTTTTTAAAATACTACCACCTATTAAAAAAGAAGAAATTCCACTTTCTTTTTTAATTTTTTTTATATTTGAAATTGTAACTCCACTTTCGCTAACTATTATTTTATTTTTTAATATTTTAGATAGTTTTATTGATTTATTTATATCTATCTTTTGTTCTTTAAGATTTCTATTATTGATTCCAATTAATTTTGCATCTATGCCCTCAATTTTCGTTGCTTCAGTAATATTTTCAATCTCTATTAATACATCTAGACCAACATCAATTGCCAAATTATGTAATTTTTCTATATTTGATTTAGATAAAATTTTTGCAATTAATAATATAGCATCTGCACCGAATTCTTTAGTTTCAAATACTTGTGTTTCATTTATTATAAAATCTTTTCTGATAATTGGTTTATCAGTAATTTTTTTTGCAATCGTTATATCATTTAAACTTCCACCAAAATTTTTGTCGGTTAAGATGGATATACAACAACATTTTGATTTATGATATTGTTCGAGAACATCCTGAATATACTTTATTTTATTAAAATTTTTTACTGAAGGGCTATATCTTTTAAATTCAGCTATAAGAGCATTTTTATTAATATGTAGATTACTTTCAATTTCACTAAGAAAGTATTTTGACTTACTATATTTGGAATTCTTTTTTTTATTTATTTTTTGACTTAAATATTTTGTATGATTAGTTTTTTCTAGAACTATTTTATCTAAAATATTCATTAATCTTTAATTTTGTTTAATTGATTTAGAGCTTTATAGGTATCAAGAGAATTACTTAATATATCAAAGCATTCATCAAATTTATAATTAGGTTTTATTGTTTGCATCGCATAAATTGAATTAATAATAGTTATATCTCTGTAACTATCTTTTTTTCCTTGATATAATTCAATCAGCCTGCTTGCGTTATAAGAGGGAGCACCTCCTTTAATATCCTTAAAATTTAATTTAGATGAAAGGTATTTTTTATATTTTGTATGAGATATTTTCTTTTTAATGATATTTTTTCCTCTTTTAAAATAAAAATTTGTTGGAGCAAATATACTTATTTCGTCTAATCCATCATCTGAGAAAAAAATTGTAGAATTTTTATTATCAATTTTAGATAGTATTTTTAGCATAATCTCTGATGAGTTTTTATCCACTGTGCCTAATATTTGATATTTTGCGCCTAATGGATTTAATGTAGGACCCATATAATTAAATATTGTTTTTATACCTAATTTTTTTCTTACTTCTCCAACTTTACTAAGATTTGGATAAAAAAAAGGTGCATTTAAATAGACAAATTTATCATTTGTTATTTTATTAATTATCTTCTTCGAGTCTTTTTCACTAGATATATTCAATTCAGAAATAATATCAGAAGAACCACTTAATGAGCTAGCAGCACGATTACCATGTTTTGCAATTGGAATATCTACAGATGATAACAATATAGCTACTGTTGTTGATATATTTAATGTCTTTAACCCATCACCTCCAGTCCCACATGTATCCAAAGAATTAGAATATTTTTTTATTTTATTAGAATTTTTAAAAATAAATTTTCTTAGAGATAAAAGTATATCACTATTATTTATTAATTTATTTAGTTGATGAATAATAATCGCTTGATGAGAAATATTATCTGAGTCAAATAAATACTTAATAGCATATTCAACATTTCTCTTAGTTATTGAGTCATCTATTTTAAATTTCATATACAATCCATAAAATTTTCTAAAATCTTTGAACCCACATGAGTCTCAATACTCTCGGGATGATATTGCACACCATAAATAGAAAATAATTCATGTTTAAAACTCATTATAATTTTATCATCTTCCGAAATGCTTGTTATTTTTAAATTTTGAGGAAAATTATTTTTATTTAGGTATAAAGAGTGATACCTAGTTGCACGAAACTTTTTATCAATATTATTATATATCTTACATTCATTTATTTTTTTTAAATTTGATACTTTTCCATGCATTGGTGTACTTAATGTGTCTATTTTAGCTCCAAAATAGACTCCTAAAATTTGATGACCTAAACAAACACCTAATATTGGTATAAATGAGTATATTTGATGAACTAAATTAAGACATTCTCCAGCATTAAAAGGATTACTTGGTCCAGGTGATATTACAACACCTTTGCTATTAATAATTTTATCAATATTTTTTAAAATTAAGTCATTTTTGATAACTAAAACTTGATCTTTTTTACTTAAACAATGATACAGATTATATGTAAAGCTATCGTAATTATCTATGAGAGTTATCATTATATGTTATGAGCTAAATTGTAAGCTTCAAATAAAGCACTAGCTTTATTGATACACTCACTATGTTCATTTTCAGGTATGCTGTCAAAAACAATACCTGCTCCACTCTGTGCATATATTTTTTTATTTTTAATCATTGCAGTTCTGAGATTAATACAACTATCCATATCTCCATTTGCATCTAAATAAAAAACCGAACCTGAATAAAATTCCCTATTAATTTCTTCATGTTTTTCTAATATTTCTAGAGCTCTGATTTTAGGTGCTCCAGAAACAGTTCCTGCTGGCAAGCCAGCAAAGAGAACATCTATTGGTGTCAAATTATTTTTTAATTCTCCAGTAACATTACTGACTATATGCATTACATGAGAATAATACTCTATTATATTTTGTTCAGTTACTTTTACAGTATTATTTTTTGAAATTTGACCAACATCATTTCTACCTAAATCAACTAGCATTAAATGTTCAGCTAGTTCTTTTTTATCCTTAATTAATTCATTTTTTAAATTATTATCTTCAATCTCATTTTTACCCCTTCTTCTAGTTCCAGCAATAGGTCTAAGTGTAATTTCTTTATTTTTTACTTTAATCATAGTCTCAGGACTTGAGCAGATAATTTGATAATTTTTTAGATTTAAAAAAACAAGATAAGGTGAGGGATTAATTGATCTTAATGCTCTATAAAAATTAAATGGATCAATTAAATAGTCATTAGAAAATCTTTGAGAAAGAACAGCTTGAAATATTTCACCAACTTTAATATCTTTTTTTATTTCCTTAACTTTTTTAATAAATTCCTCTTTCTTAATATGGTTCTTAAATTTTTTAAGTTTACTGAAATTTAATTTTTTATTTTTGGAAAAAGGTTCTTTAAGTATATTTTCTAATTTTTTAAGTGATTTTACTGGATTTTTCTTGATATTTGAAACTTCAATTAAATGTGTCTCATTAAGAACATTATCTATGATTATTAGATTTCTTGGTTTTACAAAATGTGCAAGTGGTAATCCAATTTCATTCTTATCAGGCTCATAACTTAGTTTAGGAAGGGTAAACTTACATAAATCAAATGATACATTACCAATAAATATCGGAAGAGGTATATTTTCATCATATATAGTTTTAATTTTTAAATTTTTATAAATATCCTTTATAAAAGAGTCTGGTGATTTAATTTTTTTCTTTTGATTATTTAAATACACATAATTATGAAAAATTTCAACATTTTGTAATATATTAAAAAGAATTATAGAGTATCTACCTTTATTATCACCTCCAATGACTGATTCTAAAATGGAGACATCTTTAAATTTATTTGCAAGTTTATTATAAATTGTAATTGTATTTTCAGTATCTAGAAAAACTTTTTTACCGTGAACATACATATTAAAGTTGTAAAAGTTGTTCGTTATCAACTTCTATATCTAGAGTATCTTTTATTTCTTTAATAATTTTTGAATATATTAAATTAACTATATTTTGTTTTATATTTAGAGAGTCAATAGATCCAATTGAATTTATATCTAAATAAATAACTTCATTTGGCAACACTACTTTTAATTTTTGATCTTTTTTAATAATAATTATTTTTTCTAAAATTTCTGGCTCAATAAAATTATTTTTAATAGTTAGAGAGTCAGTAAAATAGTTGACCTTTACTGTTCCTGCTTTTTTTAATAACTCATCATCGTGCGAAATGTCTATATTTTTTTTATAATTGCTAAAAGAATTTAGAAATTTTTCTTTGAAATCCAATGGTAGTTCTTCTTTAAATATATTTTGAACATTAAATTGAAATAAGAAATTATCTTTTTTTATTTCCCCAGATGATTGATTAAAGTTAATAAAACTGTATTGATCAGGAATATTTTCTAAAAAATTAAATGAATTACTAAAGAAGATTTGATTGGTACTATAGCTATCTAAATTTTTAATATCATTTGTTATAGTAAAATTTTCTATTTCTAATTTAGTTAAAGTCGCTAATATATCCTCATAAACATTCTTTAACGTCTTTTGATTTTCTTCTTCAAAAGATAAAAGTTTTACAAAAAAGTATTTTTCTCCAATCTTAATATTGTTACCTTCATCTCCTATACTAAGTTTTTCTAATATTTCAAGAATTTGAGGTAATATAAATTTTTCATCAACGTTTTCGAATACTTTGAATTGAGATTCATCACTTTCTTTCAGCTCATTAAAATTTTTATTTGAAATACTATCTAAAATAATTTGTTCATAGCTATAATTTTTGGGCTCAATAAATTTATTTATATTTGCCTCATAATATTCATTTATAATGTTATCAGTTAGTAGTTCTTCTTGAATATAATTTTTGAGATTTATTTCATTTATTGAAATTTCATATAATTCGTTATTGGAGTAAAAATCATCCTCTAATTGATAATTGAGTAGATTATCGTCATTCTTAATCTCATATATATTTAATTCTTTCTCAACCAGAAGATCTGGATTAATTTCGTGACTAACTAACTTCTGCGCATCAAGGCTATCATTGAATAAATCAATATAAATATTACCCTCAATTTCCTTTAAGTAATTTTGAAGTGATGCTTCATCTAGATTTCTAAACATTTCGTCATTATTTAATGATTTCTTTAAAACTACTTTTTTGGAATTATCACTTATACTAATTTTTTCATCTAAATAACTAAGAAAAACAAGTTCATTTACATATTCATTTGTAAATTGAATTTTTGAAAATAACTCCTCTTGTTCTGATAAATTAGAAAGGCCATTTTCTGATTTATAATTTTCATATGCTCTAGAAAATTCAGATGTTGATATTTTTTGGTCTCCTACTTTTAAAACATAATTTTTACCCACATATGATCCAAATCCGATAAATAAGAAACTTATGCCTAGTGCAGCACTAAATATTATAACTATTAGTTTTTTAGTTTTCATTTTTATAAGTATTTTGATATCAGTTAACCTAATGAAATATATAATATTTAATTGGAAATCATATTTAAATATATCTGAAAGTATGAACTTATCAAAGGTAGTGTCTAAACTACCAAGCACAAAGAAATACAAACTAATTTCTAGTCCTAATAACTTTTATAATCTAACTCTCAAATCCAGATATCCAAAAAATATCTACGCTGCACAAAATGTAGATTTACATGGAAAAGGTGCTTCTACAGGGTCTATAGATATTCAAGATTTAGTTAGTAATAAGATAAAATTTTGTATTCTAGGTCATTCAGAAGTTAGGTCTAATTTTGGTGAAACAGATTTGATTATACAAAAAAAAACTGATCTTTGTCTGCATAACAAAATTACACCAATTGTTTGTATTGGAGAGCCTGTAGATATTTATAAATCAAAAAAAACTAAAAATTTTTTAAAAAAACAAATAAATAAAATATTCAAAAAATCAAATATTTATAATGAAGTTATATTAGCTTATGAGCCTTTATGGTCAATTGGTACAGGATTAACACCAAAAATGTCAGAAATTAATGATATTTTGCATTTTTTGACCAAAATATTAAAAAATTATTCTTTTAAAAAAATAAAAATTTTATATGGTGGTTCCGTAAATTTATCTAATATAAAAGAAATTTTAAGTTTACAAAAATTAGATGGGGTTTTGGTAGGCTCTGCTTCAACAAAACCTTCATTTATTAATTACTTTAAATAATAATATGATAAACCTTTTTTTAATTATCAGTGCAATTATTGGAGTGGTGCTCACTTTAATTATACTTTTTCAAAAAACTGAAGGTGGAAGTCTTGGGCTAGGCACTCAAACATCTCTTACTGGTGGAATGACAACAAATAAATCCTCTTTTTCAGGAATGACTAAAATTACTTATGTTTTAGGTTTTGGTTTTTTATTTTGGTGTTTGTTCATGGGCGCAATTATTACAAAACAATATTCATCTTCAACTGATTTAGAAACTATTCAAGAAGAAATTATTTTAGACGACTCAATAGAGGAAATGATTCCAGAAGTGCCTAATCAGTGAAATTAATTTTCGTTACCGGAGGTGTTGTTTCATCGCTAGGTAAGGGAATAGTCACTGCATCATTAGCCTCTCTTCTTAGATCTAGAGGTATTAAACTAAAAATTAGAAAATTAGATCCATATCTAAACGTTGATCCTGGAACAATGAGTCCATACCAACATGGTGAAGTTTATGTTACTGATGATGGTTATGAGACTGATTTAGACTTAGGCCATTATGAGAGGTTTACAGATATAAAATGTTCTAAAAATGACTCTATTTCATCGGGTAAAATTTACTCGACTATACTATCAAAAGAAAGAAAAGGTGAATATTTAGGATCCACAGTACAAGTAATACCTCACGTCACTGAAGAAATTAAAAATTCGATAAAAAAATCAACTAATAAAGATGATGTTATTATTTGTGAAATAGGGGGCACTGTTGGTGATATTGAAAGTCTTCCTTTCTTGGAAGCTATTAGACAATTTAAAAACGAAAGACAGCTAGACACACTCCTAATACATTTAACTTTATTGCCATATATAGAAACATCCGGTGAAATTAAAACAAAGCCCACTCAGCACTCTGTTAAAGAGCTTTTAAATGCAGGAATTCAGCCTGATATTATTGTTTGTAGAAGTAATAAAAAAATAAAGTATGAAGAAATTCAAAAAATTAGTTTGTTTTGTAATGTACCAACTAATGCTGTTATTCCATCCTATGATGTAGGAAGTATATATCAAGTACCTTCTTTATTATCTAAATCTAAATTAGATGACTTAGTCATAAAAAATTTAAATATAAAATCTACAAAGAAAAAAGATCTTTCAAAATGGACAAATTTTGAAGTATTAGAGTCAAGAGCAAAAGAGGAACTAAATATTTTTATAATTGGAAAATATGTTCATTTAAAAGATAGTTATAAATCTCTCTACGAAGCTATTTATCATGCAGGTGTTCACAATAAAGTAAATGTTAAAATCAAATGGATTGACTCTGAGACAATAAACAAAAAAAATGTTGATGAGTTATTAATTAAGGCCGCAGGTATACTTATACCTGGTGGTTTTGGCAATAGAGGTATAAGTGGAAAAATAGAAGCTATTAGGTATGCTAGAGAAAATCAAATTCCATTCTTAGGAATTTGTTTGGGCATGCAATTATCAATTATTGAATTTACAAAAAATGTTTTAAAAATGAAAAACTCAGGCAGCTCTGAATTTGGCAAGCATACTAATAATGTCATATCGTTAATGACCGAATGGAGTAAAAAAAACCAAAAGGTTACAAGAACAAAAGAAAATGATTTAGGTGCTACTATGAGATTGGGCTCTTATCCTTGTTATATAAAACATAAATCTTTAGCCTCAAAAATTTATAAAAAAAAATTAATTCACGAAAGACATAGACATAGGTATGAAGTGAATCCTAAATATAGATCTTCAATAGAAAAAAAAGGTCTTGTCTTCTCTGGATTTTCAAAAGATAAAAAATTATTAGAAATCATTGAAAATAAAAATCATAAATGGTTCCTAGGTGTTCAATTTCATCCTGAGCTGAAATCTAAACCGTTTAAGCCTCACCCAATATTTTTCTCATTTATAAAAAATAGTTTAATGAATAAAAATGCCTAGATCTGTCCAATTATCTAAAAATCTTATTAAAAATGATACTGACAGACTGACTCTAATATCTGGTCCATGCTTGTTAGAAAATGAAAAACTAGTAAGAAAAGTTGCAAAATCTCTAATTAAATATGCAAAAAAAGAAAAGTTTAATTTAGTATTCAAATGTAGTTTTGACAAAGCTAATAGAAGTTCTCATAAAACAATACGTCATAAAATTTCCCTTGATAAGTCCATAGATATATTAAAAAATCTCAAAAAAGATTTGAAAATATCTATTACTTCCGACGTTCATGAGACTTTTCAAGTTGATCAGTTGGCTGAATTTCTTGATGTAATACAAATTCCAGCTTTTTTATGTAGACAAACAGATTTAATTAAAGCTGCTGCACAAACAAAAAAGATTGTAAATGTTAAAAAAGGACAGTTTTTATCTCATAAAGAAGTTTCAAATATCATAAATAAAATCGAAAATGAAAATAACAAAAAAATTTTAATAACTGAAAGGGGAAATTCATTTGGATATAATTATTTAATAAATGACTTTAAAGGTATTCATTTAATGAAAACATTTGGATACCCAATTATTTTTGACTCAACACACAGTGTACAACTACCTGGTGGTTTGGGTAAAAAAAGTGGAGGTGCTAGAGAGTATGTGACACCATTATCGAAAGCTGCTTCATCTTTAAGGATTGCAGGTTTCTTCATTGAAACGCACCCAAACCCAGAAACGGCATTAAGTGATGGTCCTAATATGGTATATTTACATAAAATGCCAGAACTCTTAAATGCTATAAACAAAATAAATAAGGCGGCAAAATAAATGAAAATTAAAAATATAACAGCAAGAGAAATTTTTGATAGTAGGGGTAACCCAACTGTAGAATGTGAAATGATATTTGAAAATATACCGTATCCCTTTAGAGGAATGGTTCCATCAGGAGCGTCTACAGGAAAATTTGAAGCACTAGAACTGAGAGATTTAGAGTCTAATAGGATGAGTGGAAAAGGTGTACTAAAAGCAGTTTCTAACGTAAATGATTTAATAAAACCTAAAGTTTTTGAAAAAACTTTCCATGATTTTAGAGAATTTGATAAGTTTTTAATAAATCTAGATGGAACTGATAATAAATCAAAGTATGGTGCTAATGCAATTTTATCACTAAGCTTGGCATATTACAAAGCATGGTCATATGTAAACTATAGAGCGATATTCTTATCTCAAGGTTTGGAAAATTTGACTATACCAGTTCCAATGCTTAACGTTATTAATGGTGGTCAGCATGCAGATAATGATGTTGATTTTCAAGAATTTATGATTTTACCAATAGGATTTCGATCATTAACCGAAGCCTTATCATCTACACATACTGTCATCTCCAATATTAAAAAAGAACTAAAATCTCGATCACTTAATACTAATCTTGGCGATGAAGGAGGATTTGCACCCAATTTAAAATCTCATTTAGATGTTCTAGATTTAATATGTAATTCAATTTTAAAAGCAGGTTACAACTTGAATGATCACTTTAAAATTTCATTGGATGCAGCTTCTAGTGAGTTTTACTCCGATGGAAAATATAATTTCGAAGGTAACTCATATTCAACAGAAGAAATGATAAGTGTTTACGAAAATATTTGCAAAAATTATCCTATTTTTTCAATTGAAGATGCACTTAATGAAGAGGATTATGAGGGTTGGGTAAAAATTACTAGTAAACTTGGTAAAAAAATACGTTTAGTTGGTGATGATCTTTTTGTTACAAATATACAAAAGTTGCAAACTGGTATAGATGAAAAACAAGCTAATAGTATCTTAATTAAATTGAATCAAATCGGCACTGTCACTGAAACATTGGAAGCAATTAATTTAGCCTCAATGAACGGTTTTGCATCTATAATGTCTCATAGATCTGGTGAGACAGAGGATTCTTTTATATCAGATTTGGCAGTAGCTTCTCGTTGCCCCTTAATTAAAACTGGATCTCTGGCCAGATCTGATAGAGTTGCAAAATATAATCAGTTATTAAGAATATCAGAAAATGATAATATTAAAGGATATGCTGGTGAATTAAGTGAAGTTTTTAAAAGCTAACAATTTAGTTAACTTTTTCTTTGCATTTGTATTGATTTACTTAATTTATCATACAGTCTATGGGAAATTTAATGTTGGTAATTATTTAATATACCAATTTGAGCAGAAAATGTACAAAAAATTGCAATCCAATCTTGACCAAAAAATGTTAGATATAAATATAGATTTACACTCTTTTTACTCTAATAAAGAGGATTACATAGATGAAATTACGAAACAAAATAACCCAAATATCCAAGATGGAGAAACCATATTAAAGTTAGATTAATATGAACAAAAAAAACAAAAATAATTTTACAAATGATCAGTTACTTAAGTTTTACGAGAAAATGTTTTTAATTAGAAAATTTGAAGAAAAAGCTGCACAATTATACGGTGCTGGAAAAATTGGTGGTTTCTGCCATTTATACATTGGTCAAGAAGCCGTTGTTATAGGTATTCTATCCTCTATTAACTCAGAAGACACCGTTATCACTGCTTATAGAGATCATGGACATATACTAGCTCGTGGAGTGGATCCAAAATCAGTTATGTCTGAATTAACTGGAAGAAAAGATGGAATTTCAAAAGGAAAAGGTGGATCAATGCACATGTTCTCCAAAGCTAATAGATTTTATGGTGGACACGGTATCGTTGGAGCACAAGTACCTTTAGGAGTTGGTATAGGTTTTGCACATAAATACAGAAACGAAAAAAAGATTTCAAGAGTCTATTTAGGAGATGGTGCTATGAGTAATGGCCAAGTTTTTGAGGCATTTAATTTAGCATCACTTTGGGAATTACCAGTATTATTTATTATCGAAAACAATAAATATGGAATGGGTACATCCATTGGAAGGTCTGCAGCAGGAGGTGAGTTGTACGAACGAGCAACTGTATTCGGCATTAAAGGTGAAAAAGTAGACGGTATGAATTTTTTTAATGTAAGTGAGTCAGCTATAAGGGCAAGAGAATATATCGAAAAAAATTCTAAACCCTACATTATTGAAATGGATACATATAGATTTAGAGGCCATTCAATGTCTGATCCTGGTCTTTACAGGACTAAAGATGAAGTAAATAAAATGAAAGAGATAGACCCTGTGTTAATGATGAAAGAAACTTTATTAAATGATTATAAAATTCAAGAGGACACGATTAAAGATATTGAAAGTGATATTAAGAAACAAATTAAAGATGTAGAAAAATTTTCACTTGAGTCGCCACTTCCAGATTTAAAAGAATTATACACCGAGGTATATTTATGAAAATACTTCTACCAGCTTTATCTCCAACTATGGAAACAGGTAACTTAGTAAAATGGTTAGTTAAAGAGGGAGATAGTGTAGTTTCAGGAGATATTTTAGCAGAAATTGAGACTGATAAAGCTACTATGGAACTAGAGTCACCCGATGATGGTAAAGTTGAGAAAATACTAGTTAAAGAGGGTACTGAAAATATTAGTGTTAATACTGAGATAGCTCTTCTTAAAGTTGATGGTGAGGAAATAGAGGAGATACAAGAAAAACCTATTGAAAAATCTCCACAAGTCTCCTCCAACGGATCTGAACCTCTTGCATCAGAAGTAAATATTTCAATGAAGTCTCTTTTAAATCAAACAAAACAAAATTCAGGTGAAAAGAATTGGTCTGAAAAAGAAATATCTATGAGAGAGGCATTGAATCAAGCCATTGAAGAAGAAATGAAATTAGACAAAGATGTTTTTCTCTTAGGTGAAGAGGTAGCTGAATATGATGGTGCGTATAAAGTAACCCAAGGGCTTC
The DNA here is from genome assembly GCA_902591315.1 of uncultured Alphaproteobacteria bacterium. Taxonomy (GTDB): domain Bacteria; phylum Pseudomonadota; class Alphaproteobacteria; order HIMB59; family HIMB59; genus HIMB59. The sequence goes on from CACJAI010000005.1 coordinate 36,403, forward strand.
TTGAAAAATTTGGATCAAAAAGGGTTTTAGATACTCCTATTTCTGAGCAAGGTTTTACAGGTTTAGCTATTGGAGCAGCTATGGCAGGACTTAAGCCTATCTGTGAATTTATGACTTTTAATTTTTCTATGCAAGCAATTGATCAAATAGTTAATTCTGCTGCTAAATCTTTATACATGTCGGGTGGAGAAATAAATGTTCCTATAGTTTTTCGAGGCCCAAATGGTGCCGCGGCTAGAGTTGGAGCACAACATAGCCAATGTTTTATATCTTGGTTCTCTCATATTCCAGGCTTGATAGTAATTGCCCCTTCAAATGCAAGAGATGCAAAAGGTTTATTAAAATCATCTATTCGAAATCCCAATCCTATTGTTTTTTTAGAACATGAATTACTCTATAAAGAAAAAACGAATGTGCCTGAAGAGAAAGATTTTTTAATTCCTATAGGTAAAGGAAATCTTATTAAAGAGGGTAAAGATGTAACTATTATTGGTTTTTCAATGTCTGTTCAAAGAATATTAAACGCTCTTCCATCAATTGAAAAACTAGGGATTAGTCCTGATATTATAGATCTTAGATCAATTAAACCTCTAGATGAAGAATTGATATATAAATCTGTTAAGAAAACCAATAGAGTTGTAATTGTTGAGGATGGCTTTGGTAATACAAGTTTTGGATCACACTTATCTTATTTAGTTCAATCAAATTGCTTTGATTTCCTTGACTCAGAAATAATTAAAGTTAGCGGAAAAGACGTACCAATGCCATATGCAGAAAATTTAGAAAAATTGGCATTACCCAACACTGATGAAATTGTATCTGCTGTTAAAAAAGTGTCATATATAAATTAATGTTATATGAAGTTAATTTACCTTCTTTATCTCCCACAATGGAGGAGGGTAAAATTGTTAAATGGATAAAAAAAGAAAAAGATCCAATACTAAGTGGTGAGGTTTTATTCGAAGTTGAAACAGATAAAGCCACAATGGAGTACGAGTCACCAGAAGATGGGTATATTGCTAAAATAATATCTAAGGAAGGTGAAACAGCAAATGTTAATCAATTAGTCGCAATAATTTCAGATGATTTGACATTTACACAAGAGGATATAAATAATTTTCTAAAAAATAATAATTCAGATAACAATATACAAACCTTAGAAATAAAATCTTCTGAAAATGATAAAGATTTGGTGTCAGATAAAATATTAATTACACCCTTAGCAAAAAAAATAGCTCAAAAAAAAAATATAGATATTTCAAAAATAAAATCGATTTCAAGAAGAATACGTACCGATGATCTTGATATAAATGAAACTTTTGATAATGAGGCTATAAGAGTATTTATATCTCCAATTGCCAAAAAAATATCAAATGAAAAATCTATAGATTTGACAAAATTAAAAGGTACTGGTCCAGATAATAGAATTATTTTAAGAGACGTATCAGACTCGAATTATTTGTCTGAAAGTCCAAATATTAATAGATTAAGACAGGCTATTGCAAAAGCAACAACACATTCAAAAAATAATATCCCACATTTCTATTTAAATACCAGAGTGAATATGGCTACTCTATTAAAGTTTAGAAAAGACCAAAAATTAAAAGGTAATAAGTACTCTTTAAACGCAATATTAATGCAATCTATATCAAATGCATTCAAAGCATTTCCAGCTTCAAATTGTACATATAAGGATAATGGTGAATTTATTATTAATAAAGATCATAATATTGGTATTGCAGTTGACTCTAAGTTTGGCTTAAAAATGCCTGTAATCAAAAAAATAAATAATTTTAAATTAGATGAAATCAACTCAAATCTTAATGAAAAGATAAACTTAACAAGAGATAATAAACTTTCTCCCTCTGATCTGTCAGATGGTGTAATAAGTATATCTAATTTGGGTTCATTTAATATCCGTAGTTTTGATGCTATTATATTACCAGGACAAACATACATATTAGCAGTAGGCCAGATTTTTGAGGATGTTTATGTGGACAAAGGCAAGATTGAAATAGGGAGTTTTATAAATTTGACATTATCATGTGATCATAGAGCTGTTGATGGAGTTTTAGCTTCACAATTTTTTTCTAGTATTGTTCAAAATTTAGAAAGTATTTCAGATGACAATTAAATATGATTTAACAATAGTTGGTGGTGGTCCTGGTGGTTATGTTGCTGCTATAAAAGCAGCACAACTTGGTATGAAAGTTGCTTTGTTTGAAGAAGATAAACTAGGAGGTGTATGTCTTAATTGGGGATGTATTCCAACTAAATCATTACTACATTCTGCAGAATTCATGGAAGAGGCTAATCATTTTGGGCTTGATAAGAAAGATCTTACTAAAATTGCTCTAGATAAAGTTGTAAAGATGTCAAGAACAGCATCTGATAATTTATCAAAAGGCGTTAACTCACTAATGAAAAAAAATAAAATTGATATTTATAAGCATCGAGCATATCCCCAAAAAATAGATAATGAATTTTTTGTAAATACCACGACGGATGAAATTTCCTCTGAAAATATAATTATTGCCACGGGCTGCAAACCTAGGACAATAGGTGACATTAGTTTTTCTAACTTAATTTGGAGCTCCAAAGAAGCAATGATACCTAAATTTCTTCCAAAAAAATTATGTATTATCGGATCAGGTGCTATTGGAATAGAGTTTGCAAGTATTTATAATGCTTTAGGTTCGGATGTTACAGTGTTTGAGTCTCAAAATAAGATTTTACCTCAGTTTGATAACGATATTTCAAATGAAGCAAAAAAAATATTTGAAAAAAAAGGTATTAAATTTGAGTTAAATGCAAAAATTGATAAAATTGTTGAAGACAAAAAGAACGTATCCTTTAATAACATTGACCAAAAGGTTTTATGTGATGCATTAATATTATCTATAGGTGTTATACCTAATTTAGATAAAGACTTTATAAGCTCACTTAACTTAAATCTATCTGATACCGGTTATATAAATACAAATCATAATTATGAGACAAATATTAAGGGTTTATATGCCATTGGTGATATTATTGGTGCCCCATGGTTAGCTCATAAAGCCATGCACGATGCCATAAATTGTGTGACGCATATTTCAACAGGTAATGATACTCATAAACCAAAAGAAAATCATATCCCTGGTTGTATATATAGCTTACCACAAATAGCTACTGTTGGTTTCACTGAACAACAACTTAAAGACAATAACACTCCCTACAAGACGGGTAATTTTCCATTTTTAGCAAATGGTAAATCACAAACTATGTCCAACTCATACGGTTTTGTAAAAACGCTCTTTAATTCTGATACAGGAGAAGTATTGGGTGCACATCTTATTGGACCTGATGTAACAGAAATGATAGCCACATTTGGCCTTGCTATTTCATCTGAGTCTACAGAAGATGAATTTATTAATACTGTTTTTGCACATCCAACTTTATCAGAGTCTATTCATGAAAGCGTCTTATCAGCTTTTGAAAAACCTTTACATTTTTAATCATGATCAGACATCCTGAAAAAATTAAAAAATTTAATCCTACGACTATCAAAAAACCTAATTGGCTAAAAGTAAAAGCACCAACATCAAAAAAATACTTTGAAACACTTGATATAGTTAACTCACATAATTTAGTTACTGTCTGTCAAGAAGCAGCGTGTCCAAATATTGGAGAATGCTGGGAAAAAAAACATGCAACTTTTATGATATTAGGAGATACATGTACGAGAGCATGTGCATTTTGTAATGTTAAAACTGGTAAACCTTCAGAACCACCAGATCCAATGGAACCACTAAATGTAGCTAAATCTGTTTTAAAATTAGGTCTAAAACACGTTGTTGTAACAAGCGTAGATCGAGATGATTTGCCTGACGGTGGTGCTCAACATTTTATTGATACGATTAAGTACATAAGAGAACTATCTAATATTACAACTATTGAAATTCTAACACCTGATTTTTTAAGAAAAAATAGAAATTATATAGATATCGCGAAGGTCAAGCCTGATGTTTTCAATCATAACTTAGAAACTGTTCCAAGAATTTATAAACAAATTAGACCTGGTTCAAATTATCTTGAAAGTTTAAGGCTTTTGAGAGAAGTAAAAGAATTTGACAAGTCAATATTTACGAAGTCGGGTATTATGGTTGGTTTAGGTGAGAATTATTCAGAAATAATTGAGGTATTAAAAGATATGAAAAGTTCTAAAATTGATTTTGTTACCATAGGTCAATATCTACAGCCCTCCATTCATCATGAAAAAGTCCACAAGTTTTACTCTCCAGAGGAGTTTAAAAGCCTTTATAATTTCTGTCTTAAATTAGGTTTTAAAATGATTTCTTCTTCACCTATGACCAGATCAAGTTATCACGCTGATGAAGATTTTGAAAAACTAAAAAAAGTTATATAGCTTTAAATAATTGAAACATTCGACCAACAGGCTATAAAATCACCTTTACCAATTAGTCCAGATTTTTCGTTCGTAGTTGCTTTAATTGTAATATTTTTTTTACTTGTCATGAGCAACTTTGAAATGCTATTTACAATTTTTTCATAATGAGGATTAATTTTAGGTTCCTCAGATACAATCATTATATCAATATTATTAATATTCATTTTTTTTGAATTCATTTTGGTAAGAGCATATTTTAAAAATTCTATAGAATTTCTATTAAAATTTTTTTTATTATTTGGAAAATAGGTTCCTATATCTCTTAAAGATAGCGCTCCAAGCAAAGAATCTGTGATTGCATGAAGTATTACATCTCCATCTGAATGAGAAATTACCTTAACTTTTGATTTTATTTTTACCCCACCAAGTTTTATTAGATGACTCTTTGTAGTTTTGATTGTTTTATGAATATCATATCCAATCCCTACTAAAATATTATTTCCAATTAACCTATTCAATGACTCCAATTCATCTTTATAAGTTATTTTAATGTTTATTTCATTATCTAGTATATATTTTATTTTATATTTATTTTTTTCAATTCTAAAAAGTTGACTATCATCAGTTAATATTTTTTTATTATTTTTTTCATGTAAATTAATAATTTTATCTTTAATAAAGCCTTGTGGAGTTTTAATAAGTTTAAGTTTTTCTCTATCGAGATTATCTTGATTAATTATAACAGTATCAGAACACTTGCTGTAAGGAATGACACAATCATATTTTTTTTCTATTAGATTTTTTATAATTTTTTTGATTAATTTCTCTGAATTTAAAGGTCTTGCTACATCATGTATTAATACATATCTTGATTTAAATTTTGTTTTTTTTAAAGCGTTCTTAACACTTTCCGATCTTGTTTTTCCACCTTTTATTACCTCTAAATCGTCAAAAATGTTAATATTGGTTCCTTTTAAATTATTAACAATTATAGTTATTTTTTTAAATTTAAGTTGTTTAAGAAATTCAATATTATGTGTTAATAAATTTTTATTTTTAAATTTAGCTAAAAGCTTATTAGTTTTAGATGAAAATCTTGAACTATTACCACCTGCTAGAAGTACGAAATGAATATTAGAGTTAATTAATGTCAAATTATTTTAATAAGTTTTCTGCGTTTATATTAATATCTATTTTTATAACTCTTTTTACTTTAACTGTATATTCACTTATTTCATCAAATGAAATAGTTCGTAATGTGGAGTTAATTCAATATGTTTTAATTGCTGACTTTGTATTTCTTTTAATTCTTCTTTTGTATTTATCTGTTTTTTTTATTAATTATTTAAAATATAAAAATCGAGAGGTGGTAGGTTTAAGACTTTTTAATAAATTTTTTCTTTTTTTTGGTCTTTTTTCAATAATTCCTAGTGGAATAATACTATTAGCTTCTTCTATATTCTTTAATATAGAAGTTAGTACTTGGTTAGGTCCTGCATTTAAATCCACTGTAAATAATTCCTATCAGTTGGCACAGAAATATATAAATCAAACTGAAAGTGATTTAATTACAGACTCAAAATTTATTAGAAATTACGTTCTAGCTAAGAGATTAATTGATAGGGATATTTTACAGAGGTTTAACATAACAACTGTTTATAACTATAAAAATGGAAAACAATTTATAGAACATATTTCAGATAAAAAAATATTTTTATCAGATGATAATTTAAAGGACGCAATAACTGATAATGAAAATGATATAACAATTTTTTTTTCAAATGATCAGCTTTTCTCTAAAGTAAAATTAAATAACTCAAATTATTTATTACTACTTAAGAATATCGACTTAGAGACATTAAATTATTATCAAAACATCATACAGTCCTATGAGGCTATAAATTCTATAGATAATAATAAAAGAAATATTCAAATAACATTTTTTACTATCTATATAATTCTTTCAACAAGTTTAATTTTTATATTTATAATTATTGGAACAAATTTTAGCTTTAGATTGGCAAAACCAATAAGAGATTTAAATAACTCAATAATAGACCTGAGAAAAGGTAAATATCAACAAACAAGATTTAAAAAATTAAGTGATAAGGATGATATTTCAGTATTAACAAACTCATTCCATGAAATGAGTAAGACTATTATTGATCAAAAGAATAATTTACAAGATGTTAATTCAACTATCAATGATCAATTAAGCTTTATTAATAACATTATTGAAAATTCACCTTATGGAATTTTTGTTTTAAATAATAAATCAATGATCTTTGAAAATTCTGCATCTTCAATATTTAGTAATGAAAATATTTCATCATTTCAAAATTTTACTAATTTGCTATCAAATCATTTTAACGATAATCAAAGTTTTTACAGAAAATCATATGAAATAAATTTAGAGGTTAAAATAAATAATAATCGTAAGTATTTTTTTGTAAAATCTATTTTTATTGATAATAATTCTTTATTTGATCAAATAATAATTTTTAATGACTACACTGATTTAATTTTTGCTGAAAAAAATAATGCTATTGCCGATCTTGCCAGAAAAATTTCACATGAGATTAAAAATCCATTAACACCTATGCTTTTGTCTACAGAATTTATTGAAAGCCAACTCAAAGACGAAGAATTAATAAATTCAATAAAATCGATTAAAAGGCAAATTTTTTTAATTCAAAACTTAGTAAATGAATTTTCAACTTACGCAAGATTACCTAAAGCAAATATTACAAAATTAAACCTATCTGAAATTTGTTTAGTTTATATTGAGGAGTATAAAAGAAATTATGATAAAATTATTATCAATCACAATATCGAAGAAAATTTATTTGTTAACTTTGACCATTCTTACTTAGATATTATTTTCAATAATCTTTTTAAAAATTCTATTGAAGCTTTAGCATCTATTAATAATCCAGCAATTGATATTAGTTTAAAAAAAATTGATAATAGCTTAATTTTAATTTTTTTTGATAATGGACCTGGATTTGATGGTGATATAAATGATCTAATTAAGCCATATTTTTCAACAAAAAACTCTTCAGGATTAGGATTATCTTTAATAAATAAAATAATTACTGACAACTCCTATAAGATGAATATAACAACGAACAGCTATTCGGGTTTTAAAATTGAATTAATTTTCTATGACAAAAATATTAGTAATTGATGATGAATTAGAAATTTGTAAACAAATTTCGCTTATACTTTCTAAACAAGGTTATGAAGTTACATATGCTAATTCATATAAAGAATTTGTTGATCTTGAGTTAAGAAATTTTGATTATGATGTTGTACTAGTAGATTTATGGTTAAAAAACAGTACGAAACAGGGAATTGATATTATTCAATTTTTAAAAAATAAATATAAAAATCTAGTTATTATTTCATTTAGCGGACACGCAAATATAGATAATGCAATTGATTCTGTTAAAGCAGGAGCTAACGATTTCATTGAAAAGCCATTTGAGACCAAAAAACTTATTCATATAATCCAAAAAAATTTACTTGAGCTAAAACAACGTGTTACAATCAACAACTATAGGAATAAAATATCATTTCATTCTAAAATAGACACTATTGGATATGGTGACTATATAGATAATATTTTAAAAATAGTAAATAAAATAAAAAACAATAGTTCAATTTTAATAATTGGCCCCAATGGTATTGGAAAAAGCTTTCTTGCCAATACTATACATATGAAACTTTCTTCAAATAATCCTGATACTTTTATCAATTTAAATGAAAATTTAATGAATGACTCGGATTTGTTAAAATTAAGCTCTTTACATAATTATTATACTATCTATTTAAATGACTATGAAAATTTTAATCAATTGGAGTTACTGAATTATTTAAATTTAGTAAAAAGTAAAAAAATTAATGCAACAATTATATTTGATAGTAAAAGAATTGATTTGAAAGATCCATTTGTAAATAATATTGACCAAAAAATTATATTAAATCCATTGACGACAAGGAAAGATGAAATTTTTCCACTTTTTAAGCATTATTTGAATATTTTTGCATTTAAGAGGTTTGAAAATAAAATTGAAATCGATAATGAAGTGCAGAAATTATTATTGAATCATACTTGGCCTGGAAACATATTTGAAATAATGAATATAGCTGAGAATATAACAGGATTATTAACTGAAAGTAGTTTATTTGTATCAAAAAACTTAATAGAGGATTTAATGAATAATTCAATTGATAGTACTGATCTTTATGATTTAAACTACAAAGAAGCAAAAGATAAATTTGAAAAAGACTACCTACTTCAAAAATTAAAAATTAATAACTTTAATATGACTTTAACTGCTAAAATGCTTAAGTTAGATAGAGTATCTTTGTATCGAAAAGTTAAATCACTTAATATAAAGATAGATTAATGAATATACTTATACTAGGTTCAGGAGTAGTTGGTGCAAATCTTGCAAAAAAATTATCTGAACAAGGAAAAAATGTATTTCTCTTAGATGATGATGTTAATGAATTAAAAAATCTATCTGAGAGATTTGATATTAAAACAATTTATGATGACCCATTAAACCCATCTTTTTACAAAAATTTTGATACTAAAATTGATTATTTTATAGCTGTCACCAAAAGTGATGAAAAAAATATTATTACAAGTAAGTTTGCTAAAGAATTTTTAAATGTAGATAAATCTATTGCAAGAGTAAGAAATCAAAATTTAATTTTAGAGGAAAATAAATCACTATTAATTGAATCAAATAGTTTCCTAGATCACATAATCTCACCCGAATGGGAAGTTTCAAATAATATTTTTGAAAAAATTCATTTACCTGGTGCCTTTTTTAGTGAGTCTCTCATAACACAAGATTATCTTTTAATTGGTATGCAATCATCTGATTTATTCAAAAATCATACTTTTGAGGAAATTAAAGTTTTTTTTAAAACAAATAATCTTTGTTATTTGGGACACAGCAAAGATGATAAAATAAATTTTGAATTTAAAAATATATCAATCTCAGATCAACTTTATCTATTAATTAAGAAAAAGTATTTAAACAAGTTAATTAAATTTTTTGGATTTAAAGACTATGTGTTAGATGTTTTAATAGTTGGTGGAGGGAATATAGGTCAAAATTTATCTTCTTTGATTGAACATGATGATCAAGAAATTAACTTAAAAATTTTAGAATTAGACAAAGAAAGATGTAATTTTCTAGCTGGTATTCTAAAAAATACTACTATCTTCAATGGGGATGCATTAGATCAGAGATTATATGAAGAGATTAAATTAAATAATTCTGATTTAGTTATTACTGTTACAGATAATGATCAAATTAATACTATATTATCTATTATAGCAAAAAAAAGAGGTTCAAAATCAGTTATTTCAGTTATTAACAATGAGTCTTATTCTTCTTTTGCAAATGATTTAGGAATTGATGTAATTATAAATCCTAGGGAATTAACAACTTCAAGAATTATTGAAAAAATTTCAAAAGGCTCTCTCTTGTCATACCATTCCATTTTAAAAGATGAATATGTGATATATGAAATTAAATATAAAAATGAAATTTATGAAAATATAAAAAAATCTCAAGTAATTAATCACATATGCACTCTAACTAATGAAACATTAGAAATAACAAATGATGATCATATTCCATTAAATAACGATGTATTAATTTTAAGTGTTTCACAAAAAGACTCCCATATTTTAGAAAAAATAATCAATGATGATTGATAGTAATTTTTTTTTTGAAACTCATAATTTTCTAAAAAATATAGCTAATAAAATAATTATTCCAAATATTGGAAAACTTAGTAAACATGAGGTTTCAACTAAAAAGGATAACTCTAAAGTTACTAGCTATGATGTGATTATAGAAAATAAATTAATTGAATATTTTAAAAATATTGGATTTTCTAATATCATCTCAGAAGAGAATAATTCAGAGTTAATTAAAAAAAATGAATACCTCACAGTAGATCCGATTGATGGAACAAGAAATTTTATAAATGGTATTAATAAAGTTGCTATAATGCTTTCATATATAAAATCTACTCAATGTGAATTTGCTATAATATATGATCCTATCAATGATGTTTTTTATCATACTCATAACAATTCAATATTTAAAAACCACATTCAAATAAAACCCCAAAACTATATTAATCAAATAGGATTTCTAGGCGAACATGCCAAAGTTTATTTTAAAGATATAATTACTTCTTACACAGAAAAGATAAGATCAAGATCAATTGGCTATGATGTCATTGAAGCTATAGAGGGTGAAAGATCTTTTTTAACTGTCTATGGATCAAAAATTTGGGATTTATTTCCAGCCATGAGTTTTTTAAAGTTATTAAATTTTGAAACAAATCTTCCAAACATGGAATTTGATTATTCAAAATTAGAAAAAAAGATAATTTTTTATGCCAACTTATAATATTTTATTTGTTGGACTCGGGAAAATGGGCTTCCACATGGCTGGATATTTGTCCAAGAATAAAAAATTTAAACTATTTGTATTTAATAGAACTAAATCAGTTGAACTTAAATGGAAAAAAAAATTTATAGCTGAAAGTTATCATTTTAAAAATGATATCAAATTTGACTTTATTATTTCCTGCTTAAAAGATGATCATGCAGTTAATTCTTTTTTCAACAAATTTGTAAAAACTTCAAATTTTAATAAAAATTCAATTATTATTGATCACTCAACTATATCATTAAGGCAAGTAGATTTACTTTCTAGGTTATTTAAACAAAAAAAAGTAAAATTTTTAGATGCTCCTATAACTGGTGGTGAAGAGGGTGCTAAAAAAGGTTCTTTATCAGTAATGGTTGGTGGAACTGAACCAAACTATAATAAGTCAAAAAGAATAATTTCTACTTACTCTAAGAGTATTACGCATATGGGGAAATTAGGCTCAGGTCAATTAACTAAATTTACTAACCAAATTTTAATTTGTGGTATTCTGTACTCCATATCAGAGGCTTATCTATTTAGCAAAAAAAATAAACTTGATCAAAAAAAAATTTTTAATGCTATAAAAAACGGTGCAGCTAATTCTTGGCAATTTACTAATAGGTATCCAACACTTACTAAAAATAAATTTAATTTTGGTTTTTCTACAGAATTAATGACCAAAGATTTAAAATACGTATTACAACAAGCAAAAAAAACTAATCTAAACTTAAATCTCACAAAGAGTGTCTTTAACAAATACAAAAGTTTACAAAATACAATTTATAAAAAATATGATACTTCAAGTTTAGTCAAGGCATTTAATGATCAATGAATTATTGGAAAAAAGGTTGTTCTTATTTATTAGAGAATGATCCTGTTTTTAAAAATTACTATAATCCAAATCATCAATTAAAAACGAATAAAAATAAATTTGACGTTTTATTTAAATCTATCTGTTCACAGCAAATATCTGTTTCTGCAGCAATGTCTATTTATAAAAAATCTAAGAGTGTAATTGGCCCAATAAATCATAAAAATTTTAAAGTAAATAAAAGTAAAATAAAAAAATTACCTTTAACTAAAAATAAGAAAAAGTGTTTAAATTCACTTCTAAAGAATTACCATTTAGTAACTGATATAAAATTAAGTAACAGTAATTTTACAATAGTTAACAATAATTTAACTCAAATTTTTGGCATTGGTAAATGGACTGCTGAAATGTTTTCTATATTTTATTTAGGTTTGCCCAATATATTGCCATTAGGAGATCTTGGTTTTATTAATGCTTATAAAAAATATTATAGAGATAAAAATTTAACTAAATTATCTTTTCATTCTAACAAATGGCGAAATTACTCAACTATCGTAACATGGTATCTGTGGTCGTCATATGATTCAGAACCTTTATATTTATAATTTTATCCTAAATTAAAAAAAACAATTTAATCTTTAATAAAAGGAATCTATTAATATTTATGCAATCCATTGTCGAATTCAAAAATATTTATAAATCTTATCCAGGAGTTTTAGCAAATGATGACGTATCCTTTAAAATCAAAGAACAAACTATTCATGCAATCTTAGGTGAAAATGGTGCCGGGAAGTCAACATTAGTAAAAATTTTATATGGTCACGTAACACCTGATAGTGGTGAAATTTTAATAAATTCTGATTTAGCAATGATTAATTCACCATCTAATGCAAAAAATTTAGGTATAAATATGGTTTTTCAACATTTCAGTTTATTTGAGTCACTTACTGTTGCTGAAAACTTAATTCTTGGTATGAATGAAAAAATACCTTTAAGTAAATTAAAGGAAAAGTCTAAGACAATATGTGATAAGTATGGTTTTAACTTAAATTTAAACTCTCCTATAAGCTCTTTATCTGTTGGTCAAAGGCAATCCGTCGAAATTGTAAGATCATTATTGAATAATCCAAAAATTCTAATCATGGACGAGCCAACTTCTGTTCTTACCCCAGATGAAATTAGTAAATTATTTAAAATTATTAAAAAATTAGTTAAAGACGGGCTAACAGTAATTTTTATATCTCATAAACTAGAAGAAATTATAAATTTGTCTGATTATGTAACAATTATGAGAAATGGGAAAGTAATAAGCACAATTTCGACGCAAAATGAAGATCCTGAAACTTTGGGATATAAAATGCTAGGTTATAAAGTATCTAAAGCAAAACAGATTAGTGGGATTAATTTTTCTCAAGAAATTTTTAGAATCAAAAATTTGTCAACTCTATCTAAAGATCCATTTACAATTAATTTAAATCAAATTGATTTAAATTTAAAAAAAGGACAAATTTTTGGAATAGCTGGAGTGGCAGGAAATGGCCAGAAAGAATTAATGGAAATTTTACTAAATGAAAACGATTATGAATTTAGTGGAGATATTTTTTTTAAAGACTCAAACATTAATAATCTATCCACATTTCAAAGAAAATCTCTATCTATTTCATATGTTACTGAAGAGAGGTTAGGCCATAGTGCAGTACCTGAGATGTCTTTATCTGAAAATATATTTTTAAGCATGAATCACAAAAGTGAATTTAAGAAAGGTGATTTTATAAACTTTGAAAAGATTAACTCTTTTGCAAACGATGTAATAAAAAATTTCAATGTTGATACTCCCTCTTATAATGTCAAAGCTGGTAAACTCTCTGGAGGAAATCTTCAAAAATTTATTATTGGAAGAGAAATTATGTCAAATCCTGAGTTATTAATTTTATCTCAACCAACATGGGGCATAGATGCAGGTTCTGAAGCATTTATTAAGCAAACAATTATAGAATTATCACAAAAAGGAGTATCTATAATTATTATTTCACACGATTTAGATGAATTACTTGAAGTATGTCACAAAATATCTGTTTTATATGAGGGGTCTTTGTCAAGACCCTTGAATGTAGAAAATATAAATATCACCAAATTAGGTAAATATATGGGCGGTCTATTTGATTAGAGTAAAATTAAGAGAGGATTACTCAAATTTAATATTTTATTTGTCACCATTAGTTGCAGTTGCTTTAACTTTATTTTTTGGCTCCTTTATTTTTTTAATTTTGGATTTAAGTCCGATCGAGTCTTTCAAAATCTTTTTTATGAGTCCTATTTCAAATTCTTATGGGATTTCGGAATTGTTTGTAAAAGCTACACCGCTTGCAATTATAGCTTTGGGATTATCTTATTGTTTTAAAAACAATATTTACAATATTGGAGCTGAAGGACAGCTGACGATGGGAGCAATATTTGGTGGTGGTATTGGACTTTTATTTAATGACTCGACAAGTGTTTTTTTACTTCCATTAATGATTTTATTTGGCGCCATAGGAGGTGCATTTTGGGCAACTATACCCGCTATTCTTAAAACAAAATTTAATACAAATGAAATTTTAACTAGTTTGATGTTAACCTATGTGGCTCTTTTTATTCTAGATTATTTTGTTGTTGGTCCTTGGAAAGATCCTGCAGGATATGGTTTGCCTAAATCGATGCCTTTTCCTGATGCTGGAAGACTTCCTGTATTATTTGATGGCCTTCGTGTTCACATTGGTGCCTATTTTGCAATAATAATATGCTTTATAACTTATATTGTTTACAACAAAACATTATTTGGATTTAAACTTAAAGTCTCTGGTTTAAGTTCAAAAGCATCTCAATATGCAGGTTTTAAATATAAAAATTTAATTTTTTACACTTTTATTATTAGTGGAGCATGTGCAGGACTAGCAGGATTATTTGAGGTTTCAGGGCCTATAGGTTTGTTATACAGAGATATTTCTCCTAACTATGGTTTTACTGCAATCATTGTAGCATTTTTGGGAAGATTGAATCCTATTGGAATTATTTTATCCTCTTTGCTAATTGCATTAACTTATTTAGGAGCTGAAGATGCGCAATTATTTTTAAAGATTCCATCAGCTGTTGGTTTTGTATTTCAGGGTTTGGTTCTATTCTTTTTATTGGGCACAGATTTTTTAAATAAATATAGAGTATCAATTGAATGAATATTGAATTAATTATAGGTATCTTAAATATAGTTTTAATATCGACCACACCTCTTGTTTTTGCTGGTTTAGGTGAGTTAGTCACTGAAAAAAGTGGAGTTCTTAATCTTGGACTAGAGGGTTTAATGTTGGTGGGAGCAGTAACCGGATTTATTACTTTAGTTTTAACTGGTAACTATTTCTATTCTTTGATTTTGTCAATAATATCTGGTGTCATCCTTTCAGGAATATTTGCTTTTTTAGTTTTAAACCTAATGACTAATCAAATAGCAACTGGATTAGCCTTGACAATTTTTGGCATCGGTTTGAGTGCAATGCTTGGTAAAAAATTTAGTGGAACACCAATTGAAGGATTAAGCCCTTATTATTTTATCATTATTTCTTTTTTGTTAGTGTTTTCAGTAAGTTATTTTTTATCAAAGACAAAATCTGGACTTATCGTAAGAGCGGTTGGAGAAAACCATAATTCTGCATATGCTTTGGGATATAACGTTATAAAAACAAGATATTTAACAATTATATTCGGCGGTGTTATGAGTTCTCTCGCAGGTTATTACATTTCTATTTGTTATGCACCAATGTGGCAGGAGGGAATGACTGCTGGTAGGGGTTGGATAGCCTTAGCTTTAGTTGTTTTTGCAACTTGGAAACCTTGGAGATTATTAGTAGGTGCATATATTTTTGGTGGCGTTGCAATAATGCAAATGAACCTTCAAGCATTTGGTGTAGAACTTCCTGGCCAATTTTTTAATATGATGCCCTATATTGCTACTTTAATAGTCTTAGTATTTATTTCATCAAATAAGGTAAGATTAAAACTTAGTGCACCATCTTGTCTGAATATACCTTATGAAAAAAATTCATAAGGTTATCCACTGTAAATTTTTCTAATATATAACGAATCTTTATTTTTATTATATAAATCTATAAACAGATTTATTTATTAGGGAAATTAAAATGAAAAAACAATCTTTGGTATTAGTAGTAATTGCTGCCATTGTAGTAATTGCAGGCATTTTTTTTATTACTAATCAAAATATACAAAAAGACGTTTCAGATGACCAAAAAAAGATAGGCTTTATCTATATTGGACCACCTGGGGATCATGGCTGGACTTATATGCATGATGTTGGGAGACAATACTTAGAGAAAGAACTTGGTGACTCCGTTTCAACTACTTATATAGAAAATGTACCAGAAAATGCTGATGCTGTTAGATCAATTAGAAAGCTAGCAGAGTCTGGACATGATCTAATATTTACAACTTCTTTCAACTATATGGATCAAACTTTAGAAGTAGCAAGTGAATTTCCTGATGTAAAATTTGAACACGCCACTGGTTTTAAAAGGGCTGATAATGTCTCCACATATTCAGCAAGGTTTTATGAAGGTAGGACAGTTATTGGTCATATTGCAGGTAAAATGACAGAAACAAATACTATCGGTTATATAGTATCTTTTCCTATTCCTGAGGTTATCAGAGGAATAAATGCATTTTATTTAGCCGCCTCAAAAGTTAATCCGGATGTTAAGATAAAAATTATTTGGGTATATTCCTGGTACGATCCTGGTAAAGAGGCAGATGCAGCAAATACTCTGATCAACCAAGGAGCTGATATAATAGTTCAGCACACAGACTCTTATGCACCCTGTCAGGCAGCTGAAAAAGCAGGTGTTTTAGCTTTTGGACAAGCTTCAAATCAAGAGGCATTTTGCCCAAATGCTCACATGACAGCAATAGAGGACATTTGGGGCCCATACTATGCAGCCAAAGCACAAGCGGTTGTTGACGGTACATGGTCTTCCGAAGATACATGGCAAGGTTTTAAGGACGGTATGGTAGAAATGTCACCTTATAATGAAAAACTACTATCATCAGATCTAATAGCTGAAGCAAAAGCAATAGAAGAGGGAATTGAAAATGGCACCATTCACTCTTTTGAAGGACCAATTTACAATCAAGCTGGAGAGCTAGTTGTCAAAGAGGGCGAAGTTGCAGATGATGGTATGTTGGCCTCTATGATGTTCTATGTTCAAGGGATAGACGGAGAGGTACCTCAATAAAATAAATTAAATACTCAATCCTGTTCCCAAGGAAAAACAAGCCAATCTTTGTCTTCAAAGTCATATAAATGGAGATCGGCTTGTTTTTTTCCTGAAGTCTTAGCATACAAAACAACAAACTTTGAGTTTGGCATCATATCTTTAACTATTTTTGCAGTATCACCACTGTCAACTAAATCATCAATTACAACAAGTTTTTTCTCAGACTTAATTCTTTTAAAAATTTTAATATCAGTATTTTTTTTCCTGTCTGAGTACGTTTTAAGAGCAATAACATCAATATCTTGAATTCCTAAATAATTAGCAATAATAGACCCTGGTATAAGACCGCCCCTAGATATAAGAATTAGCTTTTTAGGTTTATATTTTTTTTTAATTAATTTTGCTAATTTTATACAATCAATATGTATATCGTGATAGCTTAAAAAAACCTGTTTCATCCAAGGATTATAATAAAAAATAAATGAAAAGCAATTTAGCTATATTGAGTTCAGATCAAAAATCAATTGACTTTATAAAAAAAAATAAATTATCAAGCACTCTTAATCTATATGCTAATAGTTCAAGAAATATTGAGATAGCACAGAAATTTGCTGAGACTCACAATTTCAAAAAATATTATGGTGCTTATGAAGATCTTATTAGAGACAAAGGTGTAGATATTGTTTTAAATTTTTTACCTTCTGGTATCAAGTTTGAATATATTTATCTTTGTCTAAAAAATAATATTAAAGTTATAACTGATTACCCAATTGTAAGTAGTTCAAATGACCTTAAATATTATAATAAATTGATTAATTCAAATTTAATTAATAACCTTTTTTTAATTGATGAAACAAATATTAAAAAACTATACGAGGACTCATTAAAACAAAAAATTATTAATTACACAAAATCTATTCAAAATCTTAATAAGTTTCAGAATAGTTTATACAGTAGAGATGTTTTGTTTGAATTATGCCCTGAGCTTTTTTACTTAATTTACCGATATCGTGAAAAAAAAATATCAATTTTTAAACATGAAAAAATTTTTGATAAGATTACTAACAAATTATCTAACTTTAATTGCTGTATTGAGATTAATAATAATTTAAATATTAACGTTATGTTAACTAGTAATTTAGAAAATAATTTAAACAATTTAGGTAAACAAAAGGAATTTAAGCTCAATATACCAATATATAACCTCAAAGATCTAAATTCTTTTATAAATTCAAAAAATTCTTTTGAAAATTTATCTATTTTTACATATTATCCGTACAAATTATTTCAAGAGGTTCTTTATGAGTGAAAATATTACATTCGCAGTCTCAGGTTCTGAAACTTACTATCACAAGGATTGGTTAAAATCTAAAGGTTTTAAATGGGTAGCATCTTCAAAAAAATGGGAAAAACTAAATATACTAGAGACTGAGGCAGATCAATTATCTGAATATTGCAGGGAGTTTGGACTCTATTACGAAAGATCAGACAAAGGTATGCCAAAATTTGATTATGAGAGTTACTTATGGGATGGCAATATTCCAGATAAATCTATTTGGTATGAAGAAAAGAGTCTTCCAAGTTCAACAAATAAAGAAGATTAGTGAATTAAAACTGAAAATATTCCATAAAAAAAGAAGATCAAAGCTACTACTAAAGCAAAATAATATGGTGCTTTGTTTCTATTCATAAATGAAGCCATTATTACCAAATACTTATGTGCTTAACAATAAATATCTACAATCAATAATTTCACCTAGTACAGATATCATTGACTATAATTTTACTTCTGATCAGATCCACAAGCTCAATCTTTTACAAATTCTAAGGCCTGATATTTATTTTAATAAGAAACTCTCTGATAATGAATTTTTTGATTTATCAAAGAAATATTACCAAAGACTTATTGATGAAAAAATTATATATAAATCTGAAAATGAATATTTTTTATATAGAATAGACTCTGACAGTCATTCGCAAACTGGGTTAATTTCTTTGTTAAATATACAAGACTACATAAATAGAAATATAAAGCCCCATGAAAAAATTTTAGTTAGTAAAGGCAAAGAAAGAGCTGATCAATTATCTAAAGTAAAATTTCAATTGTGCCCAATTTACCTTTTTTACGATGATGAAAATATAGATTTAAATCTTGATATTCATCATGATAAAAAACCACTAATAAAGTTTAAATCTGGTAAGTACACTCACTCAATATACAAGACTAACACCGATTTCACTGGTATTAATTTTAAGGAACTTTTTGTTGCAGATGGCCATCATAGAATAGAAGGCTTTGCTCAATTAGATGTTAATAAAGATACAAAATTTCTATCTATTGTTTTTCCAAAATCTAAATGTTTAAACCTAGCATACAATAGAAGTGTTAAATTTCCAGATGCCTACAATAAAGATTCGTTCATATCTGACTTAAAAACATACTTCTATGTGGAAGAGCTAAAATATCATGAGAAGATAGATCGCTTTTTTGTAATCTACTATCAGGGTAAATATTTTAAAATAGATTTGAAAAACGATTTCTCCACAAATGGCGCTGACTGTATTGATTTTGGTGAGTTTGTTTTGAAGGAAATATTGGATATTCAGGACGAAACTAGTGATCAAAGGGTCGAATTCGTCCCACCCTCATTAGGCACTGATTATTTGATTAATCAAGTTGATACGGGTATAACAGATTTATCAACATTAATGAGACCAGTTAGCATGGATTTAGTGATAGAATACTCTAAAAATTTGAAATTTATGCCACCCAAAGCTACCTGGTTTGAACCCAAACCACTAGATGGTTTATTTTTTTACAAAATTATTGAATAGTTCAAAAACGCTAAGGAGAAATATTAATTATGCAAAAACCTACCATTAAACCAAATCATCCATACTTTTCCTCAGGACCTTGTTCAAAAAGGCCTGGATGGAAGTTAGAAGCTTTAAACGATGCCGTTTTGGGTAGATCGCATAGAGCAAAAAGCGGTAAGGCAAAACTCAATGAAGTAATTGTTAAATCGAAGCAAGTTTTAGAGTTACCAGATGATTATTTAGTAGGTATCGTTCCTGCCTCTGATACTGGTGCAATAGAAATGGCTATGTGGAGCCTTCTAGGTTTAAAAGATGTAGAAGTATGTGGTTGGGAAACTTTTGGTCTAACATGGGTAAAGGATATTACAAAACAGTTAAAATTAGATAATGTAACAGTTCATAAAACTGATAATTATGGCGAACTCCCTGATTTGTCAAAAGTAAATTTTGATAATGATGTTGTTTTTACATGGAATGGCACTACTTCAGGTGTATGCATTCCCAATGCAGATTGGATACCAGAAAATAGATTAGGTTTATCTATTTGTGATGCTACTTCAGCAGTTTTTGCCATGGATATGGACTTTAAAAAATTAGATGTTGTGACTTGGTCATGGCAAAAAGTTTTGGGAGGAGAGGCTGCACACGGTATGATTGCTCTATCACCAAGAGCAGTTGAAAGACTTGAAACTTATGAACCATCTTGGCCAATGCCTAAAATTTTTCAATTAGCTAAAAATAAGAAGTTTTCCAAAGAAATTTTTGAAGGAGCTACTATAAATACTCCCTCCTTACTCGCTGCAGAAGATGCATTGGATGCATTGAATTGGTGTATTGAAATAGGTGGGCAAAAAGAATTAATATCTAGATCAAAAAAAAATCTTCAAGTCATTAAGAACTGGATTGAACAGAGAGATTGGGTAGAATTTTTAGCTGTTGACCCAAAAACATATTCTTCAACAAGTATATGTTTTAAGTTTACACATCCTGATTTTGTAGCTTTAGATAGTGATAATCAAAAAAAACTTGTGAAAGAAATATGCTCTACATTAGAGAAAGAGGACGCTGGGTACGATATTAATGCATATAAAGATGCACCAGCTGGTATTAGAATTTGGGGAGGTGCAACTGTTGAAGCCTCTGATATTGAAAAAGTTTTACCATGGATTGAATGGTCTTTTTTTGAAACAATGGGAAGGTATAAATAATGAAGATTTTAATTTCTGATAAGATGAGTGATAAGGTTGAAGATGTTTTAAAATCTAAACAAATTGATTATGACATTAAGACTGGTATGTCTCCTGAGGAACTTAAAGATGTAATTGATCAATATGATGGAATTTTAATTAGATCTGCAACTAAACTAACTTCTGATATATTAGCAGACTGTAAGAATCTCAAAGTTATCGGTAGAGCAGGAGTTGGTGTTGATAATGTTGACCTAGACCAAGCAACTAAAAATAGGATCTTAGTGATGAATACGCCTTTAGGAAATTTAGAAGCAACAGCTGAGTTAAGTGTTGGTTTAATGTTTTCAATTATGAGAAATATTCATTTAGCAAATGACTCAACTCATCAGGGTAAATGGGAAAAACCTAAGTTTATTGGCACAGAACTTAAAGGAAAAACACTAGGAATTGTGGGATATGGTAACATAGGTCAAAGAGTGGCTGAAATATGCTCAACAATTGGAATGAAAATCATAACTAATTCTAAATCAGCAAGTGAGCAAGATTTATTAAAGTTTGATGCAAAAAAAGTATCAACTGAACAATTAATTAAGGAGTCTGATATTATCTCTCTTCATACAAAATTAAATGAGGAAACAAAATATATGATTAACAAAGATAGTTTATCAACAATGAAACAATCATCAGTGATCATAAACTGTGCAAGGGGTGGTTTGATAAATGAGTCTGATTTAAAGGATGCACTAAATAATGAAATTATAGCTGGTGCAGCAATTGACGTTTATGAAAGTGAACCTGCAACAGATAATGTAATGTTTGGAGCTAAGAATTTACTTTTAACACCTCACTTGGGTGCTTCCTCAAAAGAGGCTCAATCTAATGTAGCTATAGATGTAGCAAACCAAGTAGCCGATTTCTTAAAAGATAATAAGATTGTAAATAATGTTAATTCTATTTAAATTTTTTTAAATACTCATAAATTGAAATTTTTGTTAAAACGTTTTGTATAGATTTACTCTTATTAATTTTTTTTAAATCACTTAAACTCAACTTAAAAATCTTAATCTCTTCATTTTCAAACTTATTATAAAGTGATTTAAGTTTAATTTTTTCAACTTCAGCATAGTAAACATGAACTATTTCATCCGAGTAGCCTGGGACTGGGCAATAAGTTGTTAATTTAAAAATTTTTTTTGTTTTAACACCAATTTCTTCTTTAATTTCTCTTTTTAAAGCAGTAATTAATGATTCATCTTTACCAACTAATCCACCCACAATTTCGTATTTTAATTTTTTATTTCTGACAAAGTAAAATGGTCTAAATTGTTTAATCAAATAAAATTTTTTTTCTTCAGGGCTAAAACATAGAGCAAATACAACATCTCCAATATTTAATATTTCTCTAAAAATTTTGTAAGGTTTGATTGTCTTATTGTAGCTACGTATTAAAAAATGGTAATTCCAGAACTTAAAAAAATTGTTTGATAGTAGATTTTTTTTTATTTTAGTTACTTTTTGCATGACATTTAACTGTTTGACTATTTATAAGACAAAAGTATATATATTCAATACTCGGGGAGTAGCTCAGTCTGGTAGAGTGTCTGCTTTGGGAGCAGAAAGTCGCAGGTTCGAATCCTGTCTCCCCGACCATGAATAAAAAATGAAAAAAGTTACAATTAAGCGTCCCTCAAAAACTAATATGCAGTCAGGTTTAAAAAAAACTAAATTGTGGATTATAGAATTTGATTTTGACCCTAGCCTCCAAAAAGATGTCTTAATGGGTTGGAATAGCTCAAAAAACACTACTAAACAATTAAAACTTAATTTTGATAATCTAGATGACGCTATTTTATGGTGTCAAAAGAACTCATATCAATACAGGATTGTTGATCAAACCTATAAATCAATAAAACCAAAGAATTATGCAAGTAATTTCTCAAATAACAGAAAAACTTCTTGGACTCACTAGTAATTAAATATTCATTTTTTCAAATATAATACTATTATCTCTGCATAATTATTAATTTATAAGGGGGAAAGAAATGATTAAGTTCATTACTACTCTGCTTGCTTTATTTATGTTTAGCACGTCATACGCTAAAGAAGTTAAAGTTGGCATTATTTTAGGTTTTACAGGACCTATTGAATCATTAACGCCGGGTATGGCTGCAGGCGCTGAGTTAGCTTTTAATGAAGCTTCAGACTCAGGCGCATTATTAGGTGGTTCAACTGTTAGCTCAATTAGAGCTGACTCAACTTGTATAGACTCAGCAGCGGCAGCATCTGCAGCTGAATTTTTAATTTCACAAGGTGTTACAGCAATTATGGGAGCAGACTGTTCTGGTGTTACAGGTGCAGTTCTTTCAAATGTAGCTGTTCCAAATGGTGTACCAATGATTTCACCATCTGCAACATCACCAGCATTAACCACTGCCGAAGATAATGGACTGTTTTTTAGAACAGCTCCATCAGATGCAAGAGGTGGAGAGGTTTTAGCAGACATTACTAGCGATAGAGGTATTTCAAGTGTTGCTATTACATACGTTAACACTGATTATGGTGTTGGCTTAGCAGATGTTTATGAAGCTGCAGCTATTGCTAGAGGCATTGAAGTAACAGCTAAAACTGCTCATGAAGGTGATAAGGCAGACTATAGTGCTGAAGTTGGTGTTCTTTCATCAGCTGGTGGAGATGCCTTAGTCGTTATTGGTTACTTAGATCAAGGTGGTAATCAAATTATTCAAGGTTCACTTGATAGTGGTGCTTTTGATACATTTGTTCTTTCTGATGGTATGATTGGTGAGTCATTGACTGATACTTTTGGTACTGATCTTGATGGTTCTTTTGGTTCAATGCCAGGTTCTCTTGGTGCTGGTGCTATGAAATTTAAGGCATATGCCGAAGCTAATGGTGTTGATCCATCAGTTTATGTTGGAGAGTCATATGACGCTGCTGCATTGATTATGCTAGCAATGTGTAAAGGTAAATCAGATGACAGTGCTTCAATAGCAGCAAATATTATGAGCGTAGCTAATGGTCCAGGTACCAAAATTTATGCAGGTGAATTAAAGAAAGGTCTTGAACTAGCTTGCGCAGGATTTGCCGTAGACTATGACGGAGCAACAGATGTTAACTTTACTGAAGTAGGAGAGGCATTTGGAGCATTCCTTGAAAAAGGAATCGAAGGCGGTCAATTTACTGACGTAGCACAAAGATAATATCTAATTTTTAGCCCCACCTTTATGGTGGGGCTTTTATACATTACTGTCAATTTTTTATAATCTTCTCTGGTAATAACCCTTTTGGCCGATATCTCATAACTAGTAAAAGCCCAAGACCCATCATTAAATATCTAAAGTATGGAACACTATTTACTAAATGTTCTCTGATGTAATTAGTTTCATCTAAATGGCTTGTGAACATGTTGATTACTAGTAGTGCAAAAGGAGCTGATTGTATCCATATAAACCAAACAACAAAACCTCCTAATATAGCTCCATAATTATTCCCTGTACCACCCAATAAGACCATAACCCATATTAAAAAAGTATATCTTAAAGGTTGATAGCTTGATGGAGTGAAAAGGCCATCATATGTAACTAACATTGCGCCTGCAAATCCAATAATTGCAGATCCCAACATAAAAATAAATAAGTGCTGCTTTACGACATTTTTACCCATCGCTTTTGCTGCCTCTTCATTATCTCTTATGGCTCTCATCATCCTACCCCACGGAGAGTTCAGGGCTTTCTCAGAAAAATATAGAATTATTAATACAACAGCTAAAAAGATTAGACTAAAGCATAACTTTACAAAAACCCCAGAAGAGGAGATTACAAGTTGATTAAGTAAAGAGGTTCTTTCGTCTAAATTCAAGACATTTGATAATGTTGAAGAGTTTAAAAACTCGATAAGTCTTATAAACCACTCAGAGTTTTGTAAATCCACTTCATATGGAACTGGTCTCTTTAAACCAATAACATTCTTTACTCCTCTTGATAGCCACTCCTCATGTTTGACAATTGTTATAATTATTCCAGAGACTAGCAAAGTTGATATAGCTAAATAGTCAGACCTTAATCCTAAACAAACTTTTCCTACAACAAAAGCTACTAGGGCACACATAATTGCACCAACAAACCATGAAAATATAATTGGCAAATTAGCTCCACCTAAAAAACCTGATGTCGCTGCATTAATTGACTCGATTTTACTAATTGATGGTCCAGCTATAAATTTAAGTAATGGTATAGATAAAATTATGATTACGAATATAAAATAATTTTTATATTTATGATTAGGAAATCTTTTATTAATTAATAAAATACTTAAAATAACTGCTAATAAAAATAAACCTGAAACTAAAATTCCAATACCGCCTGCACTCCAAGCTTCAGGAACAGGGGGAACTGATATTAAAACAGTTGCTAAACCCCCTACGGCCAAAAAACCCATTACACCAAAATTAATTAAACCAGCAAAACCCCATTGAATATTTACTCCCATCGCCATTACAGCAGAAATAAGACAGAGATTTAACATTGATAATGCAATACCCCATGATTGAAATAAACCTACTAAAATGGTTAAAACAGTCATTACTGAGAAACAAATTTTAAAGTCAGAATTTTTGATCATATGACTTTTCCTTTAAAGATACCATTTGGCCTAAAAATAAGAACCACTATCAATATTGCAAAAGAGATCGCGAATTTATAATCAGTAGAGATAAATTGTATTAGTGTGCTTGGTTCTAAACCTTCAGGCATGATGTACTTAAAAAATTTTTTATACGCATAGGTAAGGCCTATTTCAGAGAAAGCAATTAGAAAGCCCCCATAAAATGCACCTAAAGGATTTCCAATACCACCAACAATTGTTGCTGCAAAAATAGGAAGAAGGTTATTAAAATAAGTAAATGGCTTAAAACTTTTATCCAATCCATACAAAGTTCCAGCGACAGTTGCTAAAATTGAAACGATTATCCAGGTCAGTAAAACAATTTTTTTTGGATCAATACCTGATAGCAAAGCTAAATCCTCATTATTTGAATAAGCTCTCATAGATTTGCCTGTTTTTGTTTTATTCAAAAAATAAAAAAGTATGGAGCAAGTAATAATTGTTGTAATTAATGTTATAACTTGAGTTGATTTTAATGCTAGTCCCTCATTTAACCCTGTCATTTGTTTAAATTCTCTGGCTTTCATAATAAACTTGTGACCATCCATAAAGTTAATATCGTTTGGTCCAATAATAATCCTAACCACTGCGTTTAAAACAAACATAATACCAAGACTAACAACTATAAAAGTTACAGGGTCGCTTTTTTTATTTCTGTAATATTCAAATACCGTTTTGTCAAAAAATAAACTCACTACAATAGTCAATAGGATACCAACTGGTAATGCTAGTAAAGCAGTTGGAAGTAAGCCAAATGTAATTCCTTTTGACTGTAAAAACCAAGTAACAAGAATTACAATCATCGTTCCAAAAGCCATCAAGTCTCCATAGGCAAAGTTAGCAAATCTTAAAACACCATAAATAAGAGTTACTCCAATTGCACCCAAAGCCAGCTGAGATCCATAAGTTATTCCAGGCACAATAATAAAGTTTGTAAGAAGTATGATTGAGTTTAAGAAATCCATTTACCCACCTAAAAAAGCCTTCCTTATCTCTTTATCATTTAGGAGATAGTCACCTTTGCCTTCGTAAGCATTTTTTCCTGTCACTAAAATATAACCTCGGTCAGATATTTCTAAAGCTTGGCGGGCATTTTGCTCAACCATTAGTATAGCTATATTTTGTTTTTTTATATTTAGTATGTGCTCAAATAATTCTGTCATAATTACAGGTGAAACTCCTGCAGTTGGTTCGTCTAGCATTAAAACATTTGGCTCAGTCATTAAAGCTCTGGCTATTGCAACCTGTTGTCGTTGTCCACCTGATAATTCGCCTGCAAATTGATCTTTTTTCTCTTTAATTATAGGAAATAAATCATACATCTCCTCTAATCTCTTTGATAAATTTGTATCGTTTAAAAAGGCCCCCATCTCTAAGTTCTCTTTTACTGTTAATTCAGTGAATATATTCTTAATTTGAGGCACAAAGGAGATACCAAGCTTTATTCTATCTTGTGTTTTAAGTTTTGTGATATCTTGTCCGTCAAGTACGACATTTCCATTTTTTAAGTCAAGTATACCAAGCATTGCTTTCATTGCTGTCGATTTACCAGCGCCATTAGGTCCTAGAATGGATACAATTTCACCTCTATTAACACTAAATGAGCACTCTTCGATAATGTTTACACCTCCATAACCACCTGTTAAATTTGAAGCAGAAAAAAACATTATTTTTTTAATCCCTTACCTAAATAAGACTCAATAACCTGTTCATTTGACTTAACATCCTCAGCAGAACCTTTAAAAAGAACTGAACCCTCAGCTAAAACTATTACGGGATCACACAACTCACTTATAAAGTTAAAATCATGTTCAATCATACAAAATGTGTAACCTTTATCTTGATTAAGTTTTAAAATTGAGTCACTTATGTCTCTAAGGAGTGTTTTATTAACTCCTGCACCAACTTCATCTAAAAAAACTATTTTAGCATCTACCATCATTGTTCTTGCCAATTCTAAAAGTTTTTTTTGACCTCCAGATAAATTTCCAGCTCTCTCATTTTTAAGGTGTTCAATTTTTAAAAATTTTAAAACTTCCATGGCTTTATCTTTTATTAATTCATCTTCTTTTTTAATTTTTTGACTATTCATCAACGAATATAGAAGCTTTTCACCTTTTTGATCACCTGGCACTACCATTAAATTTTCAATAACTGTCATATTTGAAAATTCATGTGCTATTTGAAATGTTCTTAATACTCCTAAATGAAATAAGTCGTGCGACTCTTCATTAGTTATTTCAACACCATTATAGAAAACTTTACCTGTATCTGGCTTCAGATTACCAGTAATTACATTAAATAAA
Source organism: uncultured Alphaproteobacteria bacterium (assembly GCA_902591315.1). Taxonomy (GTDB): domain Bacteria; phylum Pseudomonadota; class Alphaproteobacteria; order HIMB59; family HIMB59; genus HIMB59. Next base: position 64,325 of record CACJAI010000005.1, read on the forward strand.
GTAGTTTTACCAGATCCATTAGGTCCAATAATTCCTGTTATAGCTTTATCCTGAATTTCTAAGGAGCAATCATTTAGTGCAACTAATCCACCAAATGTTTTCACCAAATTTTCGACTTTTATTAAAATATTGTTCATTTAAAAATTAATGCATATTAAAGTAGAAAATATAAAGTTGAAGTGGTAAATATTCCAATAAATGCGCTCTTAGCTCAGCTGGATAGAGCATCTGCCTTCTAAGCAGAGGGTCGCAGGTTCGAATCCTGCAGAGCGCGCCAACTATTTGCCATGTCTGATATTAAAAAGAAATTAGACTTTCTTGTAACATCTCATAAGAAATTAACAGGTTCAGATTTAAATTATGAAATAGCTACGTCGTATATTGATTTATTTAAAAGAATAAAAAATAAAAAAACTTTAATGATTTCTGGATCTCAAGGATCTGGTAAATCTACTATGTCTTTACAAATTAAAAAATATTTTAAAAAATATTATTCAAAGAATGTTGTTATTCTTAGTTTAGATGACTTTTATTTGTCTTCTCATCAAAGAAAACTATTGGCTAAAAGACATAATACAAATTTATTTGAAACTAGAGGTGTTCCTGGTACCCACAATTTAAAATTACTAAATCAAACAATCAGAAACCTGAAGAGTAATAAGTTTCCATTATTCCTTCCAGTCTTTGATAAAGTTTCAGACAATAGGAAAAAATATCGAAGAAAAGTTAATAAAGCAGATTTAATTATTTTAGAGGGTTGGTGTGTAGGTTCAAAACCAATAGACCCAAATTTTTTAAAAAAAAATATAAATGATTTAGAAAAAATAGAGGACTCCAATTTATTATGGAGAACTGCGTATAATAAAGCTTTAGTTGAATATCAAAAAGTTTTTAAAAAATTTAGTTATTTTATATTTATTAAAATACCAAACTGGAAATTTGTAATTGATTGGAAATATAAACAAGAATTAGGACTTCGCTCTTCTATTAGTAATAATCATTTAAAAAAGAAACTCTACAGATTTATACAATTTTATGAAAAATTATCTAAATGGATGTTTTTAACCTCACCTAGTGATTGCAATGTGTTGGTAACTTTAGATAAAAAACAAACAGCAAAAAAAATTACATATAAATGAAAAGATATCTTATTTTTACTGATCTCGATGGGACTCTTCTAGATCATGATAATTATTCATTTGGAAATAATAAGAAAATGATCTCTACAATTATCAATAACAAAAATGAAATTATTTTTAACACCAGTAAAACATTTAGTGAATGTAAAAAATTACTTAAAGAATTGAAATTATCAAATATGCCCTTTAGTACTGAAAATGGAGCAGTTTTATATTTTCCTAAAATAAGATTTAATAAAATTAAAAACTCAACTTCTTTTGAAAAATATTGGAAAGTAAGAATTGCTAAATTATCTTCAAAGGTTTGGCATCAATTTTTAAAAAAGAAACAAAAAAATTATAATTTTTTAATTGCCCAAGACCTCTCTCCAATTATTTTAAAACGATACACGAATTTGAATAATACGAATATGATGTTGGATCGTGAGGCAAGTCAAATCATTCTTTGGGATGATAATCTAACAAAATTAAAATCATTCAAAAAAGAGCTTAAATTTGAAAAAGATGGAATTTTTATAAAAGGTAGTAGGTTCATGCAAATTTCTTCTATATGCAACAAAAGAATAGCTATAAAGCTAATATCTCATGTTTATGATATTCAATTTCGTGATAAATACTCAATGAATACTATTGCTTTGGGTGATAGTAGAAATGATATTGACATGTTAAATTCTTGTAAATACTCCTGCCTAATTAAAAACTCTTCTGGCGCATATCCAAAATTGCGCTCTAATAAAAAAAATGTTTTTAAATCATCAAAGTTAGCACCTGACGGTTGGAGTCAAGTCCTGTATAAATTAAATAAAACATTAGATAATAAGATTTTTTAACCATGCCTGATTTTCATCAAAATGGCGTTATAGCTACTCTTCATAATTTTAATTCAAAACCCATAGAGGAAATAGAAAAAGAACTTTTAGATTTTTCAAAAGTCTCGCCCATGACTTTAATTCTTCCTTCTTTGTACTCAGAATTAGAAAAGCCAGCATTAACATATATTGTTAATACTTTAAAAAAAGTTAAATACATTAAAAATATTGTTATTGGTTTAGATCAAGCCAACAAACAAGAATTTATAAAAGCTAAAAAATTTTTTTCAGTGCTGCCTCAAAAAAAATATATTCTTTGGAACGATGGACCTAAATTAAAAAAAATAGATCAACATTTATCTAAAATGGATCTTGCTCCTGCTGAAAAGGGGAAAGGAAGAAACATTTGGTACTGTATGGGATTTGTAATTTCTTTGAAAGACTCGGGATCTGTTGCAATGCACGATTGCGATATAGTCACCTATGATAAAAATTTAGTAGCAAAACTATTTTACCCTGTTGCAAATCCAAAATTTTCATTTGATTTTTGTAAGGGCTTTTATCCTAGGGTAGCTCAAAAATCAATGAATGGAAGAGTGACAAGATTATTAGTTACGCCTTTGGTTAAATCTCTACAGAAAATGGTTGGATTTAATGAATATTTAAATTTCTTAGATATATTTAAATATCCTCTGGCTGGTGAATTTTCATTTAAATATAATTTATTGAATGACATAAGAATTCCACATGATTGGGGCCTTGAAATAGGAATACTCTCTGAAATGTATAGGAACTTTGCTAATAATAAAATTTGCCAGGTAGATATAGCAGATACCTATGAACATAAACACCAAGAGGTCTCTAAAAATAATCGTCAAAAGGGTTTATCTAAAATGACTATAGATATTTCTAAAGCTTTATTTAGAAAGTTAGCTACACAAGGTCATGTATTTTCTAATGAGAAGTTTAGAACACTTAAAGCAACATATTATAGATTAGCCCTTGATATGGTTCAGATTTATAAAACAGATGCAGAGATGAATGGATTAAACTTTGATGTCCACAAAGAAGAGGAAATGGTTGAGCTCTTTGCACAAAATATTATTGAAGCAGGAAAAATATTCCTAGACTCACCAAGTGAAAATCCAAATATACCGACTTGGAGAAGAGTTGATAGTGCTGACCCAACTATTTTAAAATCTTTTAATAATGCCGTCATGGAAGATAATTCCTAAAGTGCAAGAAGAATTAAAAAATAATCTAAACATACATTTTCAAATAATTTATAAGGACATATTAGATCAAAACGAAATTTTAAAATTAATTAATAGAGTTCTTGATTTATTCCAAAATAAAGATTTAGGTATTTCTGAACCTAATTGGTCTCAAAAAGATGTTTTCTTAATTACGTATGGTGACTCAATATATGAGGAAAAAAATAATAAATTAAAAACTCTAAGCAAGTTCTTAGATAAGTATTGTAAAAAACAATTCAACAATTTGCACATTCTACCTTTTTTTCCTTACAGTTCAGATGATGGATTTTCTATAACTGACTATGAAGAAGTAAGGTCTGATTTAGGTGATTGGAGAGATATCAAATCACTATCAAAAAATTTTAGGATAATGAGTGATATTGTTATTAATCATGCATCTATTGAAAGTAAATATTTTAAATCTTTTATTGAGAATAAAACTGAAACACAAAATTTTTTTATAAAACTTAAAAATAAACAAGGTTATGACCAAGTCGTTCGCCCAAGAAGCTCAGATCTTTTTAGAGAATTTGAAATTAATAAAGAAATTTATTATTTATGGTGTACTTTCAGCCACGATCAAGTTGACTTTAATTTTAAAAATCCTGAAGTTTTATTTTTCTTCATTAAGTTAATTCATTTATATCTTAAAAATGGTGTTAGAGTATTTAGGTTAGATGCCATTGCTTTCCTTTGGAAAGAACATGACACCAACTGTCTAAATTTACCGCAGACTCATGAAGTTGTGAAATTAATGAGAACACTTCTAAATGCATTTAGCAAAAATACTTTACTTATAACTGAAACAAACTTACCCAATTTAGAAAATCTTAGTTATTTCGGTGAAAACGATGAAGCAAATGCTGTATACAACTTTGCTCTACCACCCTTGCTACTATGGACCCTGGTGATGGGAGATAGCACAGCTCTTCGTAAATGGTCAATGGGTATGCCTCCTGCAAAAGATCATACATCTTATTTCAATTTCATAGCGTCTCATGATGGTATTGGCCTGAGACCGACAGAGGGAATTTTAACAGAAAAAGAGAGAAATAACTTAGTAGATATCATGACTGATTTTGGAGCAAAAACTACCAAAAGAAAAAAAACAGATAACACCGAGACTGTTTATGAAATAAATATCTCACTCATCGATGCTATGAAAGGAACATTTCAAGGAAGTGATCATTTGCAAATTGAAAGATTTATTTGTTGCCATGCAATAATGCTAGGACTTGAGGGCATACCAGCTTTTTATATACATAGTATTTTGGGCTCTACAAATGACTATGAAAAGCTAGAGCAAACAAAAAATCATAGATCTATAAATAGAAGATCTTGGAAGTATGATGAAATTGATGGGTTACTTGCAAATACTGACACTTTTAATTCAAAAATATATAATCAATTATCAAAATTAATTGAAATTAGAAAAAACCAATCTGCATTTCATCCAAATGCTACACAATTTACATTTAATTTAGGTAAGAACTTTTTTGGTTTTTGGAGACAAAGTCATGACAAAAGGCAATCAATTTTTTGTGTAAGCAATGTAACTAATGTGTTCCAATATTTAGATTTGTCAGAATTAAATCTAATAGCATCAAATGAATGGTGGGATTTAATCTCTAATGAGATAATTATTGATATCAAATCAACAATTACTCTAAAGGCTTACCAAACTCTATGGATTACTAACTATTGATAAACTTATTTATATTTAAGATTCTCTAATACTAATGAAAAATATTTTTATCTTATTATTTTTAATACCTAGTCTTTCATTTTCTTTAACTTTCAAAGATGGAAAAATAGTTGAGGAGAATAAATTTGAATTTGATAAAAATTCTACCACCGTTATTCCAAAGTATTTTTTTGCACATGTATTGAATTCAAATACATGCACCATAAAAGGAGTTCATGGTGATGGAAGCTATGGAGAAAAATATAGTGAATTAGATCTTGACCTTACAAACGAGAAAAATTTTAACTATTTGATGAAGTTAACTGAGTACGATTGGCAAAAAGAGCATGAAGATAGATCAAACAGCCTTTCCGTTAATCATGAAAAACATACATCAAGATTAGCCTTGTTACACGGATCTATTATTAATGCAATTATTTCTAATAATATGGAGCTACAATCAGACTCAATTACTAAAATTATGACAGCTTGGGCAGAGTCTGGTGTTTTTTTAAACACTATGACTTTAGAAGATATTAATAAACTCAAAGAACAAGGTAAAGCAGATAGACTTTGTTATGGGGGCTCAAAAGGAGATACAAAAGCTAAATGCTTACCACATAAAGTTCACGAAGCCCATATATATGGTGCTAGTTTTATAATTAATGCATATCTGGTTAAAGACCAGTTCTCAAAAGAACAATTTATCTTAATTGATAAATACATTCAAAAATTATACGAAAAATATATTTTTCCTTGGGCTGATAAACATTTAAACGATGATCGTGCTTTTATCCAAATGGCAGATGGTACAATTTCTGTTATAGCTTATCTAGCATGGAAAAATAAATTAGAAGAAGTAGATTTTTGGTTTGATAGAGGTATTAAAAAAGCTAGTAAGGTAATTTATGAAGATGGCTATATTCATAATAATAGTTTCAGAGGTGTTCGCGATGTCTGGTATCACTCACAAGGTGTAAATAATCTTTTAGGTTTATTGGCTATAACAGAAGTATGGAATTACAACAAGTTTCCTGCAGAGTTAAAACAAAGAATTTTTAAAACCATAGATGTTCTTAATTTAGGTCTTACAGATGTTGAAAAGTATAGAGAACGAAAAGATCCAAGTGGTCTAAAGAATTTTTCAACTGATCAAAAAGATGCCGCTTATCATGTTCATCAAATGGCCATTTCTTTAGATTGGTTGATTGAAAATTTTTCAGACAGAGACCCAACACATGTCAGAGAAAATTATATGTGGAAAGCAAAAAAATCTCAGTATTTTGTTGATAGAAATTTTGGTTTTGAGCCAAAGTGTATGAATTGAGACTTTTTGTAATACTTACAATATAAAAATTATGATATATTTAAATTATGACCGATCCAAAAACATACAAATTTAACACTAAAACCTTACATAGTGGGCATCAGCCAGATAAAAATTTTGGCTCCCGTGCCGTTCCAATTTATCAAACAACATCATACTTATTCCAAGACGCAGATCACGCAGCTGCCTTATTTAATCTAGAGGAGGGTGGGCATATCTACAGCAGAATATCCAATCCAACTATTTCTGTTCTTGAAGAGAGAGTTGCAGCTTTAGAAGGCGGCTCTGCTGCTTTAGCTACTGCCTCTGGTATGAGTGCAATGATGTTAGCTCTTCTAAATATTTGTAGTGCAGGTGATCATATTGTTTCCTCATCGCAATTGTATGGAGGCTCTTTTAACTTACTGAGACTAACTTTAAAAAGATTTGGCATTGAAACAACTTTTGTTAAGCCCAGAGACACAGAGGGTTTTAAAAAGGCAATTCAACCAAATACAAAATGTATTTGGGGTGAGTTGATTGGTAATCCTGGCATAGAAATTATGGATTTACCTGAAATTTCCAAAATAGCAAAAGACGCAGGTATTCCTTTAATGGTCGATGGAACATTTAACACACCATATTTGTGTAATCTCTTTGAATTAGGTGCAGATATAATCACACACTCTCTAACAAAATGGATGGCAGGTCATGGCACTTCTATGGGTGGTATAATTGTTGAAAAGGGTGACTTTGATTGGACTAAGGGAGATAAGTTTCCAACAATGACTGAACCATATGATGGTTATCACGGTCTTTCTTTTGCAGAAGAATTTGGTCCAGCAGCATTTACTATGAGAGCAAGGGCAGAGGGCATGAGAGACTTTGGTCCATGTATGAGTCCAACAAATGCATTTAATATTTTAATAGGAATAGAAACTCTTTCAGTGAGAATGGAAAAGCATTTATCCAATACCAAAATAATGGTTGATTACTTAAGTAACAACCCAAGTGTTTCTTGGGTAAATCATCCAAGTTTACCGGATCACCCTGATCATAAAGTTGCAGCAAAATTAATGCCTAAGGGCGCTGGCTCAATGATAGCTTTTGGAATTAAGGGAGGCAAAGAAGCTGGTCACGCATTTATTAACTCTTTAAAACTAACATCACATTTAGCTAACGTTGGCGACGCAAAATCACTAGTTATTCACCCAGCATCTGCAACTCACTCTCAAATGGATAAAAAATCATTAGAGTTAGCAGGTTTAACTGAAGATATGATACGTTTTTCAGTTGGCTTGGAAGACATGGATGACATTATTAATGACTTTGAAAATGGTTTCAGAGCATCTCAAAAGCCAAGACTTGTAGCTTCTAAATGAAGCTTAAAGTTAATGGAAAAGAGGCATATTACACATCTAGTGGAAGAGAAATAGATAAAAATCAACCCTCTATAGTATTTGTTCATGGTAGTGGTTTGAGTCATGTCACATGGGTGCTTCAAACAAGATACTTTGCATTTCATGGTTACAATACAATTGCAGTAGATTTACCCGGCCATGGTGACTCAGAAGGACCACCATTAAAAACGATTGAGGAGATGGCTGATTGGGTTGCAGACCTATTAACATCTTTGGGTATTGATAAAGCCTCGTACGTCGGTCATTCACAGGGATGTTTGGTTGGATTAGAATTTGCACAAAGACATCCAGAGAAATTAGATTTACTTGCACTAATCAATGGATCTATGTCAATGAAGATGAACACTGAACTTTTAGACTTAGCATTAAATAAAGATCAAAAAGCAGTTGATCTTATGATGGATTGGGTTCATGGACCTTTAGGTCATAAAGGTGGCCATCCTGTTCCAGGATTAAGTCATTTAGGTATGGGTGGTCAGTTGGTATCTTCAAATAATGACGGCACCCTTGGTGCAGACTTCAATGCTTGCGATAAATATACTAATGGCGAAACTGCTGCTAAAAGTATTAAACACCCAACTTTATGTATCGTAGGCAAACATGATAAAATGACTCCTAAAAAAGTGGGTCTAGAATTGGCTTCAAATATAGAGGGGTCAAAAACAGTCGTTTTAGAAGAGTCTGGACATATGTCTATTTTAGAAACGGCGAGTGAAACTAAAAATATTTTAAAAAATTTCTTTAAAGAAAATAGCCGTGCTTCATAAAGGATCGTGTCACTGTAAGGCTATTGAGTTTGAGATTGACTCTGATCTTGAAAAAATAATGCAATGCAATTGCTCCATTTGTATTAGAAAAAATGCAAAAATGATAATGGTTCCTAAATCTAATTTTAAACTTTTAAAGGGAAAAGAAGATCTATCTCTTTATCAATTTAATCTAAATTTAGCTGAACATTTTTTTTGCAAGCATTGCGGGATATACACTCACCACAATAGAAGAACTGATCCAAATGGTATGGGTATTAATCTAGGGTGCTTAGATGATGTAGATCCACTAGACTATGAAGCTGGTCTCAATGACGGAAGAAAACTATCTTAGTCAGATCTTGATTTTAACATAAAAAAAACTAATATTGGCCATGGCCCAAGTTAAAGAATATTTAACGTTTGATGACGTTTTATTGAAACCCCAAGCATCAACTATTCTCCCGAATAACGTCGATATTTCAACAAATCTAACAAAAGATATAAAACTAAATATTCCTATCATATCAGCAGCAATGGACACTGTAACAGAGTCTAAAATGGCAATATCAATGTCTCAAAATGGCGGTTTAGGAGTAATTCACAAAAATTATGATATTGAGACGCAAAGTTATGAAGTTAAAAAAGTAAAAAGATACGAAGCAGGGATTGTCTATAATCCAATAACAATGAGTCCTAATAATACAATTGAAGATGTTTTAAATGTCATGGAAAAACAAAATATATCTGGTTTTCCAGTGGTCGATAAAGCTAATAAACTTCAGGGTATTATTACTAATAGAGATGTTCGATTTGTAATTAATAAAAAAACTAAAGTTAAAGATTTAATGACTAAAAAAGTAATCTCTATTACTCAAACTCAATCAAAAGGAATGTCTTCATTTGGTCTTGCTAAAAAATTATTACAAGAAAATAGAATAGAGAAACTAGTTGTAACTGATAATAACAATAAATGTATTGGTTTAATTACTGTTAAGGATATTCAAAGAGGAGAGAAGTTTCCCTATTCTGTTAAAGATAAAAATGGACAATTATTAGTTGGTGCTGCAATAGGAAGTAAGCCTAATGACTTACAAAGAGCTATAGAATTAGATAAAGCTGGTGTTGATATTTTATTCATAGACACAGCTCATGGTCATTCATCAGCAGTATTAGAGTCTTTTAAAAAAATAAGAAAAAAAATAAAATTACCTATAGTTGTAGGTAATATTGCTACACCTGAAGCTGCTAAAGACTTAATTAAATTAGGTGCAGATGCAATCAAGGTTGGTATTGGTCCAGGTTCTATCTGTACTACTAGAATTGTTGCAGGTGTTGGAGTACCTCAATTTACTGCAATTCAAGATATTGCTACAATAACTAATAAAAATAAAATTCCAATGATCTCTGATGGAGGGATACGTTATTCTGGTGACATTGTAAAAGCTCTTGCAGCTGGAGCCAACTGTATCATGGCAGGCTCTTTATTTGCTGGAACAGATGAGTCACCTGGAGAAGTTTTTCTATTTCAAGGGAGATCTTATAAGTCTTATCGTGGAATGGGCTCTCTGGGAGCTATGGCCAGAGGTTCAGCAGATCGATATTTTCAAGATGAAATTAATGAAGCTATCAAATTAGTTCCTGAAGGTATTGAAGGAAGAATTCCTTATAAGGGCCAAGTATCTAATGTTTTATTTCAATTGACAGGAGGTTTGAGATCCGGAATGGGATACACAGGATCTAAGAACCTTAATACACTTAAAAAAAATGCAAAATTTGTCCGTTTAACTAATTCTGGGATTAACGAAAGTCACGTTCACGGTGTTCAAGTAACAAAAGAAGCTCCAAATTACCGCTCCAATTGAATAAATCAGTATTAATTATAGATTTTGGATCTCAATATACACATTTAATTGGAAGGAAAATTCGTGAGCTGGGAGTGTATGCAGAGATTTATCCTCCAAAGTATCTCAATAATGTTACTAATATTTTAAACCATTCAGTTTTAATATTATCAGGGGGGCCAGACTCAGTTCTAAATAAAAATTCACCAAAAATTGATATTCACTTAGACCAAATACCTATTCCAATTCTGGGAATTTGTTATGGTTTTCAATATATCTCAAAAGAATTTGAGGGTATTATAGAAAAAAGCCAACAAAGAGAATATGGAAAAACTATTATAAAGACATCAAAATGTGATTTTTTTAAGAACACTAACTTTGAACAACAAGTATGGATGTCTCATGGAGATAGTTTAACGAAAATTCCAAAAGGTTTTAAAATTCTTGCTAAAACTAAAAATAAAATACCAGCAGCTATTCATAAAAAAAATATCTATGCAATACAATTTCATTGTGAAGTTACACATTCTGAATTTGGAAATCAAATTTTAAAAAATTTTTTATTTAATATTTGTAAATTAAAAGAAAATTGGAAAAACAATGATTTACATCAAACTATTGGTAGATATTTAAGAATTAATGTAAAAGAAAAAAAACCAAATATAGTGTGTGCTGTATCAGGTGGGGTCGACTCTACAGTTTTGGCATTTGCTATTTCAAAATATTTGAAACTTGATAACGTTCACTTTATATTTGTCAATAATGGATTACTTAGAAAGTATGATATTAAAAATATAAAATCTGTATTTAAATCATTTAATTTAAAATTAAATATAATTAATGCAGAACATATTTTTTTAAAAAAACTAAAAAATGTTACTGATCCTGAACTTAAAAGGAAAATTATAGGTGGCTTATTTATAGAGGTATTTTCAAAGTATATTAGAAAATTATCACAAAAAGATTTCTACCTCGCTCAAGGGACTCTATATACTGATATTATAGAAAGTCGCTCTTACCATGGGGGAAAGAGTGTCACAATAAAATCTCATCATAATGTTGGAGGTTTACCAAAAGACCTTAAATTTGACGTTATAGAGCCTTTTAAAGAGCTTTTTAAGGACGAAGTTAGAAGATTAGGTCTATTTTACAAATTAGATCAGAGATTTGTTAATCGACATCCCTTTCCAGGACCAGGACTAGGTATTCGATGTATTGGAAAGGTTAATAGGCAAAGATTAGATACCTTAAGAGAAATAGATGAAATTTTTATTAACTTTTTGATTGAAAAAGATTTATACAACAAATCATGGCAAGCATTTGCCGTTTTACTTCCTGTCAAATCTGTAGGTGTAATGGGTGATGAGAGAACTTACGAAGAGACATGTGTTTTAAGGTGTATTAATTCAGTTGATGGAATGACAGCAGATGTCACACAGATTAATATTGAAACTTTATCTGAAGTATCAACTCATATAATTAATAATGTCCCTAGAGTAAACAAAGTTTTATATGATATAACAAGTAAACCTCCGTCTACTATTGAGTGGGAATGATATTAATACACTACTAGGATTATTAACTTAATTTAATATACTCTTTGAATAGTAATAAATTTTAATAGTAAATCAGGCTCGTGAGATAAATGATAAACACATTTAGAAAAAAAATTGGAGATTATCACCTACAACTAAAATTGGATAATAAGCATGAAATAAATTATTCAAAGAATAAAAATCATATTGATGCAATGCTAGCATCATTATTCATAAAAAATAATTTTAAAGTTCTTGATTTAGGTGCGAATATAGGATTTTGTTCTTTAAATTATATCAAATACGGTGCTTCAAAAGTCGATGCATATGAACCTCAAAAAGAAATTTTTGAAAGATTAAATTCAATTGAAACTTATGAAATGAAAGCATTTAATATTGCTGTATCAGATGAAAATACTAGAAAAACTCTTTATGTTAGTAAAACTTATAATCAAGGACACACATTAGATATGGAGCAAGTCAAGCTATTTCAAAATATATTCTCAGATCAACTCTCAAAAGAGATAGTACAGACTAAACGTCTAGATGATATTTATACTTCATCAGAGACTTTTGATTTTATTAAAATTGATATTGAAGGACACGAATTACAAGCACTAAGAGGTGCTCGAAATTTATTGAAACGAAGTAAATCAGTTACTTTACAGATAGAGATATATGAAAAATATTTACCAGATACGCTTAAAGAATTAAAACAAACATTTAATCATATTTATCTGGTTTGTTTTTCAGAGGAGAAAAATAAATTGTACTTAACAAAAAATTTTAATGATGAACCTTTGGAGGGTTTTCGTAAAAATCCTCCTAACTATATTTGTAGTAACTGGAGTTTAGGTCGTTTTACTATTTAAATACATTTATTTTCAAGATTTATCTTAGTATATTTAATTCTCCAAATAAATTTATAATTTTTTAAAAAAAAGCTCTTTACCTAAACCACCAATAATTTTGAAATTGAATTTTTCTAATAGACCAACTATTTTTTTTACATATGTCAATTCTTGATTATTTCTACGCGCACATTCAATACACAAAATTGGTGAGTTATTCTGAAGTGTCTTAGTTGCACCCTCTAGAACTTCTAATTCATGGAATTGAACATCCATCTTAATATAACTGAGATTTCTAAAATTATATTCATCTAATTTTTTTGTTGGGACATATATGAATTTGTTTAAAGCCATATTTGGATCACTTAAACTATTTGATCCAACGCCTTCTTCTGATAAAGATAATTTTTTTGTTTCCGTCACATTAGACAATGCTATTTCATAGAGTTTGTAGTTATTATAATTTTTTAAATTTAATTTCAAACATTCAGAATTCTCAGGTGAGGGTTCAAAACAAATCACATTAGAAAATTTTTCACAAAGATCTCTTGCCCAAAATCCAACACAAGCACCAATATCAATAGCAGTATTATAATGTTCTAGGAATGTAAATGATTTCAATCTTTGGTTCTTTTGATATTCACCGTCTTTACCTGGTTCTGCACTCGCTATAAGAAAACTCTCAAAATGTTTTTCTTTTATCGGCAAATACCATCCAGCTACTTTTTTTTTATTATCTTCCATTTTTTAAAGTTGATAAATTTAAATTAAAAAACTATGTACTATTAAACAGTAATCTAATTAATTTTTGAAGTTCAATTTTGAAATTTTCAAATCCACAATATTTTAAAACTATGTTTCTAAATTCATTTTTTGAACGTTTATCCAAAATTTTTTTTATAAATAAAAAATCAATTTTTTGATCTTCTTTGTAATAAATTAATGGAAATTGATGATGGGTATTTTGAGGGTACATCCAATCTTGTAAGACAGTTATTCCTCCACAAGCTCCAATTTCTTGTGCTAACATTCCTTGAGTTTCTCTATGCGTAGGTAAAAAAATATCTGATTTCCTATAAATTTTTGAAATCTCTTCAAAAGGTATAAATTTAGCACATTGAGATATATTTTCCTCTGGTATTTCTGGCATCATTCTATTTGTCTCTATGCCATTTGAAGTATGATAAAATATATTTAATGGAATTTCTGATTTTTTAATATCGGTAAAAATTTTATTTATAGCGTTTATTGAAACCTGTCTCTCCTTTTTTGTTTGATATTTAAAATGATCGATATAGACATTTAAATTTTTAGATTTTTCTTCAGTTGGATATAAGTAATCTTCTAATATAAATTTTGGTAAATAATGATAATGATCATAGAGTTTTGTATCTGATGGTATGAAATAAATATATGCATCCTCATAGTTTCTCCTCTCATCTAAGGCACTATCGCCCATATCAATTAATTTAGAACAAAATGGAAGAATTTTATCTTTGTCTAAATTTCTTTTTATTATAGATCTAATCCCAATAAGAATAATTAAGTCATATTTTTTTTTTGGATATTCAAAAATTTGTTCAACATTATAATCTTTGTTATCTTTTAAAGCTAA